>NZ_JAJNAY010000001.1:1581382-1917073 GCF_021010565.1 Chryseobacterium turcicum
ATTCCAAGTTTAGGTGACGACAGCGGTTTGGTGGTAGAATCTTTAGACGGAAGACCTGGGATTTTTTCAGCAAGATATGCAGGAGACCATGATTTTGCTAAAAACATCGAAAAAGTTTTGAGCGAAATGGAAAATGTCGAAAACAGAAAAGCATATTTCATCACCGTATTATGTTATTACGATGAAAACGGAGCTCAATATTTTGACGGCAGAGTACATGGGAATTTATTGACAGAAAACAAAGGTCATCAAGGTTTTGGTTATGATCCTATTTTTGTGCCTGAAGGATACGAAATAACTTTTGCAGAGATGAATCCTGAAGATAAAAATAAAATCAGTCACAGAAAACAGGCATTAGATTTGTTTCTTGATTTTTTGAAAGATTAGGTTAAGGTTAAGGTTAAGGTTAAGGTTAAGGTTGCAAAACTTTGAGGCTTAAAGAACTTATTTCTTATTTTAAATTTATTTTAAAACTGATAGACTCTACTTGAGTCTCAACCTTAAGCTCAACCTTTTATTGTACATTTGTTTTAATAAACTATTGATTTGAGTACTTATTTAACGATATTAGGCTTTAACTCGGCGATTCCTACGATTAATACTTCACCTACAGCTCAGCTTCTGGAAATGGAAGAGAGATGTTTTCTAATTGATTGTGGTGAAGGAACGCAGGTGCAACTGAGAAAAGCAAAGGCAAGATTTTCAAAAATCAATCATATTTTTATATCGCATCTTCATGGCGATCATTGTTTTGGTTTACCAGGTTTAATAGCCTCTTTCCGCCTTTTGGGAAGAGAAACTCCGTTGCATGTTTACGGGCCGAAAGGAATTAAAAAAATGCTGGAAACCATTTTTACCATTACCGAAACACATCGAGGTTTTGAACTGGTATATCATGAGCTTGATAAGGACTATTCGGAAAAAATCTACGAAGATAACAGGCTAGAGGTGTTTACGATTCCTTTAGATCATAGGATTTACTGTAATGGATATCTGTTTAGAGAAAAGCCAAAAGAGCGTCATATTAATATGGAAGAGGTTTCCAAATATTCGGAAATTGAGACCTGCGATTACCATAACTTGAAGGCAGGAAAAGATTTTGTTTTGAGTGACGGATATGTTCTTAAAAACGAAATTCTTACAACAGCTCCGGCGCCGTCGGTTTCTTATGCGTTTTGTAGCGATACAAGATATTTGGAATCAGTCATTCCGATTATTAAAAATGTAACGGTTTTGTATCATGAATCTACATTCTTGCATGACCTTAAAGAAATGGCAGATTACACGGGACATTCAACAGCTCTGGAAGCCGCAACGATTGCTAAAAAAGCGGAAGTTGAAAAATTAATTTTAGGACATTTTTCAAACCGATATGGCGATTTGACAGTATTTACCGATGAGGCGCGAACTGTTTTCCCGAATTCTTATCTTCCAAAAGCTTTGGAGTGCGTGAAAATTTAAAGACTATAAAACTTAGCTATTAAGATAATTTAATAATGAATCTAAAATATTTACCTTGGTGAATCTTAAAAGATCTAAATTATTTCATTCTTAAAAACTAAATGCTCTTAATGGTTTAATAAATAACAGTTTGAAAGAAAGAATGAATTTGAATTTTTCAGAATTAAAAGATTTTCTCGACGAAAAATATGATGTGTATAATCATCTTGATTTTATTCAGGATGATCCGGTTCAGATTCCACATCGTTTTTCGTTGAAGCAGGATATTGAAATTGTTGGTTTTTTGTCGGCAACCATCTCTTGGGGAAACAGAAAATCGATTATTAAATCTGCTGAAAAAATACTCGACATCATGGGAAATTCTCCTTATGATTTTGTGATGAATTATTCTGAAAAAGATTTAGATAGTATTAAAGACAAAAGCATTCACCGAACTTTTAACGGAGAAGATTTTGCTTATTTTATTAAACAATTTAATCAGATTTATAAGGAAAATGAAACTCTTGAGAGTTTGTTTTTAATTCATGAAAATGAAAACAATTTTTATCATTCCATAGAAAGATTTAGGCAAAAATTTTTAGGTATTGAAAAACACAGAACCCACAAACACGTAAGTTCACCATACAAAAATTCGTCTTCAAAAAGGATTATTATGTTTTTGCGATGGATGGTTCGAAATGATAACCGTGGCGTAGATTTTGGAATCTGGGAGAATATTGACCAGAAGTTTTTATCAATTCCTTTAGATATACACACGGGGAATATATCTAGAAAATTGGGGCTAATTACCAGAACGCAGAATGATTGGAAAACGGTAGAAGAATTAGATTTGGTTATTAGACAATTTGACGAAAATGATCCTGCAAAATACGATTTTGCCTTGTTTGGATTGGGCGTAACGAAAGAATTATTTTAAACAGAAAATAATGAAAACATCATACGAAAAAATAGAACTTCTAGAAAAAATGGCAGACGGAATCACCTCGTGGATTGGCTCTATACATTCTCTTATTATTCATACAGTGCTTTTTATAACCTCATTTTTACTACCTGTATTTGGTATTGTAGATGTAGATAAAATGTTGCTTGTTTTAACCACGGTTTTGTCATTAGAAGCGATTTATCTTTCCATTCTTATTCAGATGTCGGTTAATAAAAGTCATGAGAAAATTGAAGATATTCAGGAGGATATTGAGGATATTCAGGAAGATATTGAGGAAATTAGTGAAGATATTGAAGAGATGAGTGAAGACATTGAAGATATCCAGGAAGATATTGAAGAGATTAATGAAGATGAGGATGATGAAGATCACAATGAAAGAGCGAAAAAAGTAATTCTTAAAAATAACGTCAATACTAATAAAAACGAAATTAGATTTTTAAAAGATAAAATAGCCGAGCTTCAGCATAAAATTGATGAACTGAAAAAAGATTAATTTTATTTAAAATACCTTTAAAAAAATAATGAAAAGACTAATCTGTATGATTGGTCTTTTTTTAGAACTAAATTTTAATTAAAATTTAATGACTATATAAGTGAATTGTTGTATTGTTGCTAATAATAAGTGTAATTGTGTGTTTTAAATCGATTAAATTTGGTATTTTTGGGCAAACAATTACAAAATGTTAAATTATAGACTAAAAAATTACCTTTTTCTTTTCGTAGTATTGTTTACATCGATTTCTATTTCTGCCCAAAAAAGGCAAGCTCCCAAAAATATAGTCGATGAAACCAATAAAAAAGCAGGAGTATTTATTGATGTAAATGCTGCAGGATATGCGCCATCTGCTTACACTATAGAGCAACTTGTTAAGAATGTTTTGATTAGTGGAGGTACTACTTGTTCGGTACCTAATGTATCTAATGTAACGGTTACTCCCACTCACTCGGAGACTTTTAATGATAGGTTTTGGGGGTATTTTCATAAGGGGACTACAAACTTTCCTTTTACTGATGGTATCGTTTTAACGACAGGTCGTGCAAGAGAAGCAGGGAATGTTGCCTCTAGTGCAAGCTATAGAATACCAGGGACAGGGATTAACGATGCCGATTTATTGGTAGCAGTTCCTAATCAAGATCCTTCTAAGGACTATAATGATAATGTTATTTTGGAGTTTGATTTTGTACCAAACTCTACGCAGGTGAAGTTCAACTATCTTTTTGCATCTGAAGAATATTCCGGATCTTTTCCTTGCGATTATTCAGATGCATTTGCTTTATTAATCAAACCTGTATCTGGAGGTCCTTATGTAAATTTGGCTATTTTACCGAATAATGCAGGGCCTGTTGCGATGACAAATATTCACCCTATAATTAACGGGATTTCGGGATGCCCCGCTATCAATGAAATTTATTTTGGAGGATATAATATACCTCCTAATGTTGTAACAAATTATGATGGTAGAACTGTTCCTTTGACCGCAGTAGGAACTGTTACTCCAGGAGTTGCTTATCACTTTAAAATGGTTTTGTCTGATTATGATGATTGGAGTTTTGATTCGGCGGTATTTCTTGAAGGAGGATCTTTTGATATAGGAATTAAGCTTGTTGATGGAACTGGAGCTACGCTACCTGCAAGCCTAAATGTATGTGATAATGCCCCTCAAACATTGGTGGCTCAGCTTTCAGGGATTACAGGAGCGACTTATCAATGGTATAAAGATGGTGTATTAATACCGGGAGCAACAAATGCGACCTATGTTGCTACATCACCGGGAGTTTATACGGTAGTTGTTACAATTCCTGGAAATAATTGCCCCGTTGAAGCAAAAATAACTATCGTAGGGGGTACTACTCCTACCGCTCAAAATGCAACTTTAAAACTTTGTACAACTCCCACGGTGAGTAATTTTAATTTAAATGATGCTAAACCTCAGATTAGTACTACAGTTGGAGCAGTATTTCGTTTCTATGTAAATCAAGCGGATGCCCAAGCTCAAAATAACAACTACATTCCTGATGCAAATGTAGCATCATATAATGGAACAGATGGTCAGGTTTTACATGTTGTCGTATCCAATGGTGGTTTTTGTAGTAAACAAGTTACTTTAACCTTACGTAAAGAAGCGACTCCAGTTGCAGAGCTCGTAACTACAAAATTGAAGATTTGTGTAGGGGAGACTATTGTTTTAACTGCTTCAGGAGGTGTTACGTACCAGTGGAGTAATTCTACGACTACGAGCGCAGTACAAACACTTTCGCCAACACAAACTACCACTTATACAGTGTATGCGATTGGAGCTCAAGGGTGTAAATCATTACAACCGGCAACCGTTATCGTGGAAGTTGTACCAGCGATTACTTCTAATCTGTCAGGAGGAATTATTTGTGCGGGAGATAGAATTACTTTAAATGCAGGTGCAGGACCAAACTATTCATACATTTGGAGTAATGGTGCCAATACACAGACTATTATTGCTGAAACTCCAGGGATTTACTTTGTGGATATCAGTAACGGGGTTTGTACTAAACGTTACACCACAGAAGTGAAACTAGCGCTTGCTCCAGAAATTATCAATGTAGATTACAATCAAAGCGGAACATTGGTTATTACTGCTTCTAATTTAGGTAGTGGTGTGCTTGAGTATTCTGTGGATAATGGGCTAACTTGGCAAGGTTCTAATGTATTTAATAATATCCCGAACAATAAAATTATTTCTATCAGAGTTCGCGTGAAAACAACTAGTTGTGTAGGATTCTTAGAGTATTTTACTTTTATTATGCAGAACGTAATTACTCCAAACGGAGATAATGTAAATGATATGATTGATTTTAGAGGAATAAGTGACTACAATAAATTCCAGGCATCAATCTCAGATAGATATGGTAAAGTGGTATTTAAAGCAGAAAAAACAAGACCTTTCTGGGATGGTTATTTCCAGGGTAAAAAACTGCCGACAGCCTCTTATTGGTATCAGGTAACGTTTGAAGACCCTGCAAGTAAGCAACTTACTTTAAAAACAGGCTGGATTTTACTTAAGAATTTTGAATAATACTAAACCCAGATATTTTTAAAAGACCGATTTTGTCGGTCTTTTTTTTGTTTTACTAACGAATGAAACTGAAAACCTGAACTTTATAGAATTGTGTTAAAACTAATGTAAATGAATTTTGGTTAAATTTTAATCAAAAAAAATAGTATTTTTGTTGAAAATAGTTTAAAATGTTAAATGGTAGATTGCAATATTTGCTTCTTGTTTTGATACTTCTTGGTAATTTTACTTTTTCTCAACAGAGAAAAATAAGTGAGGCTACCAGCAAGCCATCAAATCTTACTATGAAAGCAGGTGCTTTTATTGATGTCAATACAGCAAGTTACCCAGAGTCTTCTTTCAATATCTCACAATTGGTAAAAGATGTGCTTATTTCCGGAGGTTCTGCTTGTTCTACGGCAAATGTTTCCAATGTTGTAGTTTCTCCCAATCTTTCAGCAGGTGACCAAACAAGAAGTTGGGGCTTTTTTAATAAAGGAACCACTAATTTCCCTTTTGCAAAAGGTATTGTACTAACTACAGGACAAGCTAGAAAAGCAGGGAATTCTTTTATACTAGGTGAATTAAGCGATGCGCTTCCCACTCAAGGCGACATTGATTTAGCAAATGCGTTAGGAATTTCTAATAATGTGTTAAAAGATGCGAGTTATATAGAGTTTGACTTCATTCCGACAGCAACTGAAATTAAGTTTAACTATCTATTTGCGTCTGAAGAATATTTTGGTGACTATCCTTGTGATTTTACAGATGGTTTTGCATTACTATTAAAGCCCAATACCGCTGGATCCACTTATACAAACTTAGCTATTCTACCCGCTGGTGCAGGTCCTGTTAGCGTTAAAAACATTCGTCCGTCAACAAGATTTAATGGTCTTCCTTTGGCTTGTGGAGCTTTGAACGCTCCATATTTTGGAGGTTATAATACATCAGCTATAGAAACTAATTTTAGTGGAAGAACTATTCCATTGACTGCACAAGCGACAGTCGTTCCAGGGCAGTCTTATCATTTTAAAATGGTTTTAGCAGACAATCAAGATTCTCAATTTGATTCAGGAGTCTTTTTAGAAGCTGGATCTTTTGATATCGGAGTACAGATTTTAGGTCCTGGAGGTGTACAGCTTCCGGCATCTATTAACGTTTGTGATAATACTCCACAGACTTTTACAGCTTCTACACAGGTTCCTGGAGCAACTTATGTTTGGTATTTTAATAATGGAGTTATTCCGGGGGCAACCAATGCTTCTTACACCGCTACACAACCGGGAATTTATAAAGTTGAGGTTACTCTTCCAGGGAATTCATGTCCTGGGTCTGCCACGGTAACGATTGTTGGAGGGACATCTCCTACGGTGCAAAACGCTACCTTGACGAGTTGTTATGCGGCAGGGAATGTTAATTTTAATTTGACATCAGCTGAAGCAAGCATCAGTACGACTCCAGGAGTTAGTTTTTCATACTATGTTAATCAGGCGGATGCAAATGCTGGAAATACAAGTGCAATTGGAACTCCTACCACATTTTCAAGTGCAGGAAGCCAAACAATTTATGTATTGGTGAAAAATGGTTTCTGCTCTAAAGTGGCTCAACTTCAATTGATAAAAGCTCCGCAGATTACGGCAACTATTGCAACACCAACAACTTTAAATTGCACCAATACCCAAGTAACTCTTAACGCTTCGGCATCAGTATATCCTGTAGGTTCTACATTTGCATGGACCACTACAGGAGGTAATATCGTATCAGGAGGTAATACTTTAAATCCGATAGTTAATACAGCAGGAATTTATACTTTAACTATTTCAAATACATATCAACCAGGTACCGTAGTTTGTACAGGAACGGCTAATGTAACAGTTTCTGGAAATAGTACCCCACCAATAACAACACTTACGGCGAGCAAAATATTGATTTGTGCAGGTGAAACTGTGATACTTACTGCAGGAGGAGGTATCACTTATACTTGGACAGGACTTACAGGAACAGGAAATACACAAACAGTAACTCCGGCTATAACTACAACTTACACGGTTACGGCACAAGGAGCAAACGGATGTGCTTCTACAGCACCAGCAACGATAACTATTGAAGTTTCACAACCGATAACTGTACAGAATGCAACACTCTTGAAATGTTATCAGCAAGGAAATATCACTTATGACTTAACGTCTGCACAACCACAGATGACTACAGTTGGAACTGCAACTTTTACTTATTATGTGCTTCAAGCCGATGCTAATGCAGGAAATGGAAACACAATTGCTGCTCCTACGACATTTCAAAGTGCGGGTAACCAAACAATTTATGTATTAGTAAAAAACGGAGGGTGTAGTTATGTGGTAACTTTACAGTTGTTGACTACAGCAGTTACCAATGTAACAATTGCGGCTCCACAAACCATTACGTGTGCTGTTCCTCAGATTACACTTAATGCATCTGCTTCTACGGTTCCGGCAGGGTCTACGATTCTTTGGACAACGGTGGGAGGAAATATTGTTTCGGGAGCCAATACCTTAAACCCAATTGTTAATGCAGGAGGTACTTATACTTTAACGGTGACTAATGTCACCCAGCCAGTGAATTTAACATGTACTTTTACGGCTACTGTAAATGTGATTGTAGATAAAGTTTTACCGGTAGTCACTCTAACTTCTACGTTTGCGCAAATATGTCCTGGTGAATCTGTAATACTTACTGCTGCCGGAGGTGTAACTTATACTTGGGCAACTTTAACGGGAACGGGTAATACACAGGTTGTTTCACCAGCAGTAACAGCAGTATATTCTGTTACAGCTACAGGAGCAAATGGATGTGTATCTGCAGCTCCGGCAACAATTACCATCATTGTAGGACCGCCAATAGCTTTTATTGCAGCATCAAAAGCTAAAATTTGTGCCGGGGAATCGGTAACATTAACAGCAAGTGGTGGATTTACTTATAACTGGACAGGTCTTACCGGAAACGGAAATACGCAAATTGTAACTCCAGCAGTTACTACAACATACGAAGTTTTTGCATTAGGAGGAAATGGTTGTGTGTCAACTACACCGGCAAAAATCACCATCGAAGTTGTTCCGGCTATCGTTTCTACATTAGCAGATGTATCTGTTTGTTCTGGCGATTCTGCTACATTGGATGCGGGAGCAGGACCAAACTACACTTATCTTTGGAGTAATGGTGCCACTACACAGACTATTACAACCAATATTCCAGGTTCATATTCTGTTACGATTAGTAATGGGACATGTTCTAGATTGTTTACTGCACAGATTATTAATCCTGATCTTCCACAATTTACTAATGTAGTTTACGATAAGGAGATGCTTACTATTACAGCTTCAAACCCTAGTGGTGGAGTTTTAGAATATTCTATTGATGGTGGTGTCAATTGGCAGACTTCAAACATATTTTATAATGTATTAAAAAATTCGAGTTATAATTTAATGGTAAGAAAACAGGGTGCTAAATGTGGCAATTCTTTAGAGTTCTTTACTTTTGTTTTAAATAATGCGATTACTCCAAATAATGATGGAGCAAATGATTATATTGATTTTAATGGAATTATCAATTATAAAAACTTTGCCGCTTCAATATTTGACAGATACGGTGCCGAATTATTTAAAGCAGATAAATCAAATACCAGATGGAATGGTTCTTTAAAAGGTATTAATTTACCAACAGGAACTTATTGGTATCGCGTACAATATGAAAACCCAGCGAGTAAAAAACTCGAATTAAAATCCGGATGGATTCTTCTGAAAAACAGAGAATAATTTTTTCGCAAAATAAAGACAAAGCCTTTCTAATTTTGAAAGGCTTTGTCTTTTATAAAAGGCTGTTGTTTTTGAAATAATTCTAGGTCAATTATTAGCAGTCTGTTTCAAAATAAATTAAGTTTATTCTTTTCAAACTCATGAATAATATCACTAAAAATTGATTTTCTTGAGCTTATGAATCTAGGGAATGGTAAATAAACATCATTTAATTTTAATCATTGACAAAAAAAACTTATTTTAGTTAGACCAAAATTTGTCAAAATATTAATATTAAAATATAGATGGGAGTACTTGTTACCAACGAGACAGTAAAACAGCTGTTTCATATTGCACAGTCAATTGCAAGAGAAAATTATAACGCTACTTACGATGGTCCGCATATTTTGCAGGCTTTAATGCATAAAGATATAGGCTTAAATGAGTTTCTGAAAACCATAGATAAAGATCCCGGATATTTTTACGAATGGGCAGATGTGCGTATCGAAGATTATCCGAAAACCACTCATCTTCCGGCAGAAGTTGGAGAAGGTGAATCTGTAGATCAGATTTTAGAAGAAGCGGATGATATTCGATTAAAGCTTGGTTTAGATGAGATTACTCCGATTTGTATTCTTACAGCAATTGTAAAACCGCAGGTTGCTTTTACGTTACAACAATTAAAGTCACTTCCTTTAAGAGAACACGAGATTTTTAATTTATATCGAAAAGATACTCCTTTTGCAGCTTCAGATAATGGTGATATTTCTTCTCTGTTTGGAGGTTCTTCAGATTCTTCTTTTCCTTCAATTAAAAGTTATTGTATAGACCGAACTGCGCAGGCAAGAAACGGAGATATAGAAAACATTATAGGTAGGGATAAAGAGCTTCGAATGTTGGTGGAAATCCTTTGCCGTAGAAGTAAACCTAATGTAATTATCGTAGGTGAACCGGGTGTTGGTAAAACCGCTTTGGTAGAAGGTTTTGCAACAGAAATTATCAAAGGAAATGTTCCTGAGATGCTGAAAAATGCAACTTTGCTGGAGCTTGATACTGGAGCTTTATTAGCCGGAACGTCTTATAAAGGTGAAATTGAAGACCGCCTGAAAAAAGTAATTAACGAATGCAAAAAAATTGAAAAAGCAGTTTTATTTATTGATGAAATTCACACGCTGTTAGATCCAAAAGGAAGCATCGGAAATATCGGAAATATCCTTAAACCCGAATTGGCAAGAGGTGAGATTACGGTAATTGGAGCTACTACTCAGGAAGAATATAGGAAAATTATTGAGCCTGAACAAGCTTTTAACAGACGTTTTGAAGTGTTGACGGTGCTTGAGCCGGATGAAAAAACCTGTGTAAAAATGATTGATGTTTTGTTGGATGGTTATAAAAAACACCACGGAATTGAAGTCGAAAAAACAGCAATTCGCGAATGTGTACGTTTGGCAAAGCGCTATGCAAAAGGAAAAAAACTTCCCGATGCAGCGATTGACCTTTTAGACCGAACCATGGCAGCAATCAAAATGCTTGATGAACTTTCGGAAAAAGAACTCGAAAGCTGGAAAGAAATTTATGAAAATATTTTAAAAGAAGAATATTTTGATGATAAAGATAAAGCCGATGAATTGATATGGAATTACAATTTATTAAGAGATAAAATCAGTCCTATTTTGTGGGGTTCTCTAAGCGAGCAGCCGCAAATTGATAATTCTATGCCGATAGAATCAATTCAAAAAATAATAGAAGAAACGTATGCCGAACTTTTACAGCATGCGGCTAAAAAAAGAGAGAAAGTTGACCGTCTCGAATTGGCTGCGGTAATGGCAGCAAAAACCAATATTCCGATTGGGAAAATTCAGGCTCAAGAGAAAGAGAAATTGCTGAATATGGAAGGTCTTCTGATGAACAGAGTGGTTGGTCAGGATCATGCCTTGAAAATACTTTCAGATGCTATTGTTGAAAACCGAAGTGGTTTAAACAAGCCAGGGCAACCTATTGGTTCATTTTTCCTTTTAGGACCGACCGGAACAGGAAAAACAGAATTGGCAAAATCGATGGCAGAATTGCTTTTTAATGACGAAAAAGCAATGGTACGTTTTGATATGTCAGAGTTTAAAGAAGAGCATTCTGCAGCACTTTTATATGGTGCTCCTCCAGGTTATGTAGGTTACGAGGAAGGAGGAATGTTGGTGAATAAAATTAGGCAGCAACCATACACCGTAGTTTTATTTGATGAAATTGAAAAAGCGCATCATTCGGTTTTTGATGTCTTTTTACAGATTATGGACGAAGGAAAAGTACATGATAAACTCGGAAAAGAAGGAGATTTCAGCAACGCTTTGATTTTGTTTACTTCAAATATCGGTAGCGAAGAAATTGTAAAACAGTTTGAAGAAGGTAAAGTTCCCGAATCGAATTCATTAATGCAGATTATGTCTAATTCCGGGAAATTCAGGCCTGAGTTTTTGGCAAGAATTACAGAAATTATTCCGTTTGCACCGATTACAGAATCTATTGCGGAAAGAATTTTTAATATTCAATTAAAATCGCTCCACAATTCATTAACCAGATTGGGAATGTCATTGAAAATAAGTGATGAAGCAGTAAAGAATTTAGCATTAAACGGATTCAGCAGTAAATACGGTGCAAGACAAATTTCGGGTGTTATAAGATCGCAATTGGCAAGACCAATTTCGAAAATGATTGTACGAGAAGAAGTAAAAGCCGGACAAAACCTATCAGTAGACTGGAATACTGAAGAAGAAAAAATCAGCTGGAAAGTAGACTGATTTCACAAGTCTGTATAAATTTTAATTTTAAATTAATTCTCTCGCAGATTTAGCTAATCAAGCTGATTTATTAAAATTCGCAAAATCTGTTTAATCTGCGTGAATATTAAAAGAGAATATTCATTTTTAGAATATAGAAAGCTTAGAAACACATAAAAATGAAACCAAATTTCAAGAAAATTATTGTAGCTGCAGTATTTTTAAGTTGTTCACAATTTGCAGATGCTCAGTTTATTTCAGCATCTGATACTTCAGAAAGCAGTGTGAAGAAATACCAGAATATCATTGAAGCCAATAAAGAAGTGGTCACTTTTATTGAATATTCTATGGTGGAAAAAGGTTTGCCGAAGCATTTAAGAAACTTAGCTTTAATAGAATCTCATTTCAACAGGAATGTTACTTCAAGCGCTGGAGCAGTAGGAGTGTGGCAGTTTATGACCGCCCATGCCAATCAATATGGGCTTACAGAAGATCGCCGAAATGACTTGTACAGAAGTACAAAAACAGCCGCAGTTTCGCTGAAAAATCTGTATAAAAAATACAATAATTGGGTAACGGTTGTGGCAGCATACAATTGTGGGGAAGGGAATATTGCGAAGGCAATGCAGGCTGCAAATTCTACGCAATATCATGTTTTTTCTAAATATTTGCCTGCAGAAACCATCAATCACGTGAAAAAGTATCTCAATGCATGTTATGCAACAGGAGAATTGTCATTGGTTTTAGATAATTACAATAATGCGAGAACAATCGCTCTTCTTAATACAAGAAATACAAATGCTACCGAAATTCCTTTGTCTGAAACTGAAATTAATGCCGGATTTAAACTCAATGTGATTGCAGATGAATTGAAAATCGAAATGAATGATCTCCTGAGTTGGAATCCAGAGATTGTTAGTACTTTAGAAGCTGATGGCGAGAGTAAATTTTTTCTTCCAACAGATTTAATGCCCGATTTTTTAATGAAAAAGAATGCGATTCTCTCGAAGTCGATACGTACAAAATAAAACAAAATCCGAAGTTATTATTCTTCGGATTTTGTTTTGTGTAATTTAAGCAGATTCTATTTCAATTTCTTTTGTTTTGTTATTCCGCTCAATAACAATCTTCATTTTCGAACCAAAAAATTTTCTAAGAAAAGAGTACATTTCACAATTGTTTTTTGGAGGTGTTTCACCATTGATACTTATTAATGCATCACCTAGAACCAAATTCTCGACTCTTGTAGAAAGTATTGTTATCATATTTTTTTCTTTCTCAAAATTATAATTGACAGAAAATCCTAGATTATGCAGAGCTGTATCATTAATACTTTCAGTATTCTGATTTACCTGTTTTATAAAAAGTTTGTGATTTTTTAAATCTAAATAGGAAATAAACTGTTTGCTAAAATCAAATCCCATATTATTAAAATCATTTTTTGAGGTTTTAAAAACCTGATTAGTTACATTAAGGTTTTCAATTTGTATTTCCGCATTGTATATTTTATGGTGTAAATCTTTATCATTATTCACACCGTGTATTCCATAGTTATTGCTCTTTGTATGATATGAAATATGCTGATTTTTTTCTATATATTTATTTAGTTTAAAATCTGTGGTACTTAATCCTCCGTTGCTTCCGGTATCAAACTGTACAAATCGTTTCTGTTTTCCTATTGTTATAGGCATATATGGAGCAGAAGTTTTTTGGAGTTTAATTTTGGTAAAACCAATAAGATGATTTTCATTAAATGTTGAAGGAGTGTGAAAAACAATTTTTTTATTGTCAGGATTAATTTCCACAATATAGTTTTCCATTATATCTCGTCCAATAATTCCACTTATTTTTAAGTTCGTACAACTCATTTTTGAGAATAAATTTAAATCGGTATAAAGCACTTCTTGGTCAGTGTAGTTTTGATTTAAAAAATTAAAAGAAAAATTCACAGCATTGATTGATTTTCTTTCACTGCCAATTCCTCCTATGTTCTCAATAATTTTTGAAACAGGAAGATTGGGAAAAACTTCTGAGTTTATGCATGTCATAAATGCTCCAGTATCAAAAACAAATTGATGATTTTTCCCCTCTACTGAGACATGAACAATAGGCCATCCGTCTATGATTTCAAATGGAACTGATAATTCCTGAGCTTGGTTTTTTGTAAATGATAAAAACAAAATAAATAATAAGGAAAGCTTATACATAATGATTAAATACGATTGATATTAAAGTGATTTTTTTGTGAAATTTACCTCTTTTTAAAGATATGAAAAAATGTTGAAAATGCTTTAAATGCACAAAAAAATGAAAGTCTAGTTAAAAATAACATAACTTGTATCAAACAAACTAAAAAGTCCGAAACTTATCAAGTTTCGGGCTTTTTTTTAATATCAATATCTAAATATGAGAATTAAGGATTTGAGATAATCAATGTTGATGGAATATCCGATAACCAAAGGCTTTTAGAATCGATTAAACCGCGCCAGCTTTTCTTGCTGATTAGCATTAAATCCTGCGACTGCAAAAATTCTTTTTCAATCTGTTTTTCGTTGTATAAAGTGATGTGATTGGGTGCAACCTGTTCGATGCTTCTAATCAGTTCTTTCACTTCAATATTATTTCTGATTTGTCCTGCAACATCCAAAATAATGATTTGTGAATTGTTATTATTAATCAGTCTTTTGGCATATTCAAGCAAATAGAAATCACTTAAATTAAAGATGGGAATAAACACTCTGTCTGCTGAATTAAAGTCTCTGTCTACCAATACTCCAACAGGAATATTGGTATTATCCAAAATCTGCAATGTAGAATCATCAAATGGCGAATTGTTGAAAATGTTGCTTTTCCCTTTTACAGTATTCAATAGTTTTTCAGGATTGATAATCTTCGTGGTGAAACCTAAAAGCCTTCCTAATAAACTCCCTTCGTACATCGATTTTCCGAGCATAATGAGAAGAAGATCGTAATTTCCTTTGTTTGAAATATTGGTCAAATCATTTTCAATATCAGTAGAAGCTTTGAAAAGAGTTGTTACTTCAAGTTTAAGTTCCTGCGAAGTTTCGATTACATTTTTAAACTGTTCTTTTTCAAAATCTTCAATATCAAAAGCGTGCAATTCATCAACTGGAGCGATATTCATTGCCGTTACACTTTTATTACCATTCATTTTATTCGTAAGGTTGTCGGCAAGTTTTAGTAATGTACTTCCTGATTCTGGAGTTTCAAAAGATAAAAGCACTCTGTATTTTGCATCATTATCATCATGATCTTCTTCTTCCAATGAAGATTTTTTTCCTTTAAAGAAATAATTGATGATGTCTAGACAAGGTCCGGTCATGAATGTAGTAAATAATGCCATGATGACCAGCATGGTGAATAATTCAGGTCCTAAAACTCCAAGATCGTAACCGATATTTAAAACGATAAGTTCGGTAAGACCTCTTGTATTCATCAATGCACCAATGGTAAGACTGTCTTTCCAGCTTAATTTTAGGAATTTTGCGGTCAGTGCGCTTCCTACAAATTTTCCTACAACGGCTGTAAGAATAATAAAACCGCCGATTTTCCAAAGGTGTGGGTCATTCAATAATCCGACTTGTGTTCTTAAACCTGTAAATACAAAGAAAAGCGGAAGCAATAGTACCAAGGCAACATCTTCTATTTTTTCGATAAAAAGGTTTCTGAATTTTACATTTTCAGGCATAATGGCTCCTGCCATAAAAGCTCCAAATAATGCATGAATTCCGATAACTTCTGTGGCGTATGACGAGATAATAAGAATTAAGAAAAATACAGCAACCAATGCTTTGCTGATGAAACCTTTTCCTTTCTGAGATTCTGCAATTCTGTGTAAAAAGGGTCTCACTGCTTTAATCATAATAAAAACGTAAACAATCGCCATAATAATCACGAAAATAGATCCTGAAAAAGATCCTGCTTTTACCACTGCAATTACCGCTGCCAAAATACACCATGCTGTAATATCATCGGCTGCAGCACAGGTAATAACGACAGTTCCAATCTTCGTTTTATGTAAATTCCGCTCCTGTACAATTCTAGCAAGAACCGGAAATGCGGTGATACTCATGGCAATCGCTATAAATAAAGCGAAGGAACTGAACTGAATTCCTTCCGGAGCAAATTCTTTATAAATGAAATAAGACAATCCAACTCCCAATGCGAAAGGAATAATGATACTTGCGTGACTGATGACAACGGCATCGTGTGCTTTTTTTCTTAAAACACTCAAATCAAGCTCCATTCCGACAATATACATGAAGAGAATTAAGCCTATTTGACTTAAAAACTGTAAATTTCCCAGAGATTCTGTCGGGAAAATGAATGCTGAAAGTTCAGGAAAATACAATCCAAAAAGCGAGGGTCCTAAAACAATACCGGCAATCATTTCTCCAATTACGGAAGGTTGTTTCAACTTCATGCATATCCATCCAAATAATTTTGCGACCAAAATAATCGTAACAATCTGAGCCAGTAAAAGTGCTAAAGGATGATGAAGATTTGATAAGAAAGAATCGGTGAAATTCTCCCACATTGTATTTCCGGTAGCTTTATTGGGTGTAATATTTTCTCCTATTTCTAATGTTTTTCCTTCAACGAAAAACCAATACATCAGGCATGAAAAAAAGATAATCGTTGCTACATAAAAAATAATATTTCGATATTTCCCCATATTCAATAGTCATTTTATTTGAATGCAAATTTCTAAAGAATAAACGGATGTAAAAACTTGTTTTTTTTGAAATGTAACGAATATGCAGAATAATGTAATGAAAAGAAGAGATCTGTAATCTAACCTTTGTCTATGAAAAAATCCCTTTCAGAAACTAAAAGGGATTTGTAATGTTTTATAATGAAACGGTAGTTTTAAGAAATCAATTTCATGATTTCTAAAGCTACTTTCAATGCTTCGGTTCCGTCTTCCAAAGAAACTTCAACGTTTTTATCTTCTAAAATCGAATCCGCAAAAGAATTTAATTCGTCCAAAATTGCATTATTAGCCTGAATATTTGGATACTCAAATAAAATCTGATTTTTTTCACCTTCAGCATTCTCAATAATCATATCAAATGGAGTAGGGTTTTCGGGAGCATCTTTCATTCTGATAACTTCTGCTTTTTTCTCTAAGAAATCAACAGAAACATAGGCATCTTTCTGGAAAAAACGACTTTTTCTCATCGCTTTCATAGAAATTCTTGAGGTTGTTAAATTGGCAACACAGCCGTTTTCAAACTCAATTCTTGCATTGGTAATATCCGGAGTTTTACTGACTACACAAACGCCGCTTGCATGAATATTTTTTACTTTTGATTTTACAACACTCAGCAAAATATCAAGATCGTGAATCATTAAGTCTAAAACCACAGAAACATCAGTTCCACGCGGATTAAACTCAGCCAAACGGTGAATCTCAATAAACATTGGGTTTTGAATATAATCTTTTGCCCCAATAAACGCAGGATTATATCTTTCAACGTGGCCAACCTGTGCTTTGATGCCGTTTGCTCTACATTTTGAAAGAATTTCTTCAGCTTGCTCAAGCGTCTGAGTCACTGGTTTTTCAATAAAAAAATGAAGCCCTTTTTCAATAGCTTTCAGAGCATAATCATAATGATACAATGTTGGAGTAACAATATCCAACATTTCTATTTGATCTAATAATTCATCAAAATTTTCAAAATATTTATATCCGAATTCAGCTTCTAGCTTTCTTCCGTTTTCTACATCTTTATCGTGGAAACCTATGAAATCATATTTATCAGACTGATTTAGAAGTCTTAAATGTATTTTTCCCAAATGTCCGGCGCCTACCAAACCTGCTTTTAACATAGCGTTGTAATTTTTGTAAAGATAATAATTTTAGGTATTAGTAAATAGATGATAGGTTTTAGGTTGATAAGTATTGATTGTTTTTTTACTTTTGTAGCTACACTATCTAATAACTGTTGATAATGCATGATTCGTTTGTACATAAAGGGAAAAGGAAAAATTTGGTTGAATATCTTAGATACAAGATTGGGATTTCGGATGAGAATGTACTTGCTGCAATAAATGCAGTACCGAGACACCTTTTTATTGAAAGTATTTTTGAAGATTTTGCCTATGAAGATCGTGCTTTTCCGATATTGGCGCATCAGACAATTTCTCATCCTTCAACGGTGGCAGAGCAGTCTGAGCTTTTGCAGGTGAAGCCAGGAGAAAAAGTGCTTGAAATAGGAACTGGTTGTGGGTATCAAACGGCTGTTTTATTGGCGATGAAAGCCTTAGTTTATACGGTTGAAAGACAGAAAGATCTTTTCGATTTTTCTAAAAATAAACTGAGAGAAATGCACTTGTACCCAAAGTTTCAAAGCTTTGGAGATGGTTTTGCAGGACTTCCTACTTTTGCACCTTTCGATAAAATAATTGTGACTTGTGGAGCCGCAGTTTTACCTACTGAATTATTAAAACAATTAAAGGTAGGTGGGAAAATGGTAATTCCTTTGGGACCGACCGATCAACAGGTTTTGTATCGATTTACTAAAATTTCTCCTACTGAAATTGAAAAAGAAGAATTTGGTGCGTATAAGTTTGTGCCGATGTTGAATAATACAAATCAGTAAAATATATAAAAGCAAACAATAAGTCATGAAATATTTAGCTTTTATATTCTTGATATTTTTAATTACAATTTCAAATGCGCAAAATGTTATTTCGAAATATGAGTTGCAAACGATTTTAAAAGAGTCTTTACAAAAATCTAGGAATATGGTTTCTACAGCAAATAACAATTGGAGTTATGATAACACAAATGATGATTATTATAAAAATGATACAATTGTTTTAAATTCCGCAAGAAGTTTTAAGATGGATTGTTGTAGAGTCATAAACTGGAGTTTTTATGAAAACGAAAGATGTGTAATTGAAAACGCAAACTATTGTAATGAACCGCCGACAAAATTAATTTCAAAAAAAGAAGATTATGTAACTCTGGAAATAATTGAGCTGTGTGGAGAAACTTATATAGAACAAAATAATTTAAATGGTATTTTAGATAGGTTTAAAATAATAGAATTTTTACGAAATAAACTACGTGGAATTGGCGAGGACGAATTCGATTATACGTTAAAATTATTTCGAATTAGAAAATAAATTAGTTGTTTACTGACAGATATGATCAATCCCGATATTTTAGATTATAACGAAAGACAATCAGATTCAGACAAAGAAATTTGTAAAATGCTTTCTCAATTAATTGATTCTGGTTTGAATGATGCTGAGAATAAAATCTGGCACGCTCATCCTGTCTGGTTTTTAGAAGGAAATCCAATTGTAGGGTACAGCAAACAGAAAAAAGGAATTCGTTTGATGTTTTGGAGCGGAAAATCTTTTAATGAAGAACAATTGAATGTCGTAGGAGAAAAATTTCAGGATGCCTCTATATTTTATAATAATGTCAACGAAATTATCGAAACTGATATTCTGCGTTGGCTTAAAAAGTCTGTGGAAATTCAGTGGGATTATAAAAATATTGTAAAAAGAAAAGGCGAGTTGATTAGATTGAAATAAATTACTTAAAGAGATTAATCTGAGGTTTTTCGGAATGAAAATTGAACTTTAGTTTAAATGAAATCAAAAAAATAAATCAATAATAATGAATAAAAACCTCACTTGTAAAAGTAGTGAGGTTTTTATTTGTCTAAAAAATAAATAATGAAAGTTTTTATAAACAAAAGAATTCCCGAAATAGGAATTACCATGCTAAAAGAAGCCGGATTGGAAGTGATAATTCCGGAAAATGATAATCTGTCACGTGAAGAATGGTTAGAATACTGCAAAAAAACAGACGCTGTTTTAAATGTTGGCGGTAATCAATTTAACCAAGAATTTTTTGAGGAATGTCCTAATGTAAAGGCAATTGCATTGTTCAGTGTAGGTTTTGACCATGTTGATATTAAAGAAGCCAACAA
Source organism: Chryseobacterium turcicum (assembly GCF_021010565.1). Taxonomy (NCBI): domain Bacteria; kingdom Pseudomonadati; phylum Bacteroidota; class Flavobacteriia; order Flavobacteriales; family Weeksellaceae; genus Chryseobacterium; species Chryseobacterium turcicum. Next base: position 1,601,330 of record NZ_JAJNAY010000001.1, read on the forward strand.
AAGAAATATCCCAATAGGAAATACGCCGGATGTTTTGAGCCGTGCTACTTCGGATGTTGCATTTTTGTTGATGCAATCGGTTTCTAGAAGAGCGAGTTTTTATTTTCAAAAAGTAAAAGACAGAAATTGGGGTAATTTTGACCCTTTATATGAACTTGGACAGGAATTGTACGGTAAAACTTTGGGTATTTTCGGTTTAGGCAGAATCGGTTTTGAAATGGCCGAAAAATGCAAGAAAGCTTTCGGAATGAATATTATTTATCACAACAGAAATCATAATGAAGAAGCCGAACAAGAACTCGATGCAAAATATGTTTCTTTTGATGAATTGATCGAGAAATCGGATGTTTTAAGCATTCATGCCAATTTTAAACCCGAACAAAGCAATCTTTTCAATGCTTCAGTGTTTGAAAAGATGAAAAAGAATGCCATTTTTGTAAATACTGCAAGAGGTGGTTTTCACAATCAGAAAGATTTGTATCAGGCTTTGGTTTCCGGAAAGATTTGGGGAGCCGGTTTAGATGTTACCAATCCTGAACCTATTGAAGATAATGACCCTATTTTACAATTGTCGAATGTGTGCATTCTTCCACATATCGGTTCAGCAACCATTGAAGCCAGAAACGGAATGGCGAGGTTGGCGGCAGAAAATATCATTGCTTTTTCTAAAGGAGAAAAAATGAAGCATATTGCCAATCCGGAAGTGTACTAAAATTTGAGATTTAAAGTTTTAAATTTAGGATTCTAATTTGATTGATGGTTTTGAAAAAGTATACAATTTCCAACTTGATTCTTTCAACTTTTTCCTTGTTTCTTATCTAATTTGGAACTATTTTTGACTATTATTCATCAACACTAAAATAAAATTATTATGATCACTGAAGATAACAAAAACGAGCAAGACAGAAGATTGGAAGAGATGGATTATAAGCCAAGTGAAGATATTTTTAACAAAGAAAAACACATTCCTTTAGATGGAAACGGAAATCCTATTATCAATCCGGCTCATATCAACGACGGAATGCCTTATGGTCTAGATATTCCTGGAGCTGAAGATGATGATAACTTTGAGCAAATCACCAATCAGCTTCCTGATGAAGAAAATAACCTCTACAGCAGAAGCGATAATGAAGATGATAATGAAGAAGAAAATGAAGATATTGTGAGCTAAAATATAAATCCCTGCAAAAATTGATTGCGGGGATTTTTTGTGTGTTGTAAAATTAAGGATCATAATTTTAAACTGAATCATTGTTGTCCAGTAAAAATTAGAAATACAATTAACAGTTCGCTCCTCAGGAGCTTTAATGATAAAAGAACCTCTATTTTCTATTAACACTTTGCTCCTAATGGAGCTTTATTAATCCCATCGGGATTTTCTGTTAATAGAAAAATGAAATTACCCAAAACAAAGCTCCAGAGGATCGATCTATCGATTCACACTATTAACATTGAGTTTGTCAATTTGTTTATTGTTTTAATCGGACAACAATGAAACTGAATATTAAATTTGAAGTTTAAACACATTTACATAACTTTGGCAATCTTTGAACAATAATGAACTGAGGAGATATAAAAATCCCGAAAGTTTATAAAAATAGTACAGAATATGAAATTGAAGTACAGTCTGCTCGCTTTGGCAGCGCCTTTCTTAATGAATGCACAACAACTCATGACACCTGAAATTCTTTGGACTTTGAAAAAAGTTGGAGTACAGGCTGTCTCACCAGATCAATCATTACTGATTTATAAAGTCGGACAGGTTGATTTAAAAACTGAAAAAACAAAAAACGAAAACTATTTCCTGAATGTTATCAATAATCAGTCTTCAAAAATTGATTTAGGTAAGAAGGCTTTAGTTCAGTGGGATAAAAACGGACTTTACGCTCAGGAAGGTGACAAAATTTATCTTTCAAAAGACAGTGGAAAAACCTGGACAGAATTTTACACCATCGGTGAAGTAGATAATATCGTTATTTCTCCGGATGGAAAAACAATAGCTTTCAGCAAGCAGGTTTTGGTAGAAAAGCTAATGGGGAAAGATAAATATGCAGACACTCCAAAAACGACTGCGCAAGTTTATACAGACCTGAATCACAGACACTGGGATTATTTTAATGAAGGAAAATACAATCACGTATTTGTAGTTAATACTTCTTCAAATGTAGATTCTGCAAAAGATTTATTGGAAGGGAAAACGTGGGATTCTCCGCAAAGACCTTTTGGTGGAGCGGAAGACTTCGTCTTTAGTCCGGATTCTTCAAAACTTTTATATGTTACAAAACCTAAAAGTGGGAAAGAATATTCTACAAGCACTAATACAGACATTTTTGCGTACGATTTAGTTTCAGCAACAACAAAAAATTTAACTGAAGGAATGATGGGTTACGATGTGAATCCAAAATTTTCTCCTGATGGAAAATGGCTGTTGTGGCAAAGTATGGAGCGAGAAGGCTATGAAGCTGATAAAAATGACATTGTTGTCATGGACTGGAAAACCGGTGCAAAAAGCAATATGACAGGGAACTGGGACGAAAGTGTAACTGGAACAACGTTTTGGAGCAGCGATTCTAAAAGTATCTATTTTAACGCAGCGTTTCGTGGAACCGTTCAGTTGTTTTCTGTTGACCTTAAGAATGCAAAAGTTAGTCAGATTACAAAAGGAAATTTTGATGTAAGTGATATTTTTGCAGAAGTAAAAAAATCACTTTTAGTTTCAAAAACAGATATCAATCACGGTGCAGAATTATTCTCAGTAAATCTTAAAAACGGAGAATTATCGCAGGTTACTGATGTCAATAAAGCTACTTATGCAAAACTAGCACAAGGAAAGTCTGAGTTGAAAATGGTGAAAACTTCAGACGGAAAAGAAATGGGCGTTTGGTTTCACTATCCGCCAAACTTCGATCCGAACAAAAAATATCCAACTTTAGTGTATTGCCAAGGAGGTCCACAGTCTGGGTTAACTCAATTTTTCAGCACAAGATGGAACTTTGCACTAATGGCAGCGAATGGTTACGTTGTTGTTGCACCAAACCGTCGCGGAATGCCGGGTTGGGGAACAAAATGGAATGAAGAAATCTCAAGAGATTGGGGTGGACAACCGATGAGAGATTATTTGGCAGCTACGGATTATGCCAAAACTTTACCTTATGTAGATGGTGAAAGAGTTGCTGCAGTTGGAGCAAGTTACGGTGGTTACAGCGTATTTATGTTAGCCGGAATTCATGAGAATAGATTCAAAACATTCATTGCTCATGATGGATTGTTTGATATGAAATCTTGGTATTTAACAACAGAAGAATTGTGGTTTGCAAACTGGGATTTGGGTTCTCCTTGGGAAAAGCCTCTTCCAAAAGCATATACAGAATTTAACCCAAGCAATTTTGTTGATAAATGGAATAAGCCAATTATGATTTTCCAAGGTGGAATTGACTTTAGAGTAGGATATGAGCAAGGTCAGGAAGCTTTCCAGGCAGCAAGACTGAGAGGCCTGAAATCAAAATTAGTATATTTTCCTAACGAAAATCACTGGGTTCTTCATCCGCAAAACGGCTTAGTTTGGCAGAGAGAATTTTTTGATTGGTTGAAAGAAACTTTATAAAATATCAATAGGAGCGGGCTTTAGCCCGCTTTTTGTTTTAAATATTCAAAAGGCTTTCGCCAAAATTTATATATTTGAATCATGCAAAACAGAATCTCGTCATTTCCACCGTTTATTGATGGAAAATCTAAAATTTTAATTTTAGGCTCTATTCCCGGTGTAAAATCTCTCGAAAAGCAACAATATTATGCACATCCACAAAATAAATTCTGGAAAATTATTTTTGAGTTGTTTAATGAAAAATTTACAGAAGATTATGTTGAAAGAATAAAGATTTTAAAGAAAAATCACATTGCAATTTGGGATGTCATCGATTCTTGTGAAAGAAAAGGAAGTTTAGATTCTGAGATTAAAAACGAAGAAGCCAATCAAATTGAAGAATTATTAGAAAATCATCCTAATATTCAGGCAATATTTTGCAATGGTGGAAAATCTTATAAAAATTTGCAGAAATTATTAGGCAAAAACTTTAGAGTTCCGATTTACTTATTGCCTTCTACAAGCCCGCTCCACACCATTTCTTATGAAAGAAAATTTGAAGATTGGAAAAAAATATTGGAGTTCTTTTGAGTAATAATTGAAACAAAAGCAAGAATCTAAAATCCTTGCTTTCAATATTTAAAATTACCAATTGAATATAATTTACTTTACTTATCAATCCTATAAACCTCCTCATAAGGCTGAATCAAAACCCAGCCATTTCCGGAAAATTTCATCTGAAACTCTTCGCCGCTTCCTCTTCCGATTAAACTTTTAAAAGAAACATTGGTTTTTAGTTCAGGACTTAGATTACCAGACCAGGCCACGGTTGCATTTGGGTCTGTAAAAACCGGCGCATCTGGAGTTACCAATAAAGTTAAAGGTTCGCCATGAGTAGTTATCGCAATATGTCCTGTTCCGGAAAGCTTTATCTGAAATAATCCACCCGACATTACTCCGGCAACGCTTTTTAGCATCGTGATGTCACTTTTTATGGTTTGTTCGTGTGCCAAAACGTCATTTCCGTTCACGCAAATTGTTTCGTTATTGAGGTATAGAATTCTTACTTTTTTGCCGTCATCTGCCACATAGAGTTTACCGGTGCCTTCTGCTTTCATCAGTTTGGTGCCTTCTCCACTGATGGCTTTTTTTAATAAATTTCCAAGTCCACCAGAAAGCATTCCTTGTCTTTCAAAATTAATATTTCCTATATAACCTACCATACTTCCTGTTTTTGTCCAGACTGCTTGGTTATTTAAGTTAATTTCTAAAAGTGCTGGTTTTTCAAGCTCGAAATAATCTCTTTCAAGAGGGTTTTCTTTTGTTTCATAGACAAAAGATTCAATAGAATATTTGCTCATCGTTTACTATTTTGATTAAGCCAAAATAATCATTTTTTTATTGATAATATCTTGAAAATAATAAAATTTAGGCTCCGTAACCACCATGAATAAAGAGGAGTAAAATAAACACTTGACAAAGGGGTATAGAATGTTGTATATTTGCACCTCGAAAATTACACCATGTAATTTTACATAAATTTTTAAACCGTAATTTAAAATAATGAAAACATCCGATTTTAATTTCGACCTTCCTGAAGAATTGTTGGCAGAATATCCTTCAGAGCATAGAGATGAAGCTAGATTAATGGTTCTTGACAGAAAAACGCAAACTATTGAGCACAAATTGTTCAAAGATGTGGTAGATTATTTTGATGAGAAAGATCTTTTCATCTTTAATAATACTAAAGTTTTTCCTGCTCGTTTGTATGGAAATAAAGAAAAAACCGGAGCTAAAATTGAAGTTTTCTTATTAAGAGAGCTTGATAAAGAAACTCGTGTTTGGGATGTTTTGGTAGATCCTGCAAGAAAAATAAGAATTGGTAACAAATTATTCTTTACGGAAGATGAATCTTTGGTTGCTGAGGTAATTGATAATACAACTTCAAGAGGTAGAACTTTAAGATTCTTATTCGATGGTTCTTATGAAGAATTTAGATCTAAATTAAAAGATTTAGGAGAAACACCACTTCCGAAGTATATCAAAAGAGAAGTAGAGCCGGAAGATGCTGAAAGATATCAGACGATTTATGCAAAAGTAGAAGGAGCGGTAGCAGCACCAACTGCAGGTTTGCATTTCTCTAAGCATTTGATGAAGAAATTAGAAATCAAAGGAATCGATTTTGCTGAGGTAACACTTCATGTAGGATTAGGAACTTTTAACCCAATCGAGGTAGAAGATTTGTCTAAACATAAAATGGAATCTGAAGAAGTGATCATTGATGAGAAAAATGCTGAAATCATCAACAGAGCAGTTCAGGAAAATAGAAGAGTTTGCGCAGTAGGTACGACTACGATGAGAGCAATTGAAACATCTGTTTCTTCAAACAGAAAAATCTCAGCTTTCGATGGTTGGACTAATAAATTCATCTATCCGCCACACGATTTTGGAATTGCTAATACAATGATTACCAATTTCCATACGCCAAAATCTACTTTAATGATGATGATTGCTGCATTTGCAGGAAAAGATTTCCTAATGCAAGCCTATGAAGAAGCCATAAAAGAAAAGTATAAATTTTATACTTATGGTGACGCAATGCTAATTATTTAATTAAGATATAAGGTAAAAGGTTGCAGATAGTAGTTATCTGCGACCTGAAACCTAAAATCTACAACCTTACAATGAAAGACATCCGTACATTATCACTCGACCAGCTTAAAGATTATTTTGGATCTTTAGGAGAAAAACCATTTCGTGCGAAACAGGTTTATGATTGGTTGTGGAGCAAAAATCTGCATTCAATAGAGGAGATGACGAATCTTTCAAAGCAGCTTCGGGATAAAATTTCTGAAGAATATACCATTAATCCAGTTTCTGTAGATCAGCTTCAGAAAAGTACAGACGGAACTATTAAAAACGGAGTGAAACTTCACGACGGTTTATTGGTAGAATCTGTTTTAATTCCTACAGAAACCAGAACAACAGCCTGTGTTTCTTCACAAGTAGGATGTTCTTTAAACTGCGAATTTTGTGCAACGGCAAGACTCAAAAGAATGAGAAATCTTGAGGTTGCAGAAATCGTAGATCAGGTGGCCTTAATCGACAGCCAAAGTAAAATGTATTTCAACAGACCGCTTACCAATATTGTTTTTATGGGAATGGGTGAGCCAATGATGAATTACAAAAATGTGGTGGAAGCCATCAGAAAAATCACTCAGCCGGAAGGTTTGGGAATGTCACCTAGAAGAATTACCGTTTCTACATCCGGAATTCCAAAGATGATAAAAATGCTTGCAGATGATGAATTACGTGTAAAATTGGCGTTGTCACTTCACTCAGCAATAGAATCTAAGCGTAACGAAATTATGCCGTTCTCGGATAAATTTCCGTTGACTGATATTATGGAATCTCTTCAGTATTGGTACAAAAAAACAGGCTCAGTAGTTACTTTTGAATATTGTGTCTGGAAAGGTATCAATGACGGAGATGAAGATATTAAAGCTTTAATTAAATATTGCAAGCAGATTCCTTCTAAAGTTAATTTGATTCAATATAATCCTATTGGTGACGGAAAATACGACCAATGCAACAAAAAGGCAGAAGACAACTATGTTCGTCAGCTTGAAAATGCCGGAATTACCGTTATGATTCGTAAAAGTCGTGGTGGTGATATTGATGCAGCTTGTGGGCAATTGGCCAATAAAGAAACACAATAATTCTATTTAATTCTTTTTTATAAATACTTTTCGCTACGCTAAAATTTTTGAATATCCATTATTTGCTATAATATTTAATTTGACGCGAAGACAAAGAATTTTAAATCTTGGTTGTTTTTAAGGTATACAAAGACGTAAACTTAACAAAGAAATAGAAAGTATTTTCAATGATGATGAATTTTTGATAATCATGTGGTAGTTTATTGATTATTAGGTATTTATTTTGTTTTTTTTTAAATGATTTGCAGATATTATTTAGCATAAAAGGGAACTACGAAGTGGTTCAATATTAATAACCTCGGGTGAAACCCGTGGTTGAATGTAAAGAATTTCCAGCGAACCACGAAGAGGTTCAATATTTTTTCTCTAACTACATAAATCTTCCATTCCTTAACAATTCATTCATATCAAAAACCTTATTTTTGCTAAATGAAGAAGGTTTTTTTATTACTTATTTTCAGTTTTTCTATTATTTCTAATGCTCAGCAGGCAGAAATTTTTAAGCTTAAAAAATATAGAATTGCAGTCCTCAATGACTCGATTCAGGAGACTTCAGGATTGAATTTTTTTGATGGAAAACTATACACTTTCAACGACAGCGGAAATCCTGCAGAATTGTACGAAATCGATAAAAATTCAGGAAAAATTCTAAAAGTTTTAAAGACAAATGCCGAAAATAAAGATTGGGAAGCATTAACCAATGACGGCAAAAACTTCTACATCGGTGATTTTGGAAACAATGCTGGAACTCGGAAACATTTGAAAATTTATAAAATTCCTTTTCAAAACAATCAACTGCAAAATGATTTAATGAAAACGATTTTGTTTTACTATCCTGAGCAAAATGATTTTACTTCAAGAAATATCAATACAGATTTCGATTTAGAATCGATGATTTATTTAAATGGTAAAATTCATATTTTCACTAAAGAATGGGCTTCAAAATCTACGACACATTACATTCTTGACCCTGAAAATTCTGAAAATCAAGCTGCTGAAAAAGTAGAATCTTACAAAACAGGTTTTATGATAAGTGATGCTTATTATTTTGATAAAAAGCTTTATGTAGTAGGGTATACCAAGAAAACCGAAGTCTTTTTAAACGTTTTTTATGAGTCTGAACCCGGAATATTTTTCAAAGAAAAACCAAGACATCTTTATTTAGGAAGTGCTTTAACAATCGGTCAGATTGAAGGAATTGCGGTTGACGAAACGGGAGTTTATATTTCCGGAGAAAAATTCCATTCACCTATCAAAAATACTCAGTCATTTTTCTATTTTATCCCCAAAGAAAAACTCCAACTTTAATTGCTAGGTATGTTTAAACTTTGATTAAAAATATGCTTGTTGGAAAACGCAAAGACGCAAAGTTTTTATTAATTTATACTCTTTAAGGCGCAAGAAAATCAAAGATTTTCAGCAAGACTGGATAATTAAATTTTATCTGTGATAAAATCTTTGCGCCTTAAGACAGTATTTAAAGAATTTATTGCGCCTTTGCGACGACCAACCATCAAGTTTAAAGATTCTATTTGTTAAAATTGGCGGAAAAAAATTATCTTTGTGAGAATTAATAAATACTCACCCATCATTCTTACTTCGTGGCAAACATTGTAGAAGAAATCAAGCAGCCGATTAATGAGGAAATGAAACTTTTTGAACAGAAGTTTTACGAATCTATGCAGAGCAGAGTTGCTTTACTCGATAAAGTAACCCGTTTTATAGTTACCACAAAAGGGAAACAGATGCGCCCGATGTTTGTGTTTCTGTGTGCAAAATTAATAGGAGAAGTCAACGAAAAAACATATCGTGGCGCTTCAATGATTGAATTGATTCATACCGCAACTTTGGTACATGATGATGTAGTAGATGAGAGCTTTAAACGTCGTAATTTCTTTTCTATCAATGCATTGTGGAAGAATAAGATTGCGGTTTTAGTGGGAGATTTCTTACTTTCAAAAGCCGTTTTACTTTCTACAGACCATAAAGATTACGATTTGCTTTCTGTGATTTCCAGAACCATCAGAGAAATGTCTGAAGGAGAGCTTCTTCAATTGGAAAAAGCCAGAAAACTCGATATTACAGAAGATGTTTATTACGAAATTATACGCCAGAAAACAGCGACTTTAATTGCTGCCTGTTGCGAGATTGGAGCTTTGTCAAATAATGCTGATGAAAATTTAGCAAAAAAAATGATGCAGTTTGGAACGTATACCGGAATGGCTTTTCAGATTAAAGATGATTTATTCGATTATTTAAGTTCAAACGTCATCGGAAAACCTGTTGGAATCGACATTAAAGAGCAAAAAATGACTTTACCTTTGATTCATACCTTAAAAATAGCCAACGAAACCGATAGAAAATATTATTTCAACACTATTAAACGTTATAATAACGACCAAAAACGTGTAAAAGAGCTCATTGCTTTTGTTAAAAGTTCGGGCGGTTTAGATTATGCCATCACCGTGATGAAAGATTTTCAACAAAAGGCTAAAGATATCCTTAACGAATTTCCAGATTCTCAGGTTAGACAGTCTTTACATAAAATGCTTGATTACGTTATCGAAAGAAAGTTTTAAAACATTCTTTTTGTTGATTTTAATTTTCGAAGATTTAAAGTAATATATGAATCAGCTCTATTAGCGAGATAACTCTTAAATATTGAGTTAGTAAGAATTTTTAAGAATCAATAAAATTGAATGAAGTAAACTGCTTAATAATCAATCTTGATAAATCTTAAAAAGTCTTAATTCTTTTTATTTTTAAAAATTAATTTCTTTAACGCTTTTAAAATTTTTATTTAGAATTTTTTGGATATTGTAAGGTTTTAATCTAAAATCATTGTTGTAATCATTATCACAGACAAAACAATACAAAATAAAGCGGTTAAAAATAAATAATCCGCAATCTGCTCGTACCTATTCTCTATCTTTTCCTTCTTTGACCTTATTGCCATAAACGAAAGGAAACTGCTGCATGCGAAAAGTACACACGCAACTCCTGCAAACTCATCTAAATAGGTATTGTGACTAGTTTTTGTGATTTTAAGTGAGGTGATAATCAGCATAGAAAAACCCAGTAAATTACTAGATGCATTCAGGATATGGGATGATTTTTTTTGCATTTCTTTATATTATGTAAAATTAAGATAGAATAATCTTGATTGTCAAATTTTTAAAAAACATTATTGAAAATTAAAATTAATATAAAAAGTGTATATTAGCAAAATACTTCATTAATAAAATTAATTTAATATTTGGCAATGCAAACAACCTATATTGAAACTCAACAGATTTCTTTTCAAGATTTTAAAAATCAAATACTTGAAGACTATAAGTTAGGAAGAATCTCTCGTGAAATGTCTTATTTGGGCAGAAGAGAAGTACTTACCGGAAAAGCTAAATTCGGTATTTTTGGAGACGGAAAAGAGCTTCCGCAGCTTGCAATGGCAAAAGTTTTCAAAAACGGAGATTTCCGTTCAGGATATTACAGAGATCAAACCTTTGCTTTGGCAGCAGATGCTTTGACGGTTGAAAGTTTCTTTGCTCAGTTATATGCTGATACAAGTGTAGAAAGAGAACCTGCTTCTGCGGGAAGACAGATGAACGGGCATTTTGCGACAAGAAGTTTAAATGAAGACGGAAGTTGGAAAGATTTAACAGCACAGAAAAATATTTCTTCTGATATTTCTCCTACAGCAGGTCAAATGCCTAGATTATTAGGATTAGCACAAGCTTCAAAAATATATAAAACCGTAAAATTTGACGGTTCTGAAAAATTCTCAAAAAAAGGGAATGAAATTGCTTTCGGAACAATTGGAGATGCTTCTACAGCAGAAGGTCACTTCTGGGAAACGTTGAATGCTGCTTGTGCGCTTCAGGTTCCTATGATTATTTCTATCTGGGATGACGGGTACGGAATTTCTGTTCCTACAAAAAACCAGAGAGCAAAAGCTGATATTTCTGAAATGTTGAGCGGTTTCCAAAGAAAAGAAGGCGAAAACCAAGGTTGTGAAATCATTCAGGTGAAAGCTTGGGATTATCCTGCATTGTTGGATGCTTATGCAAGAGCTGAGCATTTTGCAAGAACAGAATCTGTACCTGTAGTAGTGCATGTAATTGAAGTTACTCAGCCTCAAGGTCACTCAACTTCTGGTTCTCACGAAAGATATAAGAACGAAGAGCGTTTATCTTGGGAGTCTCAGTTTGATGGATTATTGAAATTCAGAGAATGGATTTTAAATTATTCAATCGAAATTGAAGGTAAAGAAGAAATTATTGCAAGCGTTGAAGAGCTTGATTTAATCGATGACGAGGCTAAAAAAACGGTAAAAGCCGGACAAAAAACGGCTTGGGAAAGTTACCAAAAAACAATCACAGATTTAATCGGTTCAGTATTACCTTTGGTTGAAAACTTGAAAGGACAGAATACTGAAATTGAAAACTATATCGGTCAGTTTAATAAACTGGTTTCAAAAGCGAAGAAAGATGCTTTCCATTTGGTGAGAAAATCTTTATTGGCTACAAGAGGAACAAATTCTGCAGAAAGAAGCCAATTGATGCAGAAATACAATGACATTTTTGAGGTTGAAAAAGACAATTATTCTTCTCACTTATATTCTCAGTCTCAGTGGAAAGCTGAAAACGTAAAAGAAATTAAACCTACTTATTCTGAAGCTTCTGAAGATGTAGATGGAAGAGTAGTCATTAGAAATAATTTCGATAAAATTTTCGAAAAATATCCTGAAACTTTAGTGTTTGGTGAAGATGCCGGAAATATCGGTGACGTAAACCAAGGTCTTGAAGGGATGCAGGAAAAATACGGTGACGTTCGTGTTGCCGATACAGGAATTCGTGAAGCGACAATTTTAGGTCAGGGAATCGGAATGGCAATGAGAGGTTTAAGACCCATCGCAGAAATTCAGTATTTAGACTATATTTTGTATTGTTTACAAGGAATGAGCGATGATTTGGCGACAGTTCAGTACAGAACAAAAGGTGGTCAGAAATCTCCTCTAATTATCAGAACAAGAGGTCATAGATTAGAAGGTGTTTGGCATTCAGGTTCGCCAATGGCGGGAATTTTAAATCTTTCAAAAGGTATTTTGGTATTAGTGCCAAGAAACTTGACGAAAGCTGCAGGATTCTACAATACCATGCTTCAAAGTGACGATCCTTCTATCATTGTTGAATGTCTAAACGGATACAGATTAAAAGAAAAACAGCCTGATAACTTAGGAGATTTTACAGTTCCTGTAGGGCAAATTGAAGTAACAAAAGAAGGAAAAGATGTTACGTTGGTAACTTACGGTTCAACTTGGAGAATTGTAATGGAAGCTGCTGAAGAACTAGAAAAATTAGGAATCTCTGCAGAAGTTATTGATGTTCAGTCATTAATTCCTTTCGATTTAACTCATGAAATTGCGGAATCTGTAAAGAAAACAAACAGATTGGTTGTCATCGACGAAGATGTAGAAGGTGGAACTTCAGCGTTTATTCTTCAACAGATTTTAGAAAAGCAAAAAGCGTTCAGATTTTTAGATTCAGATCCGTTAACAATTGCTGCAAACGACCACAGACCGGCGTATGCAAGTGATGGAGACTATTTCTCTAAACCATCTTCAGACGATATGGTTGAAAGAATTTACGCAATGTTTAATGAAACAAATCCTCAGAAATATCCTGCGATATTTTAATTGAGATTTTAGATAAATTTTGAAACCGCTTTCTTTTTGGAAGCGGTTTTTTTGTTTAAATAGCAAATTTAATATATCTTTAAATTTAAAATAAACCATGAAGAAGATGATTGCCACGTTGACTTTGTCAATTTGTACTTTTACTACTTTCAATTCTCAAAATATAAATTTGGATGAGTATGAAATTTACATCGGTGATACTTTAGTTGCTAAATCTGATTTTGTTAAATTTAGTAATAACCTAGCAGAAGAACGCTCAAAAAAGCTTCAATTTAAGCCTATAACTGATGGAACTAAAAAAGCTTATTTTTTTAATGGAAAATTATCTTCTAATGGAGTGATTAAAAACTTAAAGGAAAGTGGTTTTTGGGAATATTGGCATTCAAACGGGAAAAAAGCTCGTGAAGGTGAGTTTGTAGAGGGAAAACCAAATGGGGCTCATAAATATTGGTATGAAAACGGTGATTTAAGAGCAATTGGAAATTGGAAAAACGGTGTTTATGATGGGAAATGGGAGATGTATCAATTAAATAAAGAGAAAATTATTCAGATTTATAAAAATGGGAACTTAATTGAGGAATGAAAAATTTAGAAATATGAAAATCACAAAACTAGTAATCCTTTTCAATTACCAAAAAATAGTCTTAGGGCTTATTGTTGCTGTTATTCTTTTTATATTGTCATTTTGTATTAGTTCAGAGTTTTTTATTTTTTTATTCAGATTTTTTGGAATCCTTATTATTTTAAATATAATAGCTTCACTCGTTGCTTCCTATATTCTGTATGATAACTCTGATTTATATGAATTAAATAATCTAAAAGGAGTCGTAGATTGGAATAAAACGAAAAATGCTATTTTAGTTCATGCTAGTTTTGATCCTTTATCTAAAAGCCTGGAAGAAAAATATCCAAATTTAAATTTAACGGTTTGTGATATTTTTGAAAATCGTCACGAACAGGAAAAAGGAATTGAAACTTCAAAGAAAATATTTCCTCCGAATCCTAAAGAGATAAAAATTAACCCAAGTCAATTGCCTTTTGAAAATCAATCTCAAGATGTTATTCTAGCTGTAACTGCGCTTCATGAGATTCTAGATCACAATCAACGAGTTTTATTCTTTAAAGAAGCCAAAAGAGTTTTAAAAGACGGTGGCTTAATTATCGTTTCAGAACAGTTCAGAGATTTTACCAACTTTGTATTCTTTAATATTGGAGCTTTTCATTTTTTAAGTAAAAAACAATGGAAGAAAGCTATTTCTGAGGCAGGTTTGATGATTCTGAAGAATAAAAAAATTACTCCTTTTGCAAATATGCTAATTTTGAAAAGCTAAGAGAATAACTATTGAGTAAAAGAGCCTTAAACTACAACCTTTTCTACCTTCTTACTTTCCAAAAAAGTTTTACAATCTTTATCTTTAATCGGATCATAAACATGATATTTTGTTTCCCATTCTTCCAATTGATGAAAAATAGGTAAAAGTGCCAAACCTTTTTCAGTCAACGAATATTCTACTCTTGGCGGAAGTTCTTTAAACTCTTCACGGATAATCAACCCATCAGCTTGCATTTCTTTTAACTGATCAGTCAGAACTTTTCTTGAAATGACATTAATGCGCACGGCAAGTTCACCAAAACGCAGTTTTCGGTCTTTAATTACCAATACAATGATTGGTTTCCATTTGCTTCCTAATGCAGACATTGCTTTGCCCAAAGGACAACTGTATTCCATCAATTCGTTCTTTTTCATTGTAATTATTTCTAAAACTAATTAATATAAATATTTAACCACAAAAGGCACAAAAGTTTTATTCAGATACAAATTTCTAACTTTAATATTTTAAACCAGAAGTTCACAAAATAAAAAATCTTTGATTTTTTAACACTTAAGTGTTCTTATTTTCATACAATTATCAAACTTAAAATAACTTAAGTGTTTAATATTTATACCTTTTATGGTTAAAAACGGTTAAAGATTTAATGTAATCATAAAAGTATCAAAAGCTTTATTGTCTATTTTTTAAGTTCAATTAATCTAAAATTAAAGTTCGCAAAATAAAAAAATCTCTGATTTTTAAAACTTATGTGTTCTTATTTAAGTCTTATTATTTATCTTAAAATAATGAGCATAAAATCTTTTGTGACTTTTGTGGTTAAAAAAAATCAAACGTTACTTTCAGGTTACTAATGTAAGTTACTGCGAAGTTACCACTATTTTTTCATTGAAAGATACAAAAACAAACTATTATTAGTTACTTTGTGTAACAATTATAAATAAATACTTTAAAAATGAGTACAGAATCATTGTTTAAACCTTTTCAATACAAGAATTTAATACTAAAAAATAGAATAGTAATGGCTCCGATGACGAGAGCTCAATCTGATAACGGAGTTCCTACTCAGCAAATTGCAGATTATTATGCAAGAAGAGCTGCTTCAGAAGTTGGGTTGATTCTTTCTGAAGGTACGGTCATCAACAGACCGGGATCCAAAAACTTACAAAATATTCCTGATTTTTACGGAACAGAAGCATTAAACGGCTGGAAAAACGTGATTGATGCGGTTCATCAAAATGGTGGAAAAATGGGACCTCAGATTTGGCATGTTGGCGATACAAGAATGGCTGAAGATTATCCATTGGTTGATATGGAAAAAGCTTCTACCATGACTTTGGAAGATATTCAGGATACGATTGCTCAGTTTGCGGCTTCGGCAAAATCTGCAAAAAATTTAGGATTTGATGTTTTAGAAATTCATGGTGCACATGGTTATTTAATCGATCAGTTTTTCTGGGAAGTTACCAACACCAGAACCGATGAATACGGTGGAAAGACCCTAAAAGAGAGAAGTAAATTTGCTGTGGATGTAGTAAAAGCAATGAGAGCTGCAGTGGGAGAGGACTTTACGATTATCATCCGTCTTTCTCAGTGGAAACAACAGGACTATAAAAGCAGATTAGCTTTAAATCCTACAGAAATGGAAGATTGGTTGTTACCATTAAAAGAAGCTGGAGTTGATATTTTCCACTGTTCACAAAGACGTTTTTGGGAACCTGAATTTGAAGGTTCAGATTTAAACTTCGCAGGTTGGGCAAAAAAAATTACCGGACAACCAACAATTACCGTAGGTTCTGTAGGATTAAATGGTGATTTTATGGCGGCTTTTGCTGGAGAAGGTTCAGAAAAAGCAGACCTTAAAGAATTGGTAAGAAGACTTGACCGTGAAGATTTTGACCTTGTAGCAGTAGGACGTGCTTTGTTGAGCGATTATCAATGGGCAAAAAAAATAAAAGACGGCAGAGTAGAAGAGCTTACAGATTTTGCTGGGTCTAGTTTAGGAGTGCTTTATTAAACAAAAACTACAGTGAATTGCAGGTTTGCTTCGTGGTCAATTTATTATTTAAACTTTATTTCCACTTTTTACCTGAGAAGTAAAATAAGCAGTTCACTTTTATTTTATACATAATTTTACCTATAATTTTTTTAATTTTTAGAACCGTTTTCAATTTTTTGAAAGCGGTTTTTTTAATGTTTAATTTGTTTTAATGCTAAGTTCGCTAAGTTTTTCGTTATCACTTACTGCATATTTTTCGTTCGCAAAGGCACTTCGTTCAGCAAAAGACTAATTGCGTTCATCGCTGAGCGAAACGCCTTTACGAGCTAAGAATAATTTCAATGATTTAAAAAAAATTTGCGAACCTAACGTTAAAAATCCTTAGCTGATTTCTAAAATAAAACCGCCTGAATAAAATTCAGACGGTCTATTAACAAGTTTAAATATCTAAAATTGTCACCTAGTAGACAATAATGATTTCTTATAAACCAATACTTTTGCTTGGTTTCAGTTGTTTTCTGATGTTTTTCGGAATTGCATTTTTATGAACCAAAATAGCAGTTGATTTATACTCAACGTAAGGTCTAGTCACGTATAAATATCCTTCAAAATCATTGGTTACGCCCCAAGAATTTTTTACCATATAATATTCTTTACCAGACTGATCTTTTGCCAAACCTACGATGTGCATACCGTGGTCATCGGTTGTAGAAAGGTTATTCAACGCTTTCTGACGCATATCTTCAGTGATGGTTTTATCTTTTTTGGGTTCCGTAAATAAATTCTCTTTATTTTCTTTAGTAATTTGATCTAAATCTACATCAGGAACGTAAGCAACTCCATTTTTGTATGAGAAATAAGGTTCAGTCACATCTGTTGCCCAACCTACAGAATATCCTTTGTTTACTGCATTGTCTATAATGGCAGTCAGTTCATTCATCGGAATATTCCAGTCAGAATCATGGCTCCAGTTATCAGGGATTGGAACTACAAATTTTTGGTAATAAGGATAGTCTTTGTAAGAAGACAACTCCACATAATCTTCAGGATTAATTCCTACCACTTCTTTAGCAAAAGTTTTTGGAGTATAATTTTTCCCTTCATAGGTAAAGTTAGCAGGTACTTTTCCTAAATATTCATCTAAAATAGCATCTACTGAAGCCATCCAGTTATCAGAAAGTTTCCCTTTTGAAGACGCTTCAACTAAGCTGTCTAAAACCGGTTTTAATTTTCCCTGCATTTCTTTAAAATTATTTAAAGATTGTCCGGCTTTCAAACCTGTATAAGCTTCCTGCGGTACAGCACCGTATTTTTTGTACATATTTACCACATCGTGAAGCTCACCACCATCGCCCCAGCTGATTGCTCCGCTGTTTAATACGTATAATTTAGCTTTGTCATGATAAGAATTTCTAGCGGTAAAGATTTCTGCCAAATCAACGGGCTTTTTACCCATTCTCTGCATTTCAGACTCTAGGAAAGAATTCCCTGAATAGCTCCAACATGTTCCTGATGAACCCTGGTTTTTTACCGAAGTTGCACCCACATCTTTCAAAGTGGTAAACTGGAAATTGGCATGTTGAGACTGATTGTTTTTCAACTTGTTGATCAGGTCATCCTGAGCAAACATCATACTTCCTGCGCATAAAACAAAAAGTAATGACGCAAATCTTTTGTTTTTCATAAGTAACGAATCTATTTGTTTTAAAGATGATTTTGAAAATCTCAATGATGAATCAAATCAATTTTTATCAGCTTTAAATTATATTATAAATAGTCTGCAATGTTAAGGATATGTTACAATATATTATGTTAAAAAAGGGTTAAAATTGTGTTGGAGGAATTTTGAGTCGGAGAGTTTTAGTGTTTGAGAGTTGAAGGTTTCTATACAAACTAAGTGCGCTTTTACAAGTGAAACGGCTCTGTGAAACTTAAAAATATCTAACATTGAAAACTTTGTGTTCAATGTGTATTCATTTAAATCTAACAACTATTAATTGAGCTATCGAGTATTAGCGTTTTAGAGTTGAAGGTTTCTATAGAAACTAAGTGCGCTTTTACAAGTGAAACGGCTCTGTGAAACTTAAAAACATCTAACATTGAAAAAAACTTTGAGAACTTTGTGTTCAATTCTAATTCATTTAAATCAATCTGCAATATTTCATTATTTTTAAAAAAAGTTTATCATGTTTCCAACCTGTGAGAAATTTCCTGCATCTATAAGAGTATAAAGCTTGACTATGGAAAAAGAATTACTGATAGAATGTCAACGGAACGACCGCAATGCACAGCGGAAAGTTTATGAAAAAATGGCGGGCAAGCTGTACTCAGTCTGCAAACGCTATCTGAAAAACGATGAAGATATCGAAGAAGTATTGGCAGATACTTTTTATAAAATCTTTACAAAGCTAAACCAACTGCAAAATCATGATATTTTTGAAGCTTGGGCAAGAAAAATTGCGGTGAATGAATGTCTGCAGAAATTAAGAAGTATGAAAGCGCTTGATGTTTCGTTAGATGAAGATTTTGTAGAATCAACAAGTTTTTCAACCGACAGTATTTCGTTTGAAAAAGATATTTTGAAACTCCTAAATTTTCTTCCGGAAGGCTGCAGAGCAATTTTCAATCTTTTCGCAATTGAAGGCTATCCACACAAAGAGATTGCAACGATGCTTTCCATCAGCGAAGGAACCTCAAAATCTCAACTGAATTTTGCAAGGAAAAAACTTCAGGAATTATTGGTCAATCACAACATTTAAACTTTACACAATGGAAAATAATCACGATATAGATAAAAAATTCAATGAGGCTTCTCAATCTTTGGAAGAGCCTGCGACTTTTCCGGGTTTTGATAAAGTTTGGGCTACCATTGAAGAAAAATTAGATAAAAAAGTAGATAAAAAGAGAATCATCCCAATTTGGTTTCCTTATGGAATTGCTGCGAGTTTAATCATCGGTTTGGGAGCATTTTATTTTATTAATAAAAATAATATTTCTGAAATTAATAAACCTGCAGTTGCTCATAATACGGTTTCCTTAAAGGTAAATTCAGTTGTTCAGACGATTGATAGTACCGTGAAATCGAATCTTGAGAAAGAAATTCATGCACAAAAGAAAATTCAAAAGCCAGAAGTTTTAGTGTATAATAATGTTTTTCCTGTACCTACAATTTCTCCTATTTATCATAATGAAATGCCACCGCCGAGTTCAAATGTTGCAAAAGGAGATGTGGTTTATAGGGAGCCAGACCATGATGGAATTTTGGATAGAGATGATAAAGAAACTAAAATTGAAGAGGTTGTGGTTACAGGTTATAGAGCTGTGAAAAAACAATCTTATACTTCAAGTGCTAGTTCAATAAAATCTACAGAAGTTGTAGGAAATTCTCCATCTAGTTCACAGGGTTATGTTAACTCATCCCCGATTATTGCAATGGGTGATTATACCAAAATGCCATATCAAAATTCTTCCCCAAATTACAATATCAGAAATGAGTTCAAACAAAATAATAACATTTCACAAGCTTTAGTTGGAAAAATTTCGGGTCTGCAAATTGCCCCAAACCTTGGAACTCCTGGTTCTTCTGATAAGATTATGATTAGAGGGATTGCTAGTCTTAATAATAGCTCAAATCCTTTATATGTTATCAACGGAAAAGTTTCAGACAGTAAAGCTCTTAGCAATTTAAATCCTAATACTATTGAAAGTGTTACAGTTTTAAAAGACGCTTCTGCAACTGCAATGTATGGTATCAGAGGCGGAAATGGAGTTATTGTTATTACAACCAAAAAACTTTCCCGAAAAGAAAAAAAAGCTTTTGAAAGACTTCAGAAAGTTCAGGATAGTATTAACGTTTCAAAACAAATTCAGAAACAAAACACCGAAGAATATGATGCTTTTGTAGAAAATCCTTTTGAGTTGACAAAAAACCAATCGGTTTCTACCTTTTCAATTGATGTGGATAAAGCGGCGTACTCGAATATTCGCAGAATGATTAACAATGGAGAACATGTGAATAAAAATGCAGTAAGAATCGAAGAAATGATTAATTATTTTAAATATAATTATCCGCAACCGAAAAATAATGAGCCATTTTCGATTAATACAGAATACAACGATTCGCCATGGAATCCTAAACATAAATTACTGAAAATAGGTTTGCAGGGAAAAGAAATTCCAATGAATAAGCTTCCCAACTCAAATTTTGTTTTTCTGATTGATGTTTCAGGTTCTATGAACGAACAAAATAAATTACCGTTGCTAAAATCATCTTTTAAAGTGCTTTTAGACCAGTTAAGACCAACCGACAAAGTAGGAATTGTAGTTTATGCCGGAAGTGCCGGAATGGTTTTACCACCAACTTCAGCCAAAGAAAAAAACAAAATTATTGAAGCGTTAGATAAACTTCAGGCAGGTGGAAGTACAGCAGGTGGAGAAGGAATTGAACTGGCGTATAAATTGGCTCAGGAAAATTTTATTAAAAACGGAAACAACCGTGTCATCATCGCAACGGATGGAGATTTTAATGTGGGGGCTTCTTCAACAGGAGATTTGCAGACTTTGGTAGAAGAAAAAAGAAAATCGGGAGTCTTTCTTACCTGTTTAGGCTTTGGAATGGGAAATTTCAAAGATAATAGAATGGAAACTTTAGCCAACAAAGGAAACGGAAATTATGCCTACATCGACAATCTTCAGGAGGCCAATAAGTTTTTAGGAAAAGAGTTTGCGGGAAATATGTATGCTATCGCAAAAGATGTGAAAATTCAGATTGAATTTAACCCAAAATACGTGAAATCATATCGTTTGATAGGTTATGAAAACCGAAAACTGAAGAATGAAGATTTTACTAACGATAAAATTGATGCCGGAGAACTTGGAAGTGGACATACCGTAACGGCTTTATATGAGGTCATTCCGAATGATGTGAACTCTGAATTTTTACCTAAAGAAAATGATTTAAAATATACTAAAAACACAAGTGATGAAAATTTCAGTGATGAATTGGCAACCGTAAAATTCAGATATAAAAAACCGGATGGCGATACAAGTTCGGAAATTATTCAGGTGGTTAAAAATACAAACGAATCTTTTTCATCTTCAACTGATGATTTCAAATTTGCTTCTTCGGTTGCGTGGTTTGGTTTGGTTTTAAGAAATTCAGATTTAATTAAAAATAAAGATGTCAACGAAATTGAAAAGCTTGCTAAAAAAGGAAGAGGAAAAGACGAAGATGGCTACAGAGCAGAGTTTGTGAGATTGGTGGAGAGTTATAAAGCTCTTAAAAAGTAATTGAAAACAGACATTTTTTAAGATGTCTGTTTTATTTCAAATTAAACTTTCAAAAAATACTGAAAATTCAAAAGATATAATTACATTTGTAATAGAAATTAGAAAAACAAAGAAATGCAACTTTCAGAAGCCAAAGAAAAATATATTCAAACTTGGGGAACTTTCGCAACCAATTGGGGAATTAATCGTACAATGGCGCAGGTTCATGCTTTATTGTTGGCGAGTGATAAAGCGCTCTCAACCGATGAGGTGATGGAAGGATTAGAAATTTCTAGAGGAAATGCCAATATGAATTTACGAGCATTGATTGATTGGGGAATTGTAAGAAAAGAATTTATAAAAGGTGACCGAAAAGAATATTTTGTAGCAGAAAAAGATGTTTGGTATTTGTTTAAACAAATCACAAAAGAACGTCGGAAAAGAGAAATAGAACCGGTAATTGCTTTTTTGGAAGAACTTAAAGAGATTGAAGACAAAGATTCTGAAGGAGCAAAAGAGTTTATTAAGCTGATGGAAGATTTTAGCTCTGTGACTGGGAAAATTAATAATATTATGGACCTCGCCATCAAAAGTGATGACCATTGGTTAGTCGGAAAGATTACCAATTTATTAAAATAGAAAGGACTTCAAAAATCCTTTTTTATTTCAAATAAAGTTTCAAAAATTATTGAAAGTATAGTAAGTTAAAATAATTAAAAAACTAAAAACATGAAACTGAATATTTTAAAAATCGAAGTGGCACTTCAAACCATCTTAACCTTAGGGTGCCTTATTTACTTAATCATAGATTACAATAACCAAGCTCTAGCATCAGATTTTTTTATTGCGCTTTTCTTTATTGGAGCTGCAAATCAGTTGGGATTTTTAATTAGAGTCTTTACCGTCGCTAGTAAATTTCATCGATACTATTTTTTCGGAGTTATTTTATTTTTTATTTTATTGTATTTTTTGAGTTCAATGTATGCCAATTCTAATATTGATTTTGTGATGTATTTTATGGGAATTGGCGGTATACTTTTTAACATTTACTATCTGATTTACGGATTTTATATCATTAAAAATTATGAAGCAAATAAGAAAGAATAATTTTTTTTTTATTTCAATTAATGTTTCAGAAATTATTGAAAATATAATATTTATAAGATGTACAATATTGTTTCATATTTATTATTCCTCGCTATCAGCTCTTATATAACGGTTGATGTAGGACGAAGATGTTTCAATTCAGGAAAAATATATCTGGAATATCTCATCAAAGACAAAGATTTTTGTTTAACGGTTAATCGAATTTTACTCGCAAGTTATTATCTTCTTAATCTCGGTTATATCGCTATCAATCTAAGTTTCTGGAATAAAATTTCAAATATAGAAGAGCTTTTAACCAGCGTTTCCACTCGCATCGGAATCATCGTTTTAATCCTTTGTGCATTACATTTTACCAATATTACGACACTTTATCTATTAAGAAAAAAATTAACAATAAAATAAAATTATCATGACTGCAACTATCCTTACCCAAACGTACAACTTCTCAGCGTACATGATTTACTTACCTATTGTCATCACTTTAACAGTGCTTGTTTCTCAATTTCTGTTTAAAAATTCAAAAACCTTTATGATTGATATTTTTCATCAGAAACAAGACATTGCAATGGCAACCAACTCATTGTTTAAAATCGGATTTTATCTTTTAAATATTGGTTTTGCACTGTGTATTATCGAGTTTTTTCAAATTGAAACTGTTGAAAGATTAGTTGTTGCGTTAAGCAAAAAAATCGGCGGATTCTCAATTTATCTTGGAATTATGATGCTTCTGAATCTTTTATTATTCTTAAAAGGCCGTAAACATGCGATGAACAAAGACAAAATCAAAGACGAAGAAATTATAGAATCTTAAACTTTAAAATCAATTATTATGAAAAATTTAATCATTCATTTATTCCTCATATTTTACTTTGGAGGAAATAAGAAAACAACTTTTTAAAACTTAATACCATGAAAACTTTTATTAGATATGATTATATTCAAATATCTGTTGCTGTTTGCTTTATACTCTTTTTAGATTGATAGTTTTGGCAATAATGATAGGTTTAAATTTCTAAAAAAATCAAAATGAATCACCTCGAACTTACAAAAAAAGTAGAATGGAAAGACCTCAAAAAACTTTCCATCAAAGAAATGTTGATAGAAAATAATATCTCTTTACCGTGGCTTTTTATTTCTTTATTTTTAGCTTACAAAGGATATTATTGGGTAGCACTTCCGTTTTCGGGTTTTTATTTTTTAACAGCTTTAAGACAGGTTCACAATGGATTTCACAACTCATTGGGAACGGGGAAATTGCTGACTTGGCTTTCGATGTACCTCAACAGTATTTTAATGATGGCATCTATTCATGCCGTGAAATTTAATCACATCAGGCATCATAAATTTTGTCTTTCAGAAGAAGATTACGAGGGTAAATCTGCCTCAATGAAATGGTACGAAGCAATTTTGTACGGTCCGAAACATCTATTTTTAATCCATTGGATGACATTTAAACTGGCCAATAAAAACTACAAAAAGAATATGTTTTTAGAACTCATTTCAATTGGCGTTTTTGTGTTTGTAGTTTTTTATTTTAAAATTGATTTTTTAATGTATCACATTTTAATCATGTTTTTTGGTGAATTTTTAATGGCTTTTTTTGCCGTCTGGACCGTTCATCACGACACTCATGAAAACCCCAATATCGCACGAACACAACGTGGATTTTGGAAAAATAAATTAACATTTAGCATGTTTTATCATATGGAGCATCATCTTTT
The DNA here is from genome assembly GCF_021010565.1 of Chryseobacterium turcicum. Taxonomy (NCBI): domain Bacteria; kingdom Pseudomonadati; phylum Bacteroidota; class Flavobacteriia; order Flavobacteriales; family Weeksellaceae; genus Chryseobacterium; species Chryseobacterium turcicum. Next base: position 1,625,753 of record NZ_JAJNAY010000001.1, read on the forward strand.
TCCTGCTGTTCCTACCATAAAATTACCGGAATTGGCAGATAGAATAGATAAAGTTTTACCCGAACTGAATAAGAAACAAACATTTTAAAAGTTTTAAAATAAAGTCCCAAAGGGACGGTTTACCAAAGGATAGGATGAAATCCTATCAACCATCAACCATCAACCATTAACCATTAACAATGAAAAAATGTCAAAAATAATTCTAAATACAATCATTCAAGCGGATATCAAAACCGTTTTCGATTGTGCAAGAGATATTGATTTGCATCAAAAATCAACTTCAAAAACGAATGAAAAGGCAATTGCTGGAAGAGCTTCAGGCTTAATCGAACTGAATGAAACTGTAACCTGGAGAGCAAAGCATCTCGGATTTTATCAAACCCATCAGTCAATAATTACAGAAATGGAAAAACCTTATCGATTCACCGATGTGATGTTGAAAGGAAGGTTTAAATCATTTAAACATCAGCATCTTTTTAAAAAAGAAGGTGAAAAAACGATAATGACCGATATCCTCGAATTTGAATCTCCATTGGGAATAATCGGTAAAATATTTAATGCTATATTTCTAAAAAATTACATGAAAAATTTTCTTTTGCAACGCAATAAATTAATCAAAGCCACCACTGAACAATAAATCCCGAATCCCGAATCTCAAACCCAAAAGCTATGAAATTCCTAAAAGCCGAATGGCGAAAATTAGCCATCATCAATTACGAAATTAATCCTGATATCTTATTGAAATACCTTCCGAAGGGGACGGAATTAGATTTTTATAATGGAAAATGCTATGTAAGTTTGGTAGGTTTTATGTTTTTAAATACCAGGTTATTGGGGTTTTCTATTCCTTTTTACAGAAATTTTGAAGAAGTGAATTTAAGATTTTATGTCAAGAAAAAAGAAGGTAAAGAATGGAAAAGAGGCGTTGTTTTTATTAAAGAGATTGTTCCGAAATATGCCTTGAGTATTGTTGCCAATTCTGTTTATCAAGAGAATTATAAGACTCGAAAAATGAAAAATGAGATGCACTACAGCGACAGTAATCTTATTGTAAAATATTCATGGAAAGAAGAGCACTGGAACTCTATTCAGATTAATGCTGAAAGCAAATCACAAACTATGGAAAATGATTCGGAATTTGAATTTATCACCGAACATTACTGGGGTTTTACAAAACGGGGAAACAAAACCTCAGAATATGAAGTTTGCCATCCAAAATGGGATTGGTATCCTGTGAAAGACCATCATTTGGAAATAGATTTTAAAAAAGTCTACGGAAAAGACTTTGAATACCTGAATCACCAAAAACCGCTCTCCGTAATGCTCGCAGAAGGTTCTGAAATAGAAGTTCATATGAAAAAGTATTTAGCTAAAGAGCCAAGTAGAAAGTAAAGCCAAGTAGAAAGAGCCAAGTAGAAGTTTATTTACATTATTTTCTTTCACAAGAAAATCTTTGATTTTCAATCTAATGTGTTCTAAAATATCCTCAATCAATTAAACTAAAAACTAATGTGACTTATGTGGTTAAATCCTCAATCTTAGCCTCAACCTTAACCTAAAAACTATGAAAATAATCATCGCTGCCGGAACCGGTTTCCTCGGAAAAAACTTAGAACAGTTCTTTACTGAAAAAGGAAACGAAGTCTATATTTTAACTCGAAATCCGAAACGTAAAAACGAAATCTTTTGGGATGCAAAATCTTTAGGAGACTGGAAAGAATCACTTGAAAATGCTGATGTTCTCATCAATCTTGCAGGAAAATCTGTTGATTGCCGATATACAGACGAAAATAAGCTTGAAATTTTTAATTCAAGAATTAACAGCACAAAAGTGCTTCAACAGGCAGTTGACAATTGTATCAATAAACCAAAAGTATGGTTGAATGCAAGTTCGGCAACCATTTATACCCACTCTGAAAAACATTTAAACACTGAAGAAAACGGAATTATTGGAGATGATTTCTCAATGAATATTTGTAAAAGCTGGGAAGATGAGTTTTTTAAAACTGAAAACAAAGATGTCAGAAAAGTTGCGCTAAGAACATCGATTGTTTTGGGAAATAATGGTGGCGCATTTACCAAATTGAAAATGATTACAAAATTAGGATTGGGTGGAAAACAGGGAAGAGGAAACCAAAATGTAAGCTGGATTCATATTGAAGATTTCTGCAGAGCCGTCGAATTTATAATTGATAATGAAAATCTTTTAGGAAAAATCAATATTACTGCGCCAAATCCTTTGCCTAACGAAGAATTGATGCAAAAGCTGAGAAAAGAAATGAAAATTCCTTTCGGTTTAAATGCTCCAGTTTGGCAATTGGAAATAGCTTCCATATTCTTAGGAACCGAAACCGAATTATTACTGAAAAGCCGAAATGTTTACCCCGAAAAACTCATTCAAAATGGTTTTGAGTTTATTTATCCGACGGTAGAGACTGCTTTTCAGAACTTAATAAAATAAATTTTACATTGAGTCCAAACAGAAGTATTTGTGTTCAAAATCAATTTACATTTAATTGAAATAGGGGTGTTTGCTCTTAAAATCATTATATATTAAGTCCAAACAGGGTTGTTTGTATTCAAAATCAGTATACATTTAATTAAAACAAGGGTGTTTGTACTCAAATGCAAATCTGTTTTAATTAAAATAGATGTGTTTCAAGTCATCCGGAATTCCATTTTAGTTAAAACAGGAGTGTTTATATTCTCACAGCTTTCTGTTTTAATACGAACAGGGTTATTTATGCTTTCCCGTAATTCCTTTTTATAACGTGAACTCGATTATACTTCAGCTATGAGCTATAATGCTTTTTCACGCAAAGTTTTTATTTAAACTAATCTTTATTTTGAGGAGCAAAGAGTTGCGACAAGTCGCTGATTAAGCTAGCTTCATAAAATCAATTTTATTGATTCATTCTTTGCACCTTAAATTTCGGAGATATAGTATTTAAATCTTTGCGTAAAAAAAACAAAATTTCATTTTTTCACAAAGTATTGTAAAGAAAAACTATCAATTTTGCGTTCAAAAAGTTATAATTGCACAGATTTAACAGATTAAAAACATAGGAATCAATCTGCTAAATCAGCAAAATCTGCGAGATAAACTATTTCCATATAAATTTAAAAAAGTTTGATGATAACGACACTCCCACAAAAAAATCTTTGATTTTTAAACTTCTGTGTTCTAAAATATTCTCAATCTATTAAACTAAAAACTCATGTGACTCATGTGTCATAAACTTTTGTGCCTTTTGTGGTTAAAAATTTATGGTTAAACATTAAATTAGCAAAAACTAAACTTCAATGTTCATCAAACCAAAAACGAAAACTCTTTTTCTCTCATCATTACTCATTTCCTCTACTTTTTTTTCGCAGGCACACAATGTTTCCGATGGTTACCAAAAACCTACAGACCCTTTAGTGATTCAAAATCTCGAAAACTGGCAGGATTTAAAATTTGGTTTGTTCATGCATTGGGGAACCTACAGCCAATGGGGAATTGTAGAGAGCTGGAGTCTTTGTCCCGAAGATGAATCGTGGACGCAACGTAAACCTGAACATGGAAAGTCGTATAATGAATATGTAGAAAACTACGAAAACTTACAGAAAACTTTCAATCCGACACAGTTTAATCCACAAAAATGGGCAGATGCAGCGAAGGATGCAGGAATGAAATATGTGGTTTTCACGACAAAGCATCATGATGGATTTGCCATGTTTGATACGCAGCAGTCTGATTATAAAATAACTTCTCCAAATACTCCTTTTTCCAAGAATCCAAAAGCAGATGTGGTGAAAGAAGTCTTTAATACATTCAGAAAAGACGGTTTTAAAATAGGAGCTTATTTCTCAAAACCCGATTGGCATTCTGACGATTATTGGTGGTCTTATTTTCCGCCAAAAGATAGAAATGTGAATTATGACCCTAAGAAATATCCTGAAAGGTGGAATAACTTCAAAAATTTCACTTTTAATCAATTAAATGAAATCACTTCAAACTATGGTAAAGTTGATATTCTTTGGTTAGATGGAGGTTGGGTTCGTCCGTTTCATACGATTGACCAAAATGTAGAATGGCAAAGAACCATCAAAGTGGAGCAAGACATTGACATGAATAAAATTGGTACGATGGCTCGCAAAAATCAACCTGGAATTATCGTTGTAGACCGCACCGTTCCAGGAAAATGGGAAAATTATGTAACTCCAGAACAAGCCGTTCCCGAAAAACCGCTTACCATTCCTTGGGAAAGTTGTATTACAATGGGCGATTCGTTTTCGTATGTTCCAAATGATAATTACAAATCATCTCAAAAAATCATTGAAACTTTAGTTAAAATTATTTCTCGAGGTGGAAATTACCTGATGAATATTGCTCCCGGACCGAATGGAGACTATGATGCAGTAGTTTATGAAAGATTAAAAGAGATTTCAGGTTGGATGGATGACAATCAATCTGCAGTTTTTGCAACGAGAAGCGTAGCTCCTTACCACGATGGAAATTTTTATTATACGCAAAGCAAAGACGAAAAAACAGTGAATGTTTTCCATTTGGATGATAGCAAAAACTATCAGTCTCCATCAAGTTTAAGCTTTCCAATTCCTGAAAATTTTAAACCAAAATCATTGAAGGTTTTAGGATTATCAAACAAAATTCAATGGAAAAAATCGGGGAATTTAATTGAGATCACTTTGCCTAAAGAAAGAAGTCAATTGAAATATTCAACGGTAATTCAAATCAATCAGTAATTGAATTTGTAAACTACTTTTAACTGAAAGGATAAATATATGGATGTAAATTTTTTAGGTCTAATAGGTAGCTTAATAAGATTAAGTTTTGTTTATAAATTTAATTTTAATAAACAGCGAGAAGCTTCGAATCAAAATTTTGAAAAGGAAGAAAAAAGAGATGTTTTAATTGGTTTAATTGCTGTCATAATCTTTTTAACATGTGGAGTTTTAGCTTACGTGGTTAATTGGTAATTTTTGCGGGAATAACCACATGAATATTTGTCTTATTTTTAGAAGGTGCTGAATTTTTATTTTGGAATTTTATCTAAAAATTCAATCTTATCCAGAGTCTTAGGAATTGGTTCTTTTGTTTTAAGACAAAAGAACAATAATTAAATCAAATTATTTACAATGCATTTTAAACTTCGATTTAAAATTATAGGAATTTCATTGTTGAGTTCGGTATTTATTTCCGCTCAAAAGCCTTTATATAAAGACCCAAAACAACCTGTTGAAGCCCGTGTTCAGGATTTGTTGAAACGCATGACCCCTGAAGAAAAATTCTGGCAATGCTTCATGATTCCCGGAGATTTAGATAATGTTCCGAAAGGTCAATATGCTCATGGAATTTTCGGATTGCAGGTAAGTGCGGGAAATCAAGGTGGTGGAGTTGCCGGACAATTATTGAAATATAATGCGAATGAAGACGCGGAAAGACTAGCGAAAAAAATCAACGCCATTCAAAAATATTTTGTGGAAGAATCTCGATTGGGAATTCCGATTATTCCTTTTGATGAAGCTTTACACGGCTTAATGCGAGAAGGAGCGACTGCTTTTCCTCAGGCGATTGGTATGTCTGCAACCTTCAATTCTGAGTTGATGAAAGAAGTTTCGACGGCGATTGCCAAAGAATCGAAATTGAGAGGAATTCGTCAGATTTTAACTCCGGTTGTCAATTTGGCGAGCGATGTCAGATGGGGAAGAACGGAAGAAACCTATGGTGAAGACCCATTTTTGACTTCCGTGATGGGCGTAAACTTTGTGAGTTCTTTTGAAAATATGGGAATTATTACTACTCCGAAACATTTTCTGGCAAATGTGGGTGATGGTGGAAGAGATTCTTACCCGATTCACTGGAGTAAAAGATATTTGGAAGAAACGCATTTAATTCCTTTTCAAAAGGCCTTTAATCAAGGAAAAAGCCGTTCAGTAATGACATCTTATAATTTGCTGGATGGGCGACCTTCAACGGCAAATCATTGGCTATTGACCGAAAAATTAAAAAATGAATGGAATTTTAAAGGTTTCATAATCAGTGATGCAAGTGCGGTTGGCGGAGCAAATGTTCTGCATTTTACGGCAAAAGATTATGATGATGCTTCTGCACAAGCTATTAATGCAGGATTGGATGTGATTTTTCAGACCGAATATCAACATTATAAATTGTTTATTCCGCCGTTTTTAGATGGGAGAATTTCTAAGGAAAGAATTGATGATGCAGTAGCGAGAGTTTTGAGGGCGAAATTTGAACTCGGTTTGTTTGAAAACCCTTATGTTTCTAATCAAAATATTGAGGAATTAAAGAAAATAAATCATAAACCTTTAGCGGAAAAAGTAGCTCTTGAATCTTTTGTGTTGCTTCAAAATAAGAATCAAACGCTTCCAATTTCTGAAAATGTGAAAAAAATTTTGGTAGTCGGAACGGATGCTGTTGATGCAAGATTAGGAGGTTATTCCGGGCCAGGAAACAAGAAAGTGAGTATTTTAGATGGAATTAAAAATTTCGTTAAAAATAAAAATGTAAAAATCACTTATTCAAAAGGAATCGATTGGAATTTAAAAGATTTTGTAACTATACCCACTGATTTTCTGTCTTTCGAAAATCAAAAAGGATTGAAAGGAAATTACTTTTCTAATTCTGATTTAAAAGGTAATCTGGCTTTTGAAAAACAGGACGAACAATTAAATTTTAAATGGACATTATATTCTCCGAATCCTGAAAAACTTCAACCCGATAATTACAGCGTTCGTTGGACAGGAAAACTAGAAGCTCCGAATTCAGGAAAATATCAATTGGGTCTTCGCGGAAATGATGGTTTCCGATTATTTTTAAATGGAAAATTGTTGATTGATAATTGGGAGAAGTTGAGTTATTCAACAAAAACAGTTGAGCTTGATTTTATGAAAGGTCAAAAATCTGATATTGTTATTGAGTTTCATGAAAATAGGGGAGAAGCAAATATCGAATTGATATGGAATTATGGTTTGAATGATGAGCAAAAAGATTTTAATGATGCTTTAAAATTAGCTCAAAATGCAGATTATATTATAGTTACAGCCGGAATTCATGAAGGAGAATTTCAGGACCGTTCTTCATTAAGTCTTCCTGGAAATCAGGAGGAATTTATTCATGAAGTTTCAAAATTAAATAAACCAATAACAGTGGTTTTAGTTGGTGGCTCTGCGATAAAAACAACGGCTTGGAAAGATAAAGTCGGAGCAATTTTAGATGTTTGGTATCCAGGAGAAGAAGGTGGAAATGCGGTTGCAAAAGTTCTTTATGGAGCTGAAAATCCTTCAGGGAAATTGCCGATTACGTTTCCTATTGAGGAAGGTCAGTTGCCTTTAACGTATAATCACCATCCGACGGGAAGAGGAAATGATTATCATGATTTGAGCGGCGAATCATTGTATCCGTTTGGTTTTGGATTGAGTTATACGACTTTTGAAATCTCTGGTTTAACATTAAATCAATCAAAATTTTCTAAAAAAGATACGATTGTTGCTAAAGTAAATGTGAAAAATACAGGCTCAAAAGCCGGAAGTGAAGTTGTTCAGTTATATGTTAAAGATTTGTTGGCTTCAGTTTCGAGACCAATTATTGAGTTGAAAGGGTTGAAAAAAGTACAGTTAAAACCGGGAGAATCTAAACAGATTTCGATTGAAGTTCCTGTAAAAGAATTACAGTTTTTGGATGAGAAAATGAACTGGAATGTAGAAAAAGGAACGTATAGGATTTTTGTAGGGAATTCTTCAAAGAACTTGCCTTTGAAGCAGAATATTGAGGTTGAATAGATTTATCTATCACAATAAACATTTGAATATATTTAAACTTTAATGCACAGACTGTTAGTAGTTTGAATATTATACTAATCTACATGGAACTTCTAAATCTTCTGTAATGTAATAGCTGCAACATAAACGATGATAACCATCGGCGATAATCAATCCATTTTGTCCCCTTACCAATAAAATAGGTGATAGTTTTTTGTTTTTCGCTACTTTTTTTAGATTTTCTTTGACATGAATATTACTTTCGGGGAGTAAGGTAAGTTTGCTGGCTCTGAGAATGTCTTTAGATTTTTTTGTGATGGTAGGAGCTTTTTTGAGTTCTTCTACAATTTTTTGTGCCTGATTTGAGGGAAAAAGAAGTTCCAAAAAATCTTGTGCTGCAGGAAAATCATGTTCTTCGGGTTCTTTCAGCCAAATATTATCTTTAGTTAAAATATTTTTTTTCATAAAAAATGTATTATAAATTTAAGATACAATAAAAAGGAATTAGTTTACAATTAAATTTAATAATTGGTATGATATCTGTAATATTCACTTTGAATCCGAATGAAATTAATTGGTTTTAAAATCATTCTAAAATTTAAAAGTCATGAAAAAGTTATTCATATCAACCGTTTTATTAGTGGTAATGTCGACAAGTGTTTTTGCACAGAAACATCCAACTCCGCCACCGCATCCTTCGAAAACCGAATTGTATAATAGTAAATCGCGTGAACTTGATAAAAGATATAATACAGAGAAAAAATTGATTCTGAACCACCCATTGGCAACAAAAAAAATGAAACAAGACCAATTGAAAGCTTTGAATGTAAGATATCAAAATGAAAAAAAACTGTTGCGAAGTGTAAAATAATATTTGATAAATAAATTGAAATAATAGAGAAGAGAATGCTTAGGTATTCTCTTTTTTCATGATGATTTTAAATCTAATTTCTCGATTAAAGCAATATAAGAACTGCTTTTAGAAGTATAAAAATCCAATATTTTTCCTTAAATTCGCATAAAATTTTAAACTAATGAATTACGATATTATTGTTATCGGGAGTGGTCCTGGTGGATATGTTACTGCAATCAGAGCGGCGCAATTGGGTTTTAAAACTGCAATTATCGAGAAAGAAAATCTAGGAGGAATCTGCCTTAACTGGGGATGTATTCCTACAAAAGCTTTGTTGAAGTCGGCTCAGGTTTTTCATTATATTAATCATGCGGAAGATTACGGTTTAAATAAAGTAGAAGCTAGTTTTGAGTTTCCAAACGTAATCCAAAGAAGCCGTGGTGTAGCGTCTAAAATGAGCAAAGGAATTGAATTCTTGATGAAAAAGAATAAAATCGATGTTATTTTAGGAACTGCAAAAGTACAAAAAGGTAAAAAAGTTTCTGTAACTGATAAAGAAGGTAAAGTAACTGAATATTCTGGAACTCACATTATCTTGGCAACAGGAGCTCGTTCTAGAGAATTGCCAAACTTGCCACAAGACGGTAAAAAAGTAATCGGATACAGACAGGCATTATCGCTTCCTGAGCAACCAAAATCTATGATTGTTGTAGGTTCTGGAGCAATCGGAGTAGAGTTTGCTGATTTTTATAACACAATGGGTACCAAAGTAACTGTTGTAGAATTCTTACCAAACATCGTGCCTGTAGAAGATGAGGATGTTTCTAAACACTTAGAAAAATCTCTGAAAAAATCAGGCATCGAAATTATGACAAACGCTTCTGTAGAAAGCGTTGACACAAGCGGAAATGGTGTGAAAGCTACTGTGAAAACTGCAAAAGGAAACATTACGCTTGAAGCTGATATCTTACTTTCTGCTGTTGGTATTGCTGCAAACATCGAGAACATTGGTCTTGAGGAAGTAGGAATTCAAACTGATAAAGGTAGAGTTTTGGTTAATGAATGGTACGAAACTTCAGTTCCTGGATATTATGCAATTGGAGATATTATCCCTACTCAGGCTTTAGCACACGTTGCTTCTGCAGAAGGAATTACTTGTGTTGAAAAAATCAAAGGAATGCACGTTGAGAAAATCGATTATGGCAATATTCCTGGTTGTACTTACTGTCACCCGGAAGTTGCTTCTGTTGGTCTTACAGAGAAACAAGCTAAAGAAAAAGGTTACGAAATCAAAGTGGGTAAATTCCCTCTTTCTGCAAGTGGAAAAGCGACTGCTAACGGAAATACAGATGGTTTCATCAAAGTAATTTTCGACGCTAAATATGGAGAATGGTTAGGTTGTCACATGATTGGTGAAGGTGTAACTGATATGGTTGCTGAAGCAGTTGTTGCTAGAAAACTAGAAACGACTGGTCACGAAATCATCAAGTCTATTCACCCGCACCCAACGGTTTCTGAAGCAATTATGGAAGCTGCTGCTGCGGCTTATGGTGAAGTGATTCACATTTAATTTTCACTTTGTCAAAGTTGAAAATCTTTGACAAAGTTTAATCATATCAAAACCACAGATTTTGTCTGTGGTTTTTCTTTTTGGTAGATAATTTTTTTTATTTGAATATTCTAAATACATCAGAATAAAAAAATCTATGGTCTTAGTTAAGTGTTAACGCCTTTGTGAGCCTTAAAAACGGTTTGATAGAAAAAAACTCTATGCACTCTGTGTTTAACTTATATATAATAATTAGAATTTTACTCACGTTATATTTTATCTCAGTTATTTTCTTAATTTTATTCACTTAATAAACTACAAATTAAAATAAATTATGTTCAAAAAATTAGCTGCAGAAGCTTTAGGATTGGGGGATATCGGTAAAATTATTCCTTCTCAGGATTACGACAAAGTAGATTCTGATGATTATATTTTATCGGAAGATAATGAGAAAATTTTCTTTTTAATTAAATCTAAAAGAGATGAATATTGTTTTACCAATCGTGCTTTGATTCACATTGACGGAGCAAGTGCGATTGACAGAAAAAGAATTTTGAGAAGATACGAATATTATCAGTTCCCGTTTTCAAATGTAGCTTTGCAGACTGCCGGAACAATTGATTTGGATGTTGAAATTTCATTCAATATCGGAAATGTTCCATTAATGATTAGCGTTGCAAAAGGTCAGATTGACCAGCTGAAAGACCTTTATAAAGCACTTTTAGCTATTCAGCAGGAGGTTCATCATAATCATTCTTTGCTGAATTTTTCAAATGACAGTATACAGAAAGCAATTGGCAGTGTTGCCTCAGGAAAACAGGAAAATGTCTCAAAAAGCCAGGAATTAAAGGCAATCAACGAATATATTTTCGCTTGGAACACCAATAGTTTTGACAGATATACCCAAAAAGATTTCTCGAAAATTTTTGAAAAGTATATTAATAATTAAGATTTTAATATTAAAGATATAAAAAGCCACAGAGAAAGTCTGTGGCTTTTTGTTTTGATAATCAACAATTTTTTGATTGTTTAAATAGATTTTTCACCAATGTTTTCTTACATTTATGTAATGAATTTTGAAAAAACAGGATTGGTTTTGTCTGGTGGTGGTACCAAAGGTATTGCTCACGCTGGTGTGCTGAAATTTTTGAGCGAACAGAATATTGAGGCCGATATTCTGGCTTGTTGCAGTGCCGGTTCTATTGTGGGATGCCTTTATGCCATCGGAAAAAAGCCTGAGGAAATTTTAGATTTCTTTCAGTCGGTCTATTTTTTTAATTGGAGACATTTTACATTTAACCAACCGGGGTTGGTTTCTTCTGAGATTTTTAATGCCTATCTGAAACCTATTTTCAATGATATGAAGATTGGAGACCTTGATAAAAAAGTGAAAATTGTGGCAACTGAACTGGTTGGCGGAACAGAAAAAATTTTCGATGAAAATTTTTTAATAACAGATGCTATTATTGCTTCATGCTCGATTCCGGGAATTACAACGCCTTATATTTTAGGGGAAGAAATGTTCTGTGATGGCGGTGTTTTAAATAATTTTCCGGCAGATATTATTCGTGATGATTGTGATAAACTGATTGGGGTTTTTGTATCGCCACCCCACGATATTAAAATCAACGATTTAAAGTCAATTAAAGCCATTGTTTCCAGGTCTTATGATTTGCTTTCATATCGTATCGAAAAGGTTAAATTTGAATATTGTGATTGGTTTATTTCGTCTCAGGATTTATCGAGCTACGGAACTTTTGAAAGGAGAAGAGACCGTTTAGAACAAATATTCAATATTGGGTATCGTGCTGCCAAAGAAAGTTTCGCAGAAAGTAATTATTTTACAGGAATGAAAAATTAAGTGATTTATAAGTAAAAGGTAAAAAGTAAAAGGTAAAAAGAGCCAAGTAAAAAGTAATTTTGCATCTATCATCTATCATCTATCATCTATCATCTATCATCTATCAACCATTTTAAACAAAAACATCCGTAAACTCAAAGCTTTTACCATTAAATAATCCTTTATCACTCAGTTTCAATTCAGGAATTACTAAAAGCGCCATAAAAGATAAACTCATGTAAGGAGCTCTCAGCTTGCTTCCTAATTCTTTTGCTCTTCTGTCTAATTTAATGTAGGATTCTGCGACTTGCTCAGCAGGAAGATTGGTCATAATTCCTGCAATGGGTAATTCTAAGACCATTTCTTCAGTTTGTGTCGAAAGAGAGATTCCTCCTTTAGCTTTAATAATAGCATTTACAGCTTTACAAATATCAGCATCATTTGTTCCGACCACAACGATATTATGACAATCATGAGCTACACATGATGCGATGGCACCCTCTTTTAAACTGAAATTTTTAATAAATGCAACGGCTACTGGAGCATCGTTGTAACGATTAACGACAGCAATTTTCAGAATATCTTCATCTGTATTTGATTCAGCATATCCATTGATGTTTAAAGTACTTGCTTGGATTTCATGCGTGATAAGTTGACCGTCTAAAGCTTCAATCATACGAATTTTTTCGCCCTCACTTTTAATTTTAAAATCAGAAGGTTGTTTTATGGTACAGTGGAAATTATTGACAATTTCAGATTCAATAGGTTGAATGAATGAATTACCGTTTTCAGCAACTAAATCTCCGTTGATATACGTTTTTAAAACAGTAAAATCTTCAGTATTATCAATTTCAATAAAATCTGCATTATCCCCAATTTGCAATAAACCGATGGGCAAATTATAATGATGAATCACATTGTAAGAAGCTGCACGAAGAACATTGTATAAATCGTGACCTTCTTTCAAGGCACGTTTCACATGGTCATCAATATGAGACTCGATTAAATTATCAGGATGTTTGTCGTCGCAACAAAACATAATCTGCTCCGGAAAGTCTTTCAATAAAGGGATTAACGTGTCGAAATTTTTCGCAGCACTTCCTTCTCTTATCATGATTTTTACCCCATGTTTTAGTTTCTCTAGCGCTTCATCATAACCAAAGCACTCATGGTCTGTAGATATTCCGGCATCGAAATAATTTGTCATGGTTTCGCCCATCAATCCGGGAGCATGGCCATCAATAGGCTTATTGTGTTCTTTTGCGAAGGCAATTTTCTTTAAAACCTCATTATCTTTGTAAATAACGCCTGGGAAATTCATCATTTCAGCTAAATAAACAATTTCCTTTCTGCTCAATAATTCGTTAATATCATTAGAATCTATAACTGCTCCTGCCGTTTCGAAATTTGTTGCAGGAACACATGATGGAGCCCCAAAATAAAAATGAAAAGGAACTTGTCGCGCATTTTCAATCATATAATCTACACCGGCAACACCCAAAACATTCGCAATCTCATGAGGGTCTGAAATGGTTCCGACGGTTCCGTGTTTTACGGCAATTCTGGCAAATTCTGACGGAATGAGCATACTGCTTTCAATATGTACGTGAGCATCGATAAATCCCGGTAAAATATAGGTGTCTAAAGTCTCTTCAATTCTTTTTATGGAAGCTATTTTTTTGTTTGAAATAATAACTTCTGCAGGATAAATATCTTTAGCGATGATATCGATTAAATTAGCTTTTACCGTAAATTCCATTTGTTTTATTTAAATAAATAATTCCTAATAGTGAAATTAGGAATTATTTTTAGATTTTATTTAAAATTAATTTTTAACAATTTGCGCATCTTGTTTTACCAAAGTTTTGCCGTTTCCATCAATGACAACTAATGTGTAAGGTGCTTTTTTTGCTGAAGCAGTAAGGTAATTTCTCCAAACCTGATACAGCGTTCCGTTATTGTTGAATTCAAAATAATAATTTCCTCCCGAACCATCTGGAATTAACTCTCCATCACTAATAATCATGCTTGGTTTAGCAGTAATTTTTGTATTGGCTCCCCAAGATTGGTAGAGATAGTTTCCGTTGGGCTGTTTGTCGATTCTTACTTTAAATTTTTTGGTTTTAATGATAACCGTTTTTGGAACATTTTGATAGTAAGCTGTTCCATTATCTTTTTTGGGAGTGGGATTTAAATCATGTGCCGAAATCAGAGAAAACTGAGCAATACATAAAGTTCCTAATAATAATTTCTTAATCATTTTGATTTGTTTTTAAAATTACAATGTTGGAATCAAATTTAAAGCCAATAAAAAATAGAGGAAACTATTTCTTTTTACTTTCGTTAATAATATTTATAATTTCTTGTTTATCAATGCTATTTTCTAAAAGTCTCCCGCCATCTTGTATAATCTCCTTTTCAAATTCCCATTTTACCCAATCAAAAATATATAATTTGGTATATGATGTTAAAACTTCTTTCATATTACTATCGTCAGTAGATGTTAAAGTTATTTTCTTTTCTTTTACTACAAAAATTGGTATATTACTTTTTAAATAAACTTTAGTTTTTGAATAATTGTCTGAATATTTAAACCAATATGAAGTCAAAACGGCAACACTAGGCTCTTCATCTTTTATTTGTATTTTGTTAATATCTATTCCAGTACGTTCATTTGTACCGTGCCCAACTTGGAAAATTTGAACATCTTCTTCATTTGCATTAGTTTTATTATTAATAAAATTGACTTCGTTAATTATATCTTGCTTAGCTATTTGAGCATAAAAAACAGCTGATGAAAACAGATTTAGTAATAAAATTAAAGAAAGAGAAGATTTTAAATTCATCTTAATTTAAGCTTTAGTTTCAACCTTAAACTCCAGCGTATAACTCGCAAAAGCCTCTTCCAAGCTATTAAATTTTCCTTTAAACTCTTCAATATTACAATCCTGAAGAATATTTCCTTTATGAATCAAAATCACGCGGGTACACAGCGCTTCAACTTCCTGCATAATATGTGTAGAAAGCAAAACGGTTTTCTCTTTACCAATCTCTTTAATCACGTTTCTGATTTCAAGAATCTGATTGGGGTCTAGTCCATTGGTCGGTTCATCTAAAATTAATAAATCTGGCTGATGAATAATGGCTTGCGCTAAACCAACTCTCTGTTTGTATCCTTTAGAAAGCTGACCGATTTTTTTAGATTTTTCGGGAGTAATTCCTACCAATTCTATTACCTCATCTACTCTTGCTTCAGAAATTTTGTGAATATTGGCAACAAATTGTAAATATTCTTTCACGTACATCTCTAGATAAAGCGGATTGTTTTCAGGAAGAAATCCAATGTTTTTTTTGCTTTCAATCTCGTACTCCGAAATGTTTTTTCCGTTAAAGATAATTTCACCTTCATCAATTTTCAATGCACCGACAATAGATTTCATTAATGTAGATTTTCCGGCTCCGTTTGGACCCAAAAGACCAATGATTTCACTTTTATCAATATTGATGTTGATGTTATTGAGAGCAGTCTGCTCACCAAATTTCTTTGTTAGATTAATTACCTGAAGCGACATAGTACAATGAGATATTTTCACAAAAATAGAAATAAAAAACTCATTCGGGAAGAATGAGTTGATATATATTGTGAAAAACGAAATTTATTTTCTTTTTTTCGTAGGTTTTACCGGAGTTTTGGTTGCTGGTGCAGTGTAATTCTGGGTGTTATTTACCGAGTTTTGTACGGTATTATTTACAGGATTTACCGGAGTTTGTTTTACAGCTGTTTTATAAAGTGCTGCTTTGGGAGTTCCGATACCAAATATTTTATCAATCTGTTTTTTGTTTAAAAACTGAGATTTTCCTACATATTTTTTATTCTTATTGATGTACTGAATAATCTGTACGGTAGGTTGACCGTAGTTTTTCTCATACTGTAGCTCAATAATATCGTTGGGAAGTTCTAAAGAAATATTTCCAGTAGGCTGGTCTATAAAACCATCAGTAATCATTTTGTAAAGCTCTTGTACATCACCATTCATATCGTTAAATGAAAATGACCTAAAAGTGTTGAGATTACTGGTGTTGATGTCCTGATAATTAAAAGTAAATTTATTATCTTTTTTATATAAGCCGACAGAATTGTCTTTTCCGATTTCTATTAATGTTTCATTTTTAAGAACCTTTATTTGTGAAAATACAGAGATTCCAGAGAACAAAGTGAGGAGTAAAATTATTTTTTTCATGCTATTGTAAGTTTAATATTTTGGTTTATAATGCTATTTTACAGATAGAATTATAAACACTATTTCTTTTATAAGGCAAAAATAATGTTTTTTTTTAATTTGCTTTTAACGAATTATTATGCAAATCGTAATATGTCACAAAAGAAAATGATTTTAAAATTAGGTTTGTTTTTGGTTATTAGTAGTTTTTTCATCTTTAGCAGATGATATATTATAGTTTATAAATTAGTTTTTTAGTTTATGATACAAGAGTTTTATTTAAGCTTTCTAAAAATAGATTGATATTTTTAATTTTAGTTTTTTAGGTGTAAAATATGACTGTTGAATAAGGTTTGTTTTTCGGTTTTTAGTTTTAATGTGTTTAAATACAGTATTTTATGGAATTTTGTTTTTGTGTAAAAATTTAATTAAAATTTAATATTAAATAAAAAATAAACTAGTTAGTTATAAATATCTGTGAAAAAATTACTCATCAAGCAACAAACTATTTTAATTTAACTTAATAATTTGCGCAAATAACAAGAGAATGAATATTTGTATTTAATAAATTTTTTAAATCTATTCAACTCTTGAAAATTTATTGCATATTATCCTGCCTAATAAAGAAATGCAAATAAAATACCATTTTCAATAAATTTTCAATAAAATGACAATCTTGTTTATCCATAAAAATAATCTCATTTTTTAACCAATTTAATAAGATGCTTATTTTAAAAACCAAATTTCAAACCGGCTTCCTTTTTCCAAAGGCTTATAATTCAAATAACCTTTATGAGCTTCAATAATACTTTTACTGAGTGTTAATCCTATTCCGGAACCACTGATTCTTGTAGTAAAAAACGGAAGGAAAATTTTATCTTTAATTTCGTTTGGAATACCTATTCCATTATCTTCTACGCTTAAAAGAATACGTTTGTTCAGAGTTTTTATTTCTGTTTTGATGATTTTTTTTGAATTATCCGCGACGGCATAGATTGCATTGAGATAAAGATTGATGAGACATCTTTCAATCATTTTCTGGTCTGCAAAAATAGTTTGATTCTCTAATGAGTTGATGATTGTAATATTATTTTTTTCAAATTCTGGTTTCAGAAAATTAAGGGCAGATTCTACAATATGAGTTAAAGAAATTATTTTAGAAACCGGTTTTGGCAACTCTGCAACCTGTCTGTAATCATCCACGAAATTCAGCAATTGTTTCGATTTTGAATTGATAATCATCAAGCTTTCCTTCATATCTTGTTGGTCTTCTTTTTCGATGATTTCCTGATTGGCAATGTATTCCAAATTTTGAATCAAACTGTTGACTGGCGTCAAAGTATTGAGAAGCTCATGAGAAATTACTTTCATCAGATTGTTCCAAGCCAGTTTTTCTTTTTGCTCAATAATTTTCTGAACAGACTCTAAACTGATAATGCAGAAGCGGTTTTTTATATTTTCAACCTTTTTGGTCCTTAGAGAAAATGACTGTTTTGTATTTTCGTTAATTGAAATATCAAAAAATTCCTGAGAGTTTTCGTATCCCGTTTTTTCAATTATTTTATAAAAATTAGGGGTTTTATTTTCATAAAGATTCCAGGAATTATACTTTGGAATTTGTAAGATTTCCAGAAAAACAGGGTTTACATAAAAGACTTCCCACTGATTATTTTTTTTGGAAAGAATCATTAACCCAATTTCTAACTGACTCAAGATTTCTTCATACAAAAGCTTGTACGAAGAATGTGAAAGATGCTCTTCCTTACTTTGATAATAGAGTTTTACAGCGCTATCAACTAAACTATTTTCTTCATTTTTCGGAAACAAGGAAAAATCTTTTTTCTGAATTGCCAAAAGTATTTTTTCGGTTTTTTGAATATAAGACAACGCTAATGTCTGAGCAAAAAAGATGCATCCAATAGTTATACTGCTAAATAAACCGAAGTTAATCCACTTGCTTTGCATATAAAAATCAAATGAAAAAATCCCACTGATTATTGCCAGCAGAATAATTATTAGCCAGATTATTTTATTTTTATTCATTATTAATTTATATGAATGTCCGTTTATTTATCTAAGGCTTCGACAAGCTCAGCCTGACAATGTTTAAAAATTGACATTTAGTATTAGATTTGTCACACTGAGCTTGTCGAAGTGTTTCAGTATTATCAATTTTAAAATCCATCAATTCACAATTCAAATTTTTCCATTCTTCTGTAAAGTGCAGCTCTTGATAATCCTAAATCCTCAGCCGCCAAAGAAATATTTCCACGGTGTTTTTTTAACGCTTTTTTTATAAGAATTTCTTCCATTTCTTCGATGTTCAGATTGACGATTGTGCTTTCAGATTCTTCATCTTGAGGCATCAGTAATTTCAGATTTTTCTCGTTAGAAAGAATGACACTTCTTTCTATACAATGGTCTAGTTCGCGAATATTTCCCGGCCAAGAATATTTTTTAAGCTCATGGAGAATCGATTCATTTAAACTTAAATCAGGCTTGTGATATTTCTGTTTGTATTTTTCCAGAAAATAATCAGCAAGATTAGGGATATCTTCAATCCGTTCTCTCAAACTCGGAATTTGCAATTCTACAGTATTGATTCTATAATATAAATCTTTTCTGAATCTATTTTCAGAAACTGCCTTTTTGAGATTTTCATTGGTTGCAAAAATAAATCTTACGTCCAGTAATCGTTCTTTACTTTCTCCCAGTCTAGATAGTTTTCTATTCTGAATTAAGCTTAATAATTTAGTCTGAAGATGAAGGGGAAGGTTTCCGATTTCGTCAAGAAAAACTGTTCCATTTTCTGCATTTTCTATTTTTCCGGCGTAATCCTGATGAGCATCTGTAAACGCACCTTTTTTATAACCAAAAAGTTCAGCTTCAAAAAGATTCTCAGAAAGACTTCCCAAATCGATGTGAACGAATGGTTGATTTTTTCTTTCAGATAATTCGTGGATATGTTCTGCCAAAACATATTTTCCGGTTCCGTTTTCTCCTAAAAGCAAAACGTTTGCGTCCGTTGCAGAAACTCTTTCAATTTGGCTCATCACTTCTTTCATTGATTGAGACAGAGTCTCCAACTGATATTGATTAGTTTTTAGACTGATGTTTTCCCATTGATTCAGTTTTTTATTCTTTCGAGAAATATCAACGGCTAAATTTACAGAAGCATATAGTTTTTCGTTATTCCAGGGTTTCAAAATAAAATCTGAAGCTCCGTTTTTTAAAGCTTCTACAGCCAATTCAACTTCACCGTAAGCGGTCATCAGAATAATCGGAAGTTGTGGTTCCAGAGTTCTGATTTCCTGCATCCAGTATAATCCGTCTTTTCCGTTTTCAAAACCTTTCCGGAAATTCATATCCAAAAGAACAGTGTCAATTTGATGTTCAGACAAAAATTTTATAATGTTTTTTGGTTGACTGAGACAACTTACTTCCGTAAAAAATTTCTTGAGCCAGACTCTTGCCGAAAATAAAATATCTTCGTCGTCATCCACAATTAGTATATGAGATTCTTTTTTTCGCATTTTTAAGATAATAAAATTATAATAATTTTTTTCGCTCAAAACGTTCTCTTGCTTCGATTAGAGCTACATGTAATTTTCTTTCGAGTTCTTTTTTTGATGGTAATTCAGTCCAATATTCAGAAACTATAATTCCGTCTTTGTGCATTTCCAATAATTCTACTTGTTCTTTGCTGCTTTCAGCACAAAGTATTAATCCTATTGGAGTTTCTTCTCCTTCTTGACGTTCATTTTTATCAAGCCATTTTAGATATAATTCCATTTGACCTTTATGTTTTGCCTGAAATTTCCCCAATTTTAATTCGATTGCCACGAGTCTTTTTAAAGAACGGTGATAAAATAAAAGGTCAAGATAAAAATCTTCACCATCGATAATCATTCTTTTTTGACGTTCCACAAAAGCAAATCCTTTCCCTAATTCTAAAATGAATTTTTCTAATTCTGAAAGAATAGCAGTTTCAACGTCTTTTTCTAAATAACCATTTTGTAGCCCTAGAAAATCTAAAAGATAAGGATCTTTAAAAGTATTGATGGGGAAATTTTCATTTTGAGTTACCTGAATATTGACAATTTCGGTGCGTTCAAATGCTTTGCTGGCAATTTGTTTACGAAGCTCTCTTTTTCCAAATTTTCCTTCGATAGATAATTGAGCATAAAATAATTTGGCTTCATAAGTTTTCAAAGGGAGTAATTCTGTAAAATGTGACCAACTCAATTGTGTAGCCAGTGGCGACACAATTTCTAATTCTTGGAATTGTTCTGCAAACTGCATCATTCGTCTTACGTTCCTTTCAGTAAAATTACGCCCATAATGATGTTCCAATTGTGTCGACACTGTCGGAACAATTTGTTTTCCATATTCTGCACGTTGATTTTGGAGAATATCATCATTGATGCGTTTTCCAACCTGCCAAAATAAAACGGTAAGTGTGCTGTTGGCTTGCATTGCTACCTGATGGCGGCTTTGCTCTATCAATTGTGATAAATCAACAAACAGTTTTTCATTTGAAAATCCCGATTGATTATCGGTTGATTGTAAGTTTTGTGATTTTTTAGCCATAATTTTTAATGGTCATTTGGTTTCAATCATTGTAATTTAGCAATTAATTTCTTGAGAGCTTTCTAATGTCATTAAATTGTTTCAAATAGTACTTAATTCTAAAATTATTTATCAATTATAATTCATCATTTATACTCAATGTGTCCATTTTCGCACAAAAAGTGTTCGATAATGAACAGTTTTAAAATTTATTAATTAATATGTAATCACATTTACAGGAAGTTATAAAGTCTTAAATCTCTGGCAAGTGTATTGTGTAATTAGTTATAAATAAAGATGTTATCTAAATATGGATACGAAAATAGTAAAAAAGAAATCTAAACTAAAATTAATATTAATTATCCTTGCTTCAGTTTTGGGAGTTTTTGTTTTTGGGTGGTATTTTCTCAATCAGAAAAAATCGTATAATGTAAAATCAGAAGATATTACAATAGATGAAGTAACGAATGAGAAATTTGAAGATATGTTGATGTTGACTGCACAAACACAGTCTCTCAACTCTTCTCTGGTAAATGTTTTGGAAGGTGGTGCAGTAAAAGAAATTTTTGCGGAAGATGGTCAGATGCTGATGAAAGGTCAACCAATTGCGCGAGTTTATAATCCGAATACAGAATTTAATTATCTGAATCAGGAAACCGGAATTATGCAACAGATAAGCCAAATGAGGAGTTCGCTTTTGGAACTGAAAAATCAAGAATTTAATCAGGATAAAGAATTATTGCAATCACAAAACGATTACAATACAGCTTTGCAGACTTATAATCTTCAGAAAAGATTGTATGAAGCAGAAATCGGAAAGAAAACTGATTATGATGTGGCTCTTCAAAATCTGAACTATCAGAAACAAAGAAAGCAAATCGTAGAAAAAGGAAGTTCAAATGAAAAGGCCTCGAGAAATTCCCAGTTTGCAGCTATTAATAATTCTATCAACCAAATGGAAAAAAGTCTGAATATTTTGAAGTCAAATAAAAATAATTTCCTGATTATGTCGCCGGCTTCAGGAAGATTATCGTCATTTAATATTTCTCTTGGGCAAAACTTAACAACTGGAGAAAGCATCGGAAAAATAGATTTGATGGGCGGATACAAACTGATTGCCAAAATTGATGAATATTATATCAATAAACTCCAGGTTGGTATTAAAGGAAGTTTGGATAACAACGGAAAAGAATACGAAGTGATTGTCGCTAAAATTTTACCGGAAGTAAAAGACGGACAGTTTTCTGCAGAGCTTAATTTTGTTGATGTAAAACCTGAAAACTTGAAAATAGGAATGACCTTCGGGGTGAAACTGAAATTGTCAGCCGATACACAAAGTATGATGATTCCGAAAGGGAATTTCTATAAAGACACCAACGGAAAATGGATTTTTGTAGTGAAAGGCAACAAGGCTGAAAAAAGAAACATCAGTTTGGGAAGAGAAAATCCGATGTATTATGAAGTGGTTTCAGGTTTGAAACCGGGCGAAAAGATTATTACTTCTGATTATTCTGAACTGAAAAAATATGAAATTCTTGATATTAAAAAATAAATAAACATGATTTTGATTAAAAAACTTTTGGGATTAAGTATTCTTCTTATTTCAATTTTAAACTTCTCACAAGAAAAATTAACTCCTAAAGTAGATGAAAGAGTAGAAATTGTAAGTATTGTTTTTCGATTGGCAGGAGCTGAAGAATATAGCCAGAATTACAATAAGAAATATACAACAGATATCAACACCTATTTTGAACCCTACAAAAATTCAGAAATTATTGAATTTATTAAAGAAAACAGAAACAAAAACGGTTTGGGATATGATGCCGTGATGTCGATGGCACTTCATTTATCTTTTAAAAAAGGAAAATTTAGCCAGATAAAAGAAAAAGTAAATTCTTTGGATAAAAGATGGGAAAAAGTAGACAAAAAGCAGTTTGTTTCTTTGTTGAATCAATTTTATAAAAAGACCAATTTCCAGCAATTTTTTAACAATCATTCTGGAGATTATCAAAAAGCAGAAAGTGAATATCAAATGACAATTTTGTATGATTTTAATCAAGATTGGTATTCTAAATTTTATGGTAAAAAAGCTAATGAAGACTATAAAATCATTTTAGGTTATGGAAATGGTGGTGGAAATTATGGAATTAAAACACATCCAGAAAAACAGAAAGAAATTGTAAATGCGGTAGTAGGAATATGGTCGTTTGATAAAGAAGGAAATGTGAAATTTGATAAAAATGAGTTTCAGCCTTTACTTATTCATGAGTTCAACCATTCATTTGTCAATTATATTTTGGAGATGAATGAGAATGCCTCCAAATTGAAAAATTCAGGTGAAATTATTTATGCATTGGTGAAAGAAGATATGGAATCTCAAGCCTATGGAAACTGGGAAACGATGATTAATGAAAGCTTGGTAAGAGCTGCTGTCATTCAATATATGATGGATAATAAATATTCGCAAAAAGATATAGATGAAGAAATTTTAATACAAGAAAAAAGAAAATTTCTTTGGATGAAAGAATTGGTGGATTTGCTTGGAAAGTATAAAAATGACAGAAAAAAATATCCTTCATTAGAAAGTTTTTATCCCGAGATTATCTCTTTTTATAATCAATTATCTCCAAAAATGAGTACTCTTATTAGTGATTATGAAAAAAAACAACCTAAAGTAGTGTCAATTTCTCCCGATATCTGGAACAAAAATGATGTAGACCCTGCGATTAAAGAAATCACTATTAATTTTGATAGAGAAATGGCAGAATCATCTTCTATAAACATGGGAAGTACAGGAAAAGAACATTTTCCTCTGACAAAAAATGAAGGTTTTGTTAATAACCATAGGGGTATTAAACTCTTAACAGAAATGAAACCGAATACCGAATATGAATTTGTATTTACCGATAGTAGGTTTAAATCAAAAGAAGGCTATCCTTTAAAGGAAACCGTGATAAAATTTAAGACAAAATAAAATATACCTATGAAAACTTTAGCAATATTATTTCTTACCACTTTTGCAACACAGTCTTTTCAGGTTTCTGGAAACCTTAATTTTTATATAGAAAATCAAGGCATTAAATCTTCTCAAATCGAAACAAAAACCATCGCCTTAGAGCATTTTGATGGCATTGCTTCTGATATGGTTTTTGATGTTGAAGTGGTAAAATCTATCGAAGAAAAAGTTGTGATTAAAAGCAATTATCTTCAATTCGTAGAAGTAAATGTGAAAAACAGCGTATTGAAGATTGCCTACAAAAGTGGACAGTCGTTAGAAAATGTGGATACTAAAATTATTGTTTATGCAAAAGATATCAAATCTGTGAGTGCAGGAATTGGCTCTGTTGTAAAAATTAAGGATGATTTTGATATTCAAAAATTTTCTACAGTGAGTGGAGGGAAAATTTATGGTGATTCTAATGCAAAACAAGTGTTTATCACGACAGAATCCGGAAGCTTGGTTTCAGGAACCATCAATACAGAAAACCTTGTCTTGCATGCGAAATCGGCAAGCACAATAGATATTCAGGGGAAAATTTCAAAAGCGAGAATCAATTCAGAACAGGCTTCTAAAGTTATTGCCACTGAAGCTAATATTACCGAAGCATTGGTAGACGCAAGATCGGCTTCTTCGGTAAGTTTAAGTGTTTCTAAAGAATTGACAGCATCTGCAAATTCATTAGCAAAAATCAGATATAAAACCTTGTCAGGAGTCAAATTTTCTGCAAGCAGAGATTCTGGCGGAACAATCGATATTTTGTAACCTAATTCACAAACAAACTATAAATTTTAAATAATACCATAATGATAAATATTCAAAACCTTTCTAAAACATATAAAACAGAAGAGGTGCAAACCAATGCACTCAACAATGTAAGCTTAACGATAAAAGAAGGTGAATTTGTAGCCATAATGGGACCTTCAGGTTGTGGGAAATCTACTTTTCTTAATATTCTTGGGTTGCTAGACTGTGCTTCTTCCGGTTCTTATCAGTTTGAAATCATAGAAACAGTGGGAACTTCTGAAAAGAAAAAATCAGACATCAGGAAAAAAAATATCGGTTTTATCTTCCAGAATTTTAATCTGATTGATGAATTAACAGTTTTTGAAAATATAGAATTGCCTTTGATTTACAATGGTGTTTCTTCTTCCGAAAGAAAAAAGCGTGTAGAAGAAATTATGGAGAAAATAAATATTGCTCATCGAGCAAAGCATTATCCACAGCAACTTTCAGGAGGTCAACAACAAAGAGCGGCGGTTGCGAGAGCTTTAGTTACAAAACCAAAATTGATTCTTGCCGATGAGCCAACAGGAAACCTAGACAGTTCAAACGGAAATGAAGTAATGAATCTTCTGGCAGAACTTCACAGAGAAGGTTCTACCATTGCAATGGTAACGCACTCTTCTTACGATGCAGGTTACGCATCCAGAATTGTGAATATGAAAGATGGTGAGATTTTCAGCGAAGAGCATTCTTCTCAGAGAAAAGATGTTTTCGAAAAAGCAGATGCCACAAATTTCGGTTAATTATTAATTCTTCATCATCATTAACCATTAATAATTTCTAATTATAAAAATTATGTTACAAAACTGGCTCAAAATTGCCTTCATCAACTATAAAAAGAATTGGCTTTCCACGATTATCAATTTATTCGGATTGACCATCGGATTGACTGGATTTATGCTCATCCTGATGCATTGGAATGACGAAGAATCTTACGAAAGATGGAATCCTAAAAAAGATGATATTTATTATTTTCAGACGCATTACAAAAAAGATAATAGTTATGGCGGTGCTATTTCTATTCCTTTAGCTGAAAATGCATTGAAACGGATTTCTGAAGTTCAGGATTATGCTTTGATGAGTGGTACAGATATCTCCTACAAAATGATCACAAAAAATAAAACGGCTTATCAGGAAGGAGGAAGCGCTGTGTCTGAGAATTTTTTCAATTTATTTCCATTCAAGTTGGTAGCAGGAAGCTATAAAGATGTTCTTAAAAATGATAATAATATTGCTATTTCTAATGTTGTGGCAAAAAATCTTTTCGGGAAAACTCATGTTGCCGGCGAAACGATTAAAATTAATACTACAGATTACATTGTTACAGCGGTTTACGAATTACCAAAAGGAAACAGCCAGATAAAACCGGATTTCATTTTCAAACCTGTTGAACAAATGAAAAATGATAAAGAATCTTGGGGAAATTTCAATTATGGGTGTTTCTTTCTGTTGAAAAAAGGAGCAGACCCAAGAAGTTTTGAGAAAAAATTCCTCGATATTATTATGATGCGGGCAAAAATTTCTAAAGATGCAGGAATGACACCTCAACAGTTTATTGATACGTATGGACCAACTGATTCATTGCTTACGCCACTCGAGAGAATAAAATTGCATTCAGAAATGACTTGGTTCGGAAAACCCGATTTCAAATCACTAATGATTTTATTTACACTTTCTGTTCTGATTGTGATTTTATCAGCCATTAATTTTATCAATCTAAAAACCGCTCAGGCTTCTCAAAGAGCCAAGGAGATTGGGGTAAGAAAAGCAATAGGTAGTACGAAATCTAATCTTGTTCTTCAGTTTTTACTGGAAACTTTCTTAATCTGTTTTGTTTCATATCTTTTATCTCTGGCTTTAACAGAGCTTCTTTTACCAAGTCTCAACAAGTTTTATGACAAAGAAATTGTAATGAACGATTGGCACGTTTACTTCTATTCATTTGCAATGGTGGCTTTGGTTACGGTTGTTTCTGGGCTTATTCCTGCTTTATATTTATCCAATTTCAAAGCAATAGAAACCTTGAAAGGAAATTTTGCCAGAAGTAAAAACGGGGTTTGGCTAAGAAACGGAATTCTGACTTTACAGCTTATTATTTCGTCCTTTTTTATCATCGGTGGATTGATTGTTAATCAACAAGTAAAACATATGATGAATAAGGATTTGGGCTTCAATGGAAATCAGGTTTTTCAGATTAATTTTAATGAAGATAATAATGGAAAACCATGGTTGAAGTATGAGAGACTGAGAACGGAAATGGCAAAAATTCCAGGTGTGGAAAGTATTTCGTTTGCCGAGGCGCCTCCCGGAACTAATAATCAGAGTAGTTCAAATATGGATTATCTGAATACAAGTATTCAGGCTCGCCACGGCTCTATGGATTATAATTATCCCCAATTTATGGGCGTTAAATTACTTAAAGGACGTTGGTTAAATCCTAAATTATCTTCAGATACTATTAATAATGCTTTGGTAAACGAAGCTTTTCTTAGAAAATTTGGCTGGACAGATGAGCAGGCAATGAAAAGAGAAATAAGACCTGGGTTTGATAATAAAGCGTATCACATTATAGGAATTACAAAAGATTTCAATATCAGAAACTTGAAAAGCGAAGTGGAACCCATGATATTTTTCCATTACAGAGAAACTAGCTGGAAACGATATAACGTAGGTAATATTCAATTAAAATTAAAAGCAGATGATATTGAGGGAACGGTGAAAAGAATCAAAACCTATTGGCAAAATAGTGTAGAACAGGGCTACCCATTCAATTCTTATTTTATAGATAAGCAATTTGCAAAAACTTTTGAAACGTATCAAAAACAACAAACGCTTTTCACTATTCTCAATGCCATGGTGTTAATGGTTGCTTTATTAGGATTATTCGCTTTATCTTCATTAATGATTGAGCAAAAATTAAAAGATGTAGCCATTAAAAAGACTTTAGGCGCATCAGACGGAGTTTTAGTTGTTGGATTGACCAAACAATTCCTTTGGATTACCTTAATCGCTGTTTTAATAAGTATTCCAATCAGTTACTATCTGATGAATGAGTGGCTGAAAGATTTTGCCTACCGAATAGATATGCCTGTTTTTCCATTCATTCTGAGTATGATTTTACTATTGACTTTAACTTTCGCAGTGGTAAGCATTAAAGCGTATCAGGCTACAAAAGTAAATCTTGTAAAATATCTGAAATACGAATGATAATTGTTAATGGTTAATTACCAATGATAACCATTAACAATTAATAATTAACCATTAGCTAATTATGAAAAAACTACTCTTTATTTTAATCATCAATCTTTTTCCGGCTCAGCAAAGTTGGACACTCAAACAATGTCTCGATTACGCTTCGATAAATCATCCGCTGATAAAACAGGCTACTGTCAATATTCAGAAAAATGACCGACAAATTGCGGCTTCAAAAGGAATGTTGCTTCCATCAGTGAATGCAGGTGTGAATCACAGCTATAGTTTAGGCTCGTCAATTAATCAGTCGAGCAATCAAAGAGAAACGCTTAATACACAATACGACCAAGTTATTGCTCAGGCAAATATTGAATTGTTTAACTGGAGAAATTATTTGAATATTTCATTGTCTAAGCTTAATAAAAATACAAGTACATACAGACTTAAACAGGCTCAGAATGAAGTGAAATTTAATGTAATTCAGAATTTTTTCACTTATCAAAACAGTAAAAGCTGGCTTGAAGTATTAGAAACACAGATTGCGGGAATTGAAGAACAAATCAAACGTACCGAAAAAGAAGTTGAAATAGGAAGCCGTTCTAAAAGTGATGTTTACGATATTAAAGCAAATCTAGGAACATTACAAGAGCAATGGGTTTCTGCAAAAAATCAACGTGATCTGGCAAAAATAAACCTTCTTAATGCATTGAATATGACAAACGATTCTGTCGATTTTGTGATGACTGATGATGTTTCTCTCATGCAGGAAGATTTTAATAATACTGATTTTACCAATAAATTAATAGAAAATAATCCCGCTTATAAAACTGTTGTTGCTGAGATTGCAACGCAGGAAAAAAGCATTGATATTGAAAAATCGGCTTACCTTCCCACACTTAACGGTAATTATAGCTGGTCTACTTTTTACAATAAATCTTTAGGTAATAATTCTCTTTCTAACACGAGCTTTTCGGACCAGTTTAGTCAGAATAAAAACCAATCGATTTCTTTTGGTTTGAATATTCCGATTTTTAATAAGTTTCAAATCAAAAATAATGTAGAAATAGCAAAATTAAATGTTATAAATTTCAACTATAGCAAAGATTTAATTATTAATGATTTGACCAAATCTATTAACTCCATAAAAGTTCAGTTTCTGAATGCACAGGAAAAATACAGTTTGTTGGAGTTGAATTTTGAAAACCAAAAACTGTCTTTTCAGAAATCTGAAGAAAAATACAAAGAAGGTTTAATGGATGCTTACACTTTTTTTGTGGTGAGAAATAACTGGCTTCAGGCAAATTATAATTTAATAAGCAGTAAAAATGATGTCAACCAACAAGTCGAATTATTGAAAGTTCTGAAGTCTGAATTTTAAATAATTGATGTTCTAGAATTCAGTATTTTAACGGGAAATGTCTTACCGCAGATTACTCAGATTTTTATTATTGAGTATTTTAAAATTCGACCATTAAGGTGATTTAAGAAGTTAAGTTTTATTAAGAAAATCAAATAGATTTTTTACAAGCAACTTGCTTATAGTGAAGCTCAACTTAATATTCTCAACTTCTTAATTAAATCTTAATGGTTTAATTTTATATGAGATTTTATTCCCAATTATCAGTGAAGATTTGTGTGACTCTTTGGTTATGTCAACCTTGTCAAGGTTAATAAATATGCGAATTATTAACCTTGATAAGGTTTCTTTTGAAATTAAGTTTTACATTTTGTAAACTTTTGAATTTCTCTTTTTTCAATCATTTCTTTTGATGCTTTTGCTGTTAAAAAGATTCAAAAATAAATTATACTTTCAATCCTAAAAATCAAGACAGTAATTTGATATTTTTAGATAAAATTTCAATGCTTTTATCCATTTCATTTAGATTTAAATTTCCAAAACCCAATCGCATTGCTGTGAGGTTTTTATTCTGATAAAGCAAGGTTTTTGGAATGAAAAGATTGTTTTGAGCACAGTTTCTGCTAAGTTGCATTAGATTAACCGGGATTTTCCACTTCATCCATACCGCCAAACCTCCTGTTGGCTTTTGAAAATGAATGTAGTCACTTAAGTTTTGTTCTAAAAGAGAGACAAAATAATCTCTTCTTTCCTGATAGGTTTTTAACGATTTTTTTAGATAGCGATTGATTTCTCCTTCAGCAATCATTTCTCCCAAAACGTGTTCCATCAGAACATCGCCTTGTCGGTCTATAATTCCTAAATATTTTCGCATTTCCGTCATCAGATTTTCGGGAGCGACAATAAATCCCGTTCGGAAACCTGGTACCAAGGATTTTCCAAAAGACCCTATATAGATGACCATTCCGTTGGTATCTGCGCTTGCCAAAGGAAGAATGGGACTTTTGTCATAGTGAAAGTCATAATCGTAATCATCTTCGAGAATGATAAAACCAAATTCATTCGCAAGATTTAGAAGTTCGAGCCTTCTTTTTGCACTCAAAGTGACCGTAGTAGGATAGTGGTGATGTGGAGTAAGGTAAAGCATTCTTATTTTCTGCTTCTTACAGGCTTCTCTTACTTCTTCTACATTAATTCCTTCATCATCAATCGAAATAGTCTGGATGTTTACTCCTGCTTTTTGAAAAATCATGTTGACTGAGAAATAGCTTAATGCTCCAACCAAAACAACATCTCCCGCCGAAAGTAAAATTTCTGAAACAATATAAATACTCATTTCAGTGCTTCTCGTAATCAAAAGGTTATTTTTTGAAATAGGTAAGCCTCTTGACAGATTTAAAAATTCTGAAAGGTTTTTCTTGAAAAATTCACTTCCATCCTGATTGTATTGTCCTATTTTGTGGGCTTTCCTTTTTAGAATAGAGCTGTAAATTCGGGAATGATGGTCAATTTGTGTTAAACGGATATCCGGAACTCCGTCGTTGAAAATATATTCGCAATCAGAATATTCAAACGGATTATCTAAAATGTTTGAAGTTTTAAAAGAAAAACCTGTCGATTTGGGGTAATGTTCAAGATTATTCTTCTCAAAATCTTTAATTTGAAATGGTTTTTCCTGATTTTTCCCGATAACAAAAGTTCCTTTATTCGGAAGACTCTCTACCCAGCCTTGAGCAAACAATTCATCATAAGCGGCAATAATTGTGTTTCTATGAACCTGTAAAATGATACTTAAAGCTCTTGTTCCAGGAAGTTTTATGCCAAATGGTAAAACGCCTCTTTGTATTGCATTAATCAATTGATTTGAAACCTGCATGTAAATAGAAATCTCTGAACTTCTATTGATTAAAATAAAACTCTCATAAGGAAACTCAACCGGACTACTCATAATGTTGAAACTGGTACAACTTAACCATCCGGCAATATACTACTTTTGGCACAAAATAAATAGTAATGGAATTTTATAATCTTATTGATAAAATCGTCAGTGATAATAAATCTCATGCAAAATGGCTCAATACGCTTTCTTTTATGGAGAATGCGGGAGCGAGAAAAATTTCTGCCTGTGAGCATTCTACAAAAGTAAGTTTAATACAGTTGAAACATGCTTGTGAAGAGCATCGTCATGCGTATTACCTCAAAAAGCAAATTGGGAAAATCAATGCTGAATGGTGCAAAAATTATGAAAGTAGCGAGCTTTTAGCTTCGACCGCAACACGCCAATATCTTCATGCTTTGGATGTAAAAGCTTGTAAATATCTTCATCATCATTTTGATTTAACAAAAGAAGAGCTAAAATATGCAGCCTATCTTTTTGTGACGTATGCCATTGAAGTTAGAGCTGATGAATTGTATCCCGTGTATCAGGAAGTTCTTACCAAAACCAATTCTAAAGTGATGGTAAAATCGATTATACTGGAAGAAGAAGGACATTTGGAAGAAATGATTCATCAACTAGATGAGTTTTCTGAAGATTGGAAACCTCATGCAGAAGAGATTATAAAAATTGAAAAAGATTTGCATATTCATTGGGTTAATGCAATAACAGAAGACGTGATGAAGCTTGATTATGCTTAATCATCTCAATCATTTTCAGGAAGCTCTTGATAAGAGGAAAGCAAATCAAACATTAAGAATATTAAAACCTAAATCTGAAGGTATCGATTTTTATTCTAATGATTATTTGGGATTTGCAAGAAATAAAGATTTGCAGAATCTATTGTTAAAAGAGATTAATGACAATCCTCATTTGCTTTCAGGAAGTACCGGTTCACGATTGATAAGTGGAAATAGTACTGAGGTTATCGAAACAGAGGAGTTTATTTCAAAAGAACATAAATATGCATCTGCATTGCTTTTTTCTTCAGGATATAATGCCAATTTAGCCTTGTTTTCTACGCTTCCAAACCGTCATGATACCATTATAGTTGATGAGAAAATTCATCGTTCTGTACATGATGCCTGCAAAATGTCACATGCAAGAAAATTGAAATTTAAGCATAATGATGTTAAGGATTTAGAACAAATTTTAAAAAGGCAAAAAGAAAATTGTTATGTCGCGATAGAAAGCCTTTATTCTATGGATGGAGATTTTGCTCCGATTGAGGAAATTACTGAAATCGCTAAAAAATACAATGCTTTTTTAATTGTAGATGAAGCTCATGCTTTTGGAGTTTTTGGATACGGATTGGTTGAAAAATATCAATTGCAAACCAAGGTTCTGGCAACGGTTATCACGTACGGAAAAGCGCTCGGCTCGCACGGAGCAGCTATTGTAAGTAATGAAATTATCAAATCTTATCTTGTCAATTTTGCATCGCCTTTTATTTACACCACGGCGGCCCAGGATATTCAGTGGAGAAGTATCAAAACAGGGTATGAATTTTTTAAAGCAAACAAAGATTTATCCCTCAAATTACAGCGAAATATTAAAATTTTTCACCAACAAAATATAAAAACTCCATCTTCAAACAGCCCGATTCAGGCAGTTTTAATACCTGATAATCATCGGTTGAAAGATTTGCAGGAAACTTTATTACATGAAGGTTTTTTAACCTATGCCGTTTTTAGTCCTACGGTAAAAGAAGGAACAGAAAGATTGAGAATTTGTCTTCACAGCTTCAATACAGAAGAAGAAATTATTGGTTTGACTAAGATTATTAAAGATTTTATTTAATGTAAAAAAGAGTGTCACTTTTGTCATTCTGGAGGAATTTAAGCAATTATAATTTAAAATAATTCTAAAAAAATGGTCTAGATTCCTACGGAATGACAAATGAGATGGGTAAAATATGGATATAAAAAAAGAAAAATTAGAAATACAAAATTTAGAACAAAGAAAACTTTTCGTCACAGGTATTGGTACTGAAATAGGAAAAACTGTTTGTTCGGCAATTCTAGTAAAACACTTTAAAGCAGATTATTGGAAACCTATTCAGTCTGGAGACTTACATTTTTCAGACAGTATGAAAATTAAAAAATGGGTAGGTGAAAATGTAATTATTCATCCGGAAAAATATCGATTGAAATTAGCTGCATCACCTCATCAGTCGGCTTTTGAAGAAGGGATTTTAATTAACAGTAATGATTTTAAACTTCCTGAAACTCAAAATAATCTAATTGTAGAAGGAGCAGGAGGATTAATGGTTCCTATTTCTGAGGATGAGTTTATTATAGATTTAATAGAAAAGCTAAACCTTCCCGTTGCTTTGGTCGTCAGAAATTATTTAGGATGTATCAATCATACTTTATTGTCGCTGATGATTTTAAAACAAAGAAATATAAAGCTGGAATATTTGATTTTAAATGGAAGTTTTCCGTGGGATACAGAAAGAATAATCTGCAAAAATATTCAACAGGAAACCAAAATCATAAGAATTCCGGAGGTAGAAAAAATAACAATAGAAAGTATTACAAAACAATTAGAAAAAATATGATAGATAAAACAAAATTGAGAAATGATTGGACGAAAGATGAAATAGAGCAAATTTATAATCTTCCTTTGCTTGAGCTTATTTATAAAGCAGCAACCGTTCATAGAGAATGGTATAATCCTGAAGAGGTACAAATGTCAACATTATTATCGATAAAAACAGGTGGTTGCGTTGAGGATTGTTCGTATTGCGGACAAGCAGCGCGTTATCACACCAATATTAAAGTTCAAGCATTATTACCCACCGAAAAAGTGATTGAGCATGCCCAAAAAGCAAAAGACAACGGCTCTTCCCGTTTTTGTATGGCCGCAGCATGGAGAGAAGTGCGAAATAATCGTGATTTTGACCGTGTCATCGATATGGTAAAAGGCGTGAATGAGCTAGGTCTTGAAGTTTGCTGTACGCTCGGAATGTTGACCGAAGAACAAGCTGTTCGTCTTGAGCAGGCTGGTTTGTATGCTTACAATCACAATTTGGATACTTCAGAGCAATATTATGAAGAGATAATTTCTACAAGAACTTTTGATAATAGAATTAATACCATCAACAACGTCAGAAAAGCAGGAATTACAGTTTGTTCGGGTGGAATTATCGGTTTGGGTGAAACACATGGAGACAGAATTTCAATGC
Organism: Chryseobacterium turcicum; assembly: GCF_021010565.1. NCBI lineage: Bacteria > Pseudomonadati > Bacteroidota > Flavobacteriia > Flavobacteriales > Weeksellaceae > Chryseobacterium > Chryseobacterium turcicum. The sequence continues at coordinate 1,660,022 of NZ_JAJNAY010000001.1, forward strand.
TGTTAACATTGGCTACAATGCCAAAACATCCTGAATCTGTTCCCATCAATGCTTTGGCAAGAGTTGCAGGAACTCCTCTTGAGAATAATGAAAAAACTGATACCTGGGAAATGGTAAGAATGATTGCTACCGCAAGAATTGTGATGCCTTCATCGATGGTTCGTCTAAGTGCAGGAAGAATTGAAATGACAGAATTCGAGCAGGGTTGGTGTTTTATGGCAGGAGCTAATTCTATTTTTACCGGAGAAAGAGAAACTTTACTGGTGACTCCAAACCCGGGAGTTTCGGAAGATATGCAAATGCTACAAACTTTAGGATTAAAACCGATGAAAAGACAATCCGAAAAAGCAATTGATCAATTTGAAACCTGGAAAGCTGACTTCTAGTTTCTAACCTCAAAATTCTATAATTGATGACATTACAAGAACGAGATCGAGCGGTAAATTGGCATCCGTATACTCAAATGAAAACTGCAGATGATGCAATTCCCATCGTTAAAGGAAAAGGAGTTCATCTTTTTGATGATAAAGGAAATAGTTATATTGATGCGGTGTCTTCATGGTGGGTGACGCTTCATGGTCATGCGCATCCTTATATTGCACAAAGAGTTTCTGAGCAGTTACATACTTTAGAACAGGTTATTTTTGCAGGTTTTACGCATGAACCGGCGATACAGCTTTCTGAAAATTTATTGAAATTACTTCCTGATAATCAGCAGAAAGTTTTTTATTCTGATAACGGTTCGACTGCGGTGGAAGTCGCTTTGAAAATGTGTATTCAGCATGCTTACAATCAGGGAAAAGAGAAAACAAAAATTTTAGCATTTAAAAACGCGTATCATGGCGATACTTTCGGAGCAATGTCGGTGAGTGGAAGAAGTATTTGGACGAAACCTTTCGGAGAGATGTTGTTTGAGGTAATTTTTATTGATACTCCTACTTCTGAAAATATAGAAGACCTCAAATCTCAAATTTTAAGTTATGAAGATGAGGTGGTTTGTTTTATTTATGAGCCATTAATTCAGGGAGCAGCAGGGATGTTAATGTACAATGCTGAAAATTTAGATGAATTAATGAAATTCTGCAGAGCAAAGGAAATTTTGATGATTCAGGATGAGGTTTTTACAGGTTTTGGAAGGACAGGAAAGTTGTTTGCAGCTAATCATCTTTCTGAAAAGCCAAACATTATGTGTTTTTCTAAAGGTTTGACAGGTGGAACGATGCCTATGGGAATTACAACCTGTTCGGATGAAATTTTTGAAGCATTTTTATCAGATGATAAATATAAAACCTTATTTCATGGGCACTCTTTTACTGCAAATCCGTTAGCTTGTACAGCAGCTTTAGCAAGTATGGAGCTACTATTGAATGACGAAACTCAACAAAATATTCAACGAATTTCGGAACAGCATTTTCATTTTTCAAATATCTTAAAACAACATCCAAAAGTTGAAAATGTAAGACAAACAGGTACTATTTTAGCCTGGGAAATCAAAAACAATGGAGAAACCTCTTATTTTAACGAAATAGGAAAAAAGTTGTATGATGAATTTCTGTCTCGGGGGATTGTTATGCGTCCATTGGGAAATGTGATGTATTTGGTTCCGCCTTATTGTATCAGTACAGAAGAATTAAATTTTATTTATAAGAATATTTTAGAAGTTCTAAGTAGTTTTTAAGATATGTATTAATAACCCGTGTTTATTAAATTAAAACCGACATCTGAATGAAAGATTTTCAGATGTCGGTTTTTTTTGTAATATGAAAGGATGGTTTCTGTAACAAATATCAAAAGGCGGATGTCGTTTTTTTTTAGAATCAATTTTATGTAATTGATAAAATTATCAGATACAAAATGAAGTGAGATTTTAGTTTAATTTTTAAACTTTAAACAATAGGCCTGAAGTAGGCTTCGGGAAACAACTGAAAAAATCGAGTCATAAAATACGGGTAATTGTTTAGTTTTGGCTTTAAATAGACATGTTGATAAGTTCAGTGAAAATACGTATTGTAAATCTTATTATTTTAATTATTAAAAATACTTCTAAATTAAATAAACAATAGTGATAAGTCAATATTAAGTCTTGTTCTAATTTGTAATTATTCTAAATAAAGCATCTTATACACCATTAGGTGAAAATACTGAGTGAGCTTCTAATTTAATTTGATATTTTTGGGGTACCAAACTAAATAACTGTGTCTAACTATAAAAAAAACTGCAAACTTATAAAGTTGCCGGATAAAAATTACGGTACATTACTCTTTTACTTTTCAATGGTATAAAAAGTTCCTTACGGATTAAGAAAATAAGTTTGTAACAACAATTTTGCGAAATGATTATCAACAACAAAATCCTCAATATCGACGATTATTATTACAGTATATTCATGACAGTCTCAGAATCTCTCACCAGATTTCCTGTGAACGAATTGCAATCTGTCGGTTTAGCTAAGACGTATTACAGACATATCCTTGGTCAGAATCACAAAGTATAGAACGATTGATTACGATACTTTGAGGCTTCATTATGAGGTGATTGCATTCGAAATCGTAGTTTCAGGAAATTTTACAGCACTGAGTGTAAATTAGAATAATATAGAAAAGTTTCAAAAGTAGATTTGAGAAAATATTGCATATGTCTAAAGCCTAATTCATAAGCAATCTCAAGAATTGATTTTTCAAAAGCAAAAAAACAATATTTTTATCACTATGTGTTGATTTTTTTTGTTAAGATGGCTATTTCCGATTATATTTTATAAAAACACCAAATTAGTTAATATACAATATGTTAAAAACTTTTACAAAGTAATTAGTTGAGTTTTTTAATCATTTATTGGTAATATATTAATGTTGTTTTCTAAACTTTTGTATCTCTTACAAACGTCGCTTGAACTTAATCTTAATAAGATTGGGCAGAAAAAGAGACTCGTATTTTTATTTGATAAACGTATGTTTTTTTACACAAATAAGAATCTGTTTTTTCTTCTGTTGTTTTTAAGTTCATGGGCATTTCCTGCTTCTCTTCATGAGGATGGTATAGTTGTGCAGGGAGATTCGATAATATATGAAGAGCGAGAGGCTAGACCTTTAATCTACGTATCAAAAGGTGCTGCAGTAGTTGATAATAATGCCGTTACGAATGCCACAATTATTGATGAAGACGAACTGCCAAAAGTAAAAGAAGCTAAAACGCATATTGTCAATCAGAAAATTACGAAGTCGCATAAAAAAGTAAACTATGTAAAGAAAATCAAGGTAGACTTTTTTTATAAAAACCCTAATGAGTCTTTTCATAGTGGGAAAATTGATGATAATGAGATTTTTACTTTAGTGAATTATAGTTTTTCTGGGAAGGCTCTCCTTTTATTAATGTTTCTATTGGGGCTTAGTACATTATTTTTCACTTTTATATTAAATCAATATAGTTATAATGCTCGTTTTTGCGATTATTTATTTAAATCCTTTCGAATAAGGCCTCCTCCACAAGTATGGGCTAGATAGTCTTAAAACAATGATTCTAATTTGATAAGATAAAAAAGTACTGAAATATTACATAATATATTTCTGTGTTTTACTTAATTATGATTTAAAATCAACATAAAAAGTATAAATAAAATTTAAAAAATGATCAAACAAATTTCATCTTTAGCTTTGTGCAAATCAATCGTACTGATGCTTCTTTTGAGTGTAAGTACAGTATTTGCTCAGCATAGTGAAAATACAAATAATAAAAGAGAAGAAAGTGTTATTCTAAGTTACGGTATACCATTTTCTTACTCATTAGATACCTATACAGGTTGGGATATAAAAAACAATGCTGGAGGTGTTTTGAGCTCCGGTTATGGGAATATTAATGAAGTATTTAGCAAGCCTGGAAACTATGTTTTATATATTCAAGAAAAGCATAATGATGATTCTAAATCATCTTGTGATCATGATCAATATCCTTCAAAAGTTACGATTAGAGTAAGCCCGTCAAAAATGGTATTCGATTTTTCTTCTCTTGAATTCTCGAAAAAAATTGTAGGGGGACAATCAACAGAAGGTATCATCGTAACCGTAAATGCAATGTACAGTTCTTATGACAATACATCTGCAGTTTATGATTATGGTTTTACAACAGCAGGGGTTGGCACATCATTATTAGGAAGACTTAATAATGGTAAAGTTCTCCTGAAAAATGGGGTAAATAAATTAGAATTTTCGCTTGAAGGGCTTACAACAAAGGGAAATAATATTATGATAGAATTCAAAGATATTAACGACCAAGTACAACCCTATACTTTAATCGAAAAAAACTAAATAATAATGAATAATTATATAAAAACTTTTTTTACTCTTATATTTTTACTTACTCTATCATCTAGAGCTTATAAAGCTCAGGGATTTTGTGCGTCAGGATGTAATGACAATGCATATATTGACAGTAAGAATCCTAATACGATTGAGTATGATAATTTGATTTCTGCTTTCCATGCCACTATTGCAAAAGAAAAAGATGGAAATTTCAAAATTTGGGGACAAAATACTTCAAGTACAGGAAGTGGAAACTTAGTAACGCCAACAGTAATAGGCCCTGGTTCTGGTTTAGCTAATTTTAATTATGCGGGAACACCATTAAGAGCTGCGGCAGGAAGCAATAGTACTTCTCATCAATTTGCTTTGTTAACTACTGCTGGTCTCTACGTTTGGGGGGTGAATGATATTTTGATTAGTAACATAATAACGAACTATAATGCGGCTTTCACTAAAATTTCTATCAATGGAAAAGCAGATGGCTTGCCAGTAGGTGTTGCTCCCGCAGATGTAAAGATGATGTTTGGCTCTTATCGCACATTGGCTATTGTTACTTGTAGTGGTGAGGCATGGGTTTTATCTTCTAATGGTGAAAAAAATGGCGATGGTACAGTACAAAATAGTGTCAATAACTCAATTTGGCACCGTGTTAAAACAGATGTTGCAGGCAATCCCAATCTTGAGAATGTTGTAGCAATGAGAGGAACACCAAATGCGCTATTTGCATTAACTTCTACTGGTAAGCTTTATACTTGGGGAACAAATACTTATAATAACAGTGGTGCAGCGGTGTCTCGCGTGTACGCTACAGAAGTTTCTGTGCCGACAGGAGCAATTCCTAAAATGATAGGAATGACTCAGAAAATTTATCAAAATGAAATAAAACAAAGCTATTATTTATTGGCTACCAATGGTAAATTATACAGTATGGGAGACAATAGCAACAGACAATTGGGCGATGGAACATTGGTAGAAAAAACAGTATGGGTACAGCCTAAAAATATGACGCCTCAAGGTAGTGAGGGCATCGGGATTTTGGAAAATATTGTTTGGATTTCTCCTAACGAACATTCAAATTATGCAAATTCTGCCGCTATTAATGTGATAACCAATAGCAATAAGCAGTGGGGTTGGGGAAGTAATAGAGGGTATATGCTGGGTGATAAAATATTAGATTCTTATAATAATCCTATTTATATGCCAGGTCGATATGATCCTGATGACCTTAGCACGCCTGGTCAACTTGATGACTTGGAGATAACAGATCAAGTAATCGCGGTGGAAACAGGAGGGCACTCAACAATTAATATCAAAAAATGTTCTCAAAATTTTGGCTATGTAGGGCATATAACGGATGGTAGTATGGGAAATAATACAAATGAAGATGAGATGCATATTACGTATAATTATTCTACAAGTGAACTTAATGTATGTGGGACAGATTTAGGACCTGAAATTCAGAATTTAAAAATTTGTACCTATCAGCAAGGCGATTTGAATTCTTCTATTCAGGAAACACTTCCAAGTGAAGTTGAATGGCACGCAACCAACGATCCAAACAGTCCTATTTTAACTGATATTTCGACCGTTGCTCCTGGTACATATTACGCTTTCTTCTCTGTCGCTTCAGGTAAATGTAGAGAGGCAGGCTCTATGGTAACTGTATCTTATTTTGTACCTGGTAGTCAGGCGGTAGATCCTTGTGTTTGTTTCAATGATGCAGCAACAGGAGGAGCAAATAATGATACAAAATTAGGAATTACCCTTCTTAAGCGAGCAGGAAAGACAGATTCTAATTGGCCAATGTCTAGAAAATCAGGTCATATTGCTTTAGAATCTAATACAAAAGGATTCGTAGTAACACGATTGACGACTGCCCAATTAGATGATATTAAAACCGCTGGGAATGCGGTGGAAGGGATGATGTCTTATGATACAACCGTAAACTGTATGAAGATTTATTCTGGTGGCGATTGGAAATGTTTTAACACACCAAGTTGTCCTTAAATTTTTGGAGTGTACTTTTTATCGGTACTCATTTATTCAAGATTAAAATAAAAAAATGAAAACAATTATATCCAGTATATTTCTGAGCCTATCTATTTTTGGATACTCACAAATTATTGTAGGTGGGGTAAATGGAACTGCGCCTGCCAATAATAAAACCGCTGTTTTATTAGAATTTGAAGCTGGGCAAAACAAAGGAATTATTTTGCCATACGTAAGAACAATGCCTGCCCCAGCAGAAGTGACACCGGGAACAATGCTACTAGATGCAAGTGGTAATAATGCGGCGCAGTCTAAAGTAAAATATTATGCACCAGGCAACATCAATGCAGATGCAAGTGGCTGGGTAGATTTAAGTAGTGGCAATAGGGCTGATATTAGTAGCTTAATGGTTGTTCAGCCTTCGTCAACAGGTGCTGATGCTGTGATTGAAGAAGTAGGAGCAAAAACAATCATAGGAGCCAGTAGCTCAAGTGCAGACGGGGTTTTAGTCTTAGAATCAACGACCAAGGTAATGGTACTCCCACAAGTGGAAAGTACAAATGATGTGAAAGACCCAGCTCCGGGAATGATGGTATATTTAAATGGAACCAATAAAAGATTGGCAGTCTATAATGGCTCTAAATGGACCTATTGGGTGCCATAAAAATAATTCTTAAAAACAATCCAGATACCGCATCGTAAAGTTGTAATTTGAATTAGCTATTATTTTAATATAAATCCGTCTCTGAAAATATTCATGAGACGGATTTTTATTTTCTCAATTTAGATTTAACTATCTTCTGAATAGATAATTGACATTTTAAAACGATATTCAGCAGAATATATCATACAAAATATAAGGAATACGAGAAATTTCGTTTCATATTTACTTTACAGAATTGTAATTTTAAAACAAAGTTAGATGTTAAATTAAATTTATCCCATCTATAGGAATTGATTCTGTTTTATAGTATATTAGCAATTGCATGATCGTATATAATAATCTTATAATTAATTGTTTATGAAGTTTAAATCATTAATAGCTATTTTTTTTATTACAACATCAATAGCTACAGCTCAGACGAAGCAGATTCTGATAGAAAATGTCAGAATATTAGACCATAAAACCTCTAATCTTACCCCTTCAATGAATGTCTTGATTTCTGGAAATAAAATTCAGAAAATAAGTTCTGATATTATTTCGGTTAAGGGGAATGATGTAACAAAAATTGAGGGTAAGGGAAAAACGTTAATGCCGGGATTAATTGACGTTCATGTACACATGGTTTTTGGGGCTTTAACAATGGCAGAAATGGTTTCTCCGGATATGTCTCAAGAATTAATGATGAAGAATGTCGCTCTTTCTTCTCAAAAAATGTTGATGCGTGGGTTTACAAGCGTTCGCGATGCGGGTGGTCCTATATTTCCTTTAAAGTCAGCAATTGACAAAGGTCAGATTGTTGGGCCGCGTATTTGGCCTTCAGGTGCTACAATAAGTCAAACGGCAGGTCATGGTGATTTCAGAACTCCGGATGAGCGTTCTCGTCGTTTTTTTGGGAAACCTTCCCGAGCAGAACTTTTGGGGGCAACTTTTATTGCTGATGGGCGAGACGATATATTAACAGCAACGAGAGAAAACCTGCGATTTGGAGCAAGCCAGATTAAACTGATGGCGGGTGGCGGAACTTCTTCTGCTTATGACCCGATTGATGTAACTCAATATACTTTTGACGAAATGAAAGCTGCAGTTGAGGCTGCAGAAGACTGGGGAACTTACGTTATGGTACATGCTTATACACCCAGAGCGGTACAAAGAGCTGTTGAAGCAGGAGTAAAATCTATAGAACATGGGCAGATGCTTGATGAAGAAACCTTAAAATTACTTGCAAAGAAGAAAGTATGGTTAAGTCTCCAAAATTTAATGGACAATAATGACAACATGGATGACCAACGCAAGGAGAAACGCAAGCCTGTATTAGAAGGACAAGACAAAGTTTGGCCATTAGCTAAAAAATTGGGTGTAAAATTGGCGTGGGGAACAGATTTTCTTTTTGAGCCTGAGCTTAACGAAGACCAAAACAAATATATCTTACGTCTTCAAAAATGGTTTTCAAATGCTGAGATTTTAAAAATGATTACGCAGGATAATGGAGAACTATTACAGCTTTCTGGCTTACGGAGTCCTTATCCTGGGAAGTTAGGAGTTATTGAAGAGCAGGCTTTTGCCGATTTACTATTGGTGGATGGCAATCCACTTAAAGATTTATCATTAATTGCCAATCCTGAAAAGAATTTTTTGGTAATTATAAAAAACGGACAGATTTATAAAAATACGATTAAAAAGTAGTTTTATTCGACCTTTTGAAACCTCAAAAGGAATAAATGGAAAAACTTTATTGTATCACTTATTTATTCGCTTTTGACATGCTTAAAACATTCTAAAATATTTTTTTTGTTTTTAAGAACTTGTATAAATTTAAATGAAAATAATTTATCTCGCAGATTAAGCAGATTAATTTCTCAGTTTTTAATCTGCTTAATCTGTGTATTCTGCGAGAATTATATAAAAAATCACAACTTAATCGTACAGAATTTAAATTAATAAAATTTAAACAAGCTCTAAAAATATCAAACACCAAACTTAATTTCACCAAAATCTAAATTAATATGAAAAACTTAACCAAACGACTAGGGAGCGCCTTGTTACTTACCACTGCATTATTTACATCATCCAATACTGCAGAGGCATGCACAAGAGTGATGTATAAAGGCCCCGATAAAACAATTATTACTGCCAGAAGTATGGATTTTGCCTTACCCATTCCTGCTAATTTGTGGCAGTTTCCTCAAGGCATAAATCGGGATGGAAGTACAGGGAAAAATACAATGAAATGGACTTCAAAATATGGCAGCATGACAGCCAGTTCATGGGATATTGCGGTGTCTGACGGAATGAACGAAAAAGGACTTGTAGCCAATCTGCTTTGGCTGGCTAGTTCAAAATATCCTGAGTTTTCAAAAGATAAAAAAGGTAAGAAAAAAGGATTGGCAGTTTCTCTTTGGGCACAATATGCACTAGATAACTTTGCTACGGTAGCCGAAGCGGTTGCAGAATTAAAGAAAGAAGAGTTTGTCGTCGTGACAGATTTTATTCCTGGAACCGATAAATATACGACTGTTCATTTATCTTTATCAGATTCTACGGGTGACAATGCAATTTTAGAATATATAAACGGAAAACTGGTGATTCATCATGACCCTTCTTACACTGTTATGACAAACGACCCCATATTTGAAGAGCAATTAGCAATAAACGAATATTGGAAAGGCATCCCGGGGAATATATTTCTTCCCGGCACCAATAGAGCGGCAGACAGATTTGTTCGTGCATCTTATTATATAAAATCTATTCTGCAAACAGATGATATCAGAATTGCGGTTGCCGGAGCTTTCAGTGTTATCAGACAATGTTCTGTACCTTATGGTATTTCTACAGAAGGTTTTCCTAATCTCTCTACCACAAGATGGAGAACGGTTTCAGACCAAAAAAATCTGGTCTATTATTTTGAAGATGCATTAAGCCCCAATGCAATTTGGGTAGATTTGAAAAAAATAGATTTCAGTAAAACCGGAAAAATAAAAAAGCTGGCACTAGACAATAAGCAAATCTACGCTGGAGAAACGTCTTCACAATTCATAGAGTCAAAACCTTTTGTATTTCAGGGGATATAAAATATGGTCATGATTTTAAAATGATGAATATCTTTGCTGAAAATTGTCATTGCGTTTTTCAACAAAGATATTTTTAAAGAAAAGTTTAAGCAGATTTAAAATTTAAAAACCATGAAAAAAACACTATTCATTTGTTTTGCTTTATTCAGTCTTTCGATTCTTAGTGCACAAACGATAGAATCGGGGAGTCGCAGTACTATAGGTTATATCAAAAGTGACGGAACGATAGAAAATAGCAGTCGTGCTACCGTAGGTTATATAAAAAATGATGGCACCATCGAAAACAAAAGTCGCAGTACGATTGGGTACATCAAAAATGATGGAACTATTGAGAACAAAAGCCGTTCTACTGTGGGATATGTAAAAAGTGATGGTACTGTAGAAAATAGCAGTCGCTCAACCATTGGTTACATCAAAGACGATGGAACGGTAGAAAACAGCAGTCATAGCACAATCGGTTATGCTAAAGGCATCAAAAAAGAATGGGCAGCGGTAGTGTATTTCTTCTTTAAATTAGATTAAAAAAATGATTCCATTGAGGATATAAGTTAAAAAACGAAGGCTTGGATTTTATAATCTGAGCCTTCATTTTTTTTGATAAATATTAATTGCTTGAATTAAAGTAATGCTAACTTAACAAAGATTCTACAGATAATACTTTAATGAATTGAATAATTTTCAATTGAAATTACTGCAAAGCATGAGATTTGGTATTTTAAAAGCATTTTTGTCAAATAAAAATAGGCTTGTATTAATAGTAATAATGATAGGGAATTATAGCATAATTTAATGATTTTTAACATTCTGAGAGATGAAATTCTTATTTAAAGGGCTTATATTTGCAGAATTCTCATTTGTCAATATTCCAATGTTCTAAAGACATGTTAGCTTTAAGGTCATTCATCTTTTTATATTTCGCAATTTTATTCACCCATTTCAACTCGCAATGGGCAGATAATTCTCTGCACAATATTCCATTGGTGACTTGTCCGGGAGACCAGGGAATTAATTTTATAAGTGAATCCTTTCTTAATGTAAAAGCAGTTGCGGTAGGCGTTAAAAGTATTGGTAAATATGTAGCTGAAGTTTCATGTAATTCTTATTTTAAAAAGAATGAAATTTTAGTATCAGAAATTACTAAAGTTAATACTCAGGTTGTTGCTACAGCCTTTTTCTGTGCCGTAAAATCTTACCTCCATCTTCTTCAGTTATTCTAAATCAGACGATTAACCTAGTAATTTTTTCGTCAAATTTTAGTAATAAAAATTCTACAATGAATATAAAAAGTATCATAGTATGCAACTTTGCATTATTATGCGTAATCTCTTGCGGTAAAAACGCTCAAAATAAAAATAAAGAAAACAAAGAAGTCCCGGTATTTGTCGTTAAGCAAAAAGACACTTTGGTCAGCAATCAGTTTGTAACAGATATTCAGGCAAAAAGAAATGTCGAAATACGCTCAAGAATTGATGGACTCTTAGACCATATTTATGTAAATGAAGGTCAGTTTGTGAAAAAAGGTCAGCCATTATTTAAAATTAATGATGCTGAATTAAAGATGGAGCTTCTTAAAGCAAATGCTACCATTAAACAGACTCTGGCCGATGTGCGCATCGCAGAAGTTGAATTAAAGCAGATTGAAAGTCTTCACGCTAAAAAATTCGTTGCCAATAACGAATTGGAATTGGTAAAAGCTAAATTATCTTCTGCCAAAGCAAAATATGCCTTTGCTGATGCTGAGAAAAAAACAGTATTGCAAAAAATAAGTTTTACGACTGTTTCGGCTCCTTTTGATGGTGTTATTGACGTTATTCCTCACAAAGGCGGAAGTTTGATTACCAACGGAACTTTTTTGACCACGTTATCTCAGCTTGATGAGGTGTATGCTTATTTTTCACTTCCTGAAAATGTATATTTTGAACTTCTTTCAAATGACAAGCTTGGGAAACATCAGAAAATAGAATTAACACTGCCCAACGGAATGGCGTACCAATTTAATGGTGCTCTAAAGTCTGCTGAGAGTGAAATCGACAGAACAACTGGGTCTATCCGCTACAAAGCATTATTTCCAAACCCGAATCGTTTAATTAAGCACGGAACATCTGGAAAATTGACGATTTCTGAAGTTCAGAATGATGCGTTGATGATTCCACAGAAGGCAACATTTTCTATCCAGGATAAAACCTACATTTTCTTAGTTGATAAGAATAATAAAGTAAAAATGACCAATATTGAGGTCGGGACTGCTCTTAAAGATTCTTATCTCGTAGAAAGAGGTCTCAAAAAAGGAGATTTGATTATTTATGAAGGCACTCAGTCGTTAAAAGATGGAGACCAAATCAAAATCAAAAACAGACTTTAATTCTTAGATAATCAATTATGGTAGAGATGTTTATAAAACGAAAGGTTCTTTCGTTGGTGATTTCCATTGTCTTTGTTTTGGTAGGAATTATGGCGTTGACCAAAATGCCTATCACTCAATTTCCCGATATTGTTCCGCCTTCAGTGACGGTAACCGCAAAATATACGGGAGCGAATGCCGAAGTTTCAGCAGATGCAGTAGCGTTACCTTTAGAACGAGCGATTAATGGTGTTCCGGGAATGACGTATATGTCAACGGTGACTTCTAATGATGGTTTAACTTTGATTCAGGTATTTTTTGAAGTAGGAACGGACCCCGATTTGGCAGCAGTAAATGTTCAGAACAGGGTGACAACGATTTTAGATGAATTGCCCGAAGAGGTAATCAGGGCTGGAGTTACCACAGAAAAGGAAGTAAACAGTATGTTGATGTACCTCAACATCACCAGTACAGACCCAAGTCAGGATGAGCAGTTTATTTATAACTTCACAGACATTAATGTTCTTCAGGAGCTGAAACGTTTGGATGGAGTAGGCCGTGCCGAAATTATGGGGCAAAAAGAATATTCGATGCGTATTTGGCTTGACCCTCAGAAGATGGCAGTGTATAATATTTCGGCGGATGAAGTGGTTACGTCACTTCAGAAACAAAATATTTCGGCAGCACCCGGAAAAGTGGGTGAATCTTCAGGTAAAAAAGCAGGGGAACTACAATATGTAGTAAAATATAAAGGTAAATTTTTTGAACCTAAACAATATCAGGAAATCCCAATCAGGGCCGATGAGAAAGGAACTATTTTGAAGTTGAAAGATATTGCCAAAGTAGAATTTGGAGCAATGACGTATGGAATGGTTTCCAAAACAGACGGAAGACCTTCAGCATCGATTATGATGAAGCAAAGACCGGGCTCAAATGCTTCTGAAGTTATTCAAAATGTTAAAGATAAAATGGCTGAGCTGAAAGTCAATTCTTTCCCTCCCGGGATGGAATACAATATGGCGTATGATGTTTCAAGGTTTTTGGATGCATCTATTAGTGCGGTTTTAATAACTTTAGTGGAAGCATTTATTCTGGTAGCAATTGTGGTTTTTCTTTTCCTGCAAGATTGGCGTTCTACATTGATTCCTGTGCTGGCGGTTCCTGTTGCCCTAATCGGAACTTTTGCCTTTATGGATATGCTTGATTTCTCGGTGAATTTGCTGACGCTTTTTGCATTGGTTCTTGCGATTGGTATTGTCGTCGATAATGCGATTGTCGTCGTCGAGGCTGTTCACGTAAAAATGGAAGAAGGTTATCCACCTTATGAAGCCACCGTAATTGCGACAAAAGAAATTGCAGGAGCAGTCGTAGCGATTACTTTGGTAATGTCTGCTGTGTTTCTTCCTGTAGCGTTTTTAGATGGTCCGGTGGGTGTTTTTTACCGACAGTTTTCATTGACTTTAGCAATAAGTATTGTGATTTCGGGAATTAATGCATTAACGTTGACTCCGGCATTATGTGCTCTTATTTTAAAACCTCATAATCACAACAAAAAGAAAGGATTTATCGACCGTTTCTTTGATAAGTTTAATATTTTTCTTGAGAAAGTAACGAATGGATATGTCAATATTTTATCAAAATTTGCTACCCGAACTATAGTCACTTTTGGATTATTGACTTTATTTATCGTACTAACTTGGGGAACTTCGAAATTTCTTGCGTCAGGATTTATTCCTGTAGAAGACCAGGGAATGGCTTATGTAAGTGTTACTACGCCTCAGGGAGCAACAGTTGAGCGAACTGAAAAAGTTTTAGATGAAATTACAACAATAGCCAAAAAAATTGAAGGTGTAGAAAATGTAACAACACTGGCGGGGTATAGTGTCGTGACAGAAATTGCAGGGTCATCTTACGGAATGGCTATGATTAACCTTAAAGACTGGAGTGAAAGAGATAAATCGGTAGACGATTTTATTAAAGAGCTAACCGAAAAGACGAAAGGCATTTCAGATGCACAGATTGAGGCTTTTGCGCCGCCTACAGTTCCTGGGTTTGGTAATACCAGTGGTTTTGAACTTCGTTTGCTCGACAGAACGGGCGGAACCATCGAAAATATGGATGAAGTCACCAAAAACTTTGTGAAAAAACTGAATGAAACCCCCGAACTGAAAAACAGTTTTACGAGTTTTGATGCCACTTTCCCACAGTATATCATTCATATGGATTATGATATGGCAGCTAAAAAAGGAGTTTCGGTTGATAATGCAATGTCTACTTTGCAGACGATGTTGGGTTCTTACTATGCTACCAATTTCATCCGATTCAGACAGATGTATAAAGTGATGGTTCAGGCAAGTCCGGAATACCGTGAAACGCCTGAAAGTATTTTAAATCTATATTTAAAAAATGACAAAGGCGAAATGGTACCTTTCTCGACTTTCATTACCATTGAAAGAGTGTATGGGCCGGAAGTTTTAACCCGTTACAATATGTATATGTCGGCAATGATTAATGGTGAACCTGCCGAAGGTTATAGTTCTGGAGATGCCATCGCAGCAGTTGAAAAAATTGCAAAAGAAAGTCTTCCGAAAGGCTTTGAAATAGAATGGTCGGGAATGACAAGAGAAGAAATTCTATCAGGAAATCAGACTTTTTATATTTTCATTGTGTGTTTGGTTTTTGTTTACCTTTTGTTGGCTGCTCAATATGAGAGTTTCCTTTTACCAATGCCGGTTTTACTGAGTTTACCAACCGGAATTTTCGGTTCGTACATCGCTTTGCTGGTTTGTGGATTAGACAATAATATTTACGCACAGGTCGCCTTAGTCATGTTGATTGGATTGTTGGCTAAAAATGCCATACTTATTGTAGAATTTGCCGTCGCCAGTCAGAAAGAAGGAAATGATATTATTCCTGCGGCTATTGAAGGAGCAAAACAGCGTCTCCGTCCTATTTTGATGACTTCATTTGCATTTATTGCAGGATTGATTCCGTTGTGTATTGCTTCAGGAGCAGGTGCCATCGGGAACAGGTCAATCGGAACGGCAGCAGCAGGAGGAATGTTAATCGGAACCATTTTCGGACTGATTATTATTCCTGGATTATACATTTTTTTCGCAACCCTAGAAAACAGAAAGAAAAATGAAACGAAATAAATTCAAACTTATCATTTGGAGCGCAGCGGCATTTTCATTAGTGTCGTGTGCAATTCCAAAGGTAACCGACATCAAAGAATTAAAAGAAACCCCTGAACTAAAAACTTCGGAAATAGTAAAAGATTCTGCCGATTTTACGGGAATTGATTTAGAAACTTATTTTACAGATAAAAATCTGCTGACGTTATTTAATCAGGTAAAAGAAGCAAATCCTGATTTTAAAATTGCGCAGCAGAGAATTGAAATGGCCAACAGTTTTTTGAAACGTTCAAAATCTGAAATGCTTCCTTCATTAGAAATAGGTGCTATCGTGTCGGGTGACCGTTACGGAAAATATACAATGGACGGTGTAGGAAATTACGATACCAATTTTTCAAATAATATCAGTGAACAGCAGAAAATCAATACGACGTTTACGCCCAATTATTGGATGGGTGCAAGAAGCAGTTGGGAAATTGATGCTTGGGGAAAACTGAAAAATAAAAAACTTTCTGCCCAAAACAAATTTTTAGCGTCCGAAGAAGGGTTGAAACTCTTACAAACCGACCTGTTTACCGATATTGCTAATCTGTATTATGACTTAATAGCTTTGGATAAACGTCTGAAAATCTATCAAGACAATTACAATTTGCAGAAAAGAGCTTTTGAAATCATAAAAGCACAACGTGAAGTAGGGAAGGTGACCGAACTTGCCGTGCAGCAGTTTAAAGCACAAAATAATAACTGGTTAGCTGAAATTGAACACATCAAAGTTGAAATTGTTACCGTAAAACAGGCTATTTCTACATTGACAGGCGTTTATGGCGGTGAAATTGAAAGAAGCCCAACACTTTTGCAGACCAATTTTGAAATACTCAACAAAAATATTAATGTGGATGCTGTGATTCATTCACGACCGGATGTGGTTTCAAATTATTATGTGTTGCAGGCTTCACACGCAGATGCCAAAGCAGCGAGAGCATCATTTTATCCTAAAATTGACTTGGGAGCAACGTTCGGACTAAATTCTTTTTCTGCTGAAACATTATTTAAACCTGCTTCATTGGCCGGACAGCTTTTGGGAGGTTTAATGGTACCTGTTTTCAATAAAGGTCAGTTGAAATATGAGTTTAATATTGCTAATGGCGAGCAGGAGATTGCATTTTTAAACTATCAGAAAAGCGTTACAGGAGCGTTTAATGAATTACAGTCAGTTTTAAAACAGACCAAAATATTTCATCGTGTTTTAGATTTGAAAGAAGAAGAGGTGAGCTTTTTAGATAAAGGAATTGAAGTTTCCAATGATTTGTATATCACGGGTTACGCCAATTATTTTGAATTAATTAATGCTCAGAAAAGTAAACTTGAAGCTGAGTTGGATTTACTTAAATTTCAGCACGAAAATACTAAGAATAATGTATTGTTATTTAAAGCGTTAGGTGGTAAATTGAACTAATTGCGTTTTGAGTATATGTCTTTCATATCAATGAAAAGACGAAATATAATTTTAGTTATTCAAAAAGAAGAGTCCGTTTCACTAATTGTGAGATGGACTCTTTCTTTTTATAATTTACTCCACTTTATTTTTAAGCAACATCAGAAGGCTATAGGCACCTTTCTGAACAATCTTTTTATCTCTCAAATTTTCCACTTTTAAAATTTCTGTGAATTGGTCGTCAGAAATCCCTGTATTAACAGGAATTATTTTGAATTTTTTATTTCCGAGTTCTTCAAAAATATAGTTTTTATTTTCAAAAGAAACTACTGATTCGTTTGGTAAACCAACAGTGTAACGACTGTTGACCGTAACTTCTGCGTTGATGTACATCCCTTTGATAAACTCATGATTCGGGCTCGAAAGTTTGGCAACAGCAACCGACGAACCTCCGTTTTCAATATTGGGAACGATGCTTATAATTTTTGCACTCGATTTTTTCTCAGGACTTTGATTATTATACACCAAAATTTCCTGCCCGATTTTTACATCATTGATATCTTTTTCAAACACTTTTAGCTCAAGCAACAAACCTGAAGGATTAATCAATTCAAACAAAGTGTCTGAAGGATTAATATATTGCCCATTGTTCACTGAAATTTTGCTTACAAAACCATTGAAAGGAGCATAAACATTAATTCTACTTCTGATATTTCCAGAGCTTAATCCTTTTGCATTAATGCCGATGATTCTTAATTTTTCTTCCAGACCTTTCAACGTTGCAATTAAAGTTGAATAATCTGCCTGAGCTGTTTGCAGGGTTTTATCACTGCTTGCTTTACTGGTATTTAAATCTTTTTGACGATTGAGATTCAACCTTGCCGATTCCAACTGCGCTTTTGTGACTAAATAATCCTGTTGTAATTGGATAAATTGTGGGTCTTCCACGACAGCCAAAATCTGTCCTTTGCTGAAACGACTTCCATTAATCACATGAATCGATTTGATATGACCGCCCATAATACTGGAAATCGAACTGATATGAGAAGGTGCAATGTCTACTTTTCCATTCAGTCGAACCAATTTTTGCATCGTCTTTTCCTGAACCGTTGTCGTTGTTAAACCGACCGTTTGCATTTGTTGAACCGATAATTGAACCGTACTTTGGTCTTTTTCTTTAAATTTTGTGTTTTCATACACTGTTTTTTCTTCCTCATTTTTCCCTGAGCAGGAAGATAATAGTAAGATTACACTTAAACTGAAGATTGATATGTTTTTAAGATACATTTTGCTGTTATTTTGATAATAAGAAATTAATTTCGGCACCGATTTGATTGAGTCTTTCGAGATTGTCGATGTAATCTACTTTTGTTTTCACTGCCTGATTGGTCAGAATAACCCAGTTGAGATAGTCAATTTCACCGACTTCCATTTGCTTTTGAGCGGTTTTTAAAATCGTTTCAGACTTTGGAAGCTGTTTTTGTTCATAATTTTCAACGATTTTCAGTTGATTGGTATAGCTGTTTACTTGTTGACCGAATCTATTTTTCAGTTCAATTTGTTTACGCTGATATTCGTTTTCAGAAATTAATACTTTTGCTTTCGTTGCTTTTGCCAACGCTCGTTGACCTTTCGTAAACAACGGAATTCCAACACCGACCTGAACTGCATTAAAACGATTATCATTCACATTTTTCATACTTTGATTGGTATATCCTACCAATAAATCAGGCAACAGTTTAGATTTTTCAAGCTGAGCTTCTGCTTCATTCACTTTTATCTGTTGATTTAAATATTGTAATTCAGGATGTTGTTTAATCATTTCTTCCGAAACCTGAACGTTAATATTCATTGTTGGCTTGTCAGAAATCGGTTGATAGGGTGAATCAGACTGAAGCAATAACTGAAGCTGAAGTTGAGTGATATTCAAATCATTTTCCAATAAAGTCAATTGCGTTTTTGCTTGTTCACGCTGAATTTCTGCCGTTGCTTCTTCCAAAATATTAGCTTCGCCTTTTTTTAATCTAAGACTGGCTTTGTCCGCAAAACTACTGTACAAATGACTGATATATTCAATCACTTTTTTCTTTTCCTGAAGCGTCAGAATTCTGTAGAAAACATCCAAAACTTGCTTTGCCAATTGCGCTTTCGTCAAATTTTGATTGATGATACTTGCATTCCATTCTGCATCGAGCATTTGTTTTCTTTTCGTATAAACTGTAGGGAAGCTGAAACGTTGGGAAATTGAGAACGAATTATCGGTTTCCACACCATTCATTTGTCCGATTTGTGCAGTGACTTCTGTTTGTGGAATATCAAGATAGGTTGATTTTAATTTTTCTTGATATTCAGAAATTAATCGTGAGTTTTTTAAAGTTCCGTTTTGTTGAAAAGCTTTTTCCAAAGCCTGTTCGTACGTAATATTTTCCTGAGCATTGACCATTCCGAAAGAAATCAGTAATAATAGTGCAGTCAGTTTTTTATGATTGTTTGAAAATTTCATTATATTTATTTTTAACGCAATGAGCGCAGAGATTTCTTTATTTGATTGAGGATTTTTTTCGCAATAGCGTTCCTTCAGCTAGGATTTAGCTTTTTGAAACTTTTTCTTTTTGCTGACACCTTCAAATAAGACATAAAGAATCGGTAAAACGAATAAGGTTAAAAGTGTTGCAAGCATTAAACCTCCGATAACCACGGTTGCTAAAGGTCGCTGTACTTCTGCACCGGCACCGTCGCTGATGGCCATGGGTAAAAATCCTAATGAAGCCACAAAAGCAGTCATCAAAACCGGACGAAGACGAATTCTCGTTCCCATCAAAACGATTCTGCTTAAGTTATTGACACCGTCTTTTTTCAATCTGTTAAATTCTGAAATCAATACAATTCCATTCAAAACAGCAACTCCGAAAAGGGCAATAAAGCCAACCCCCGCGCTGATACTGAAAGGCATTCCTCTCAAAGCTAAAAAGTAAATTCCTCCGATTGCCGATAACGGAATCGCGGTGTAAATCAGTAAACTATGTTTTACAGAACCGAAGGCGAAGAATAGCAATAAGAAAATCATAACCAAAGAAATAGGAACGGCAATTCCCAATCTTGATTTGGCTTCATTTAAATTTTCAAAAGCACCACCGTAGGAAATTGTATATCCTGCAGATAATTTCAAGTCTTTGTTTACCTTTTGCTGAAGCTCTTCCACAATAGTTTGAACATCTCTTCCTCTAACGTTGAAACCGACAACAATCCTGCGTTTTGTATCTTCCCGCTGAATCTGATTCGGACTTTCCTTTAATTCTACTTTTGCCAATTGAGACAACGGAATCTGTTCGCCATTCGGAGTAGGAACCAATAGATTTTGAATGCTAGTAATATCTTTTTTATGCTCCTGATCCATTCGGACAACTACATCGAATTTTCTTTCCCCTTCATATAAAGAACCTGCAGTTTGCCCGGCAAAAGCCATGTTGATTACTCTGTTGATTTCAGCAACTGAAATATTATAACGAGACAATTCAGCCCGATTATAATCTATGACTACTTGCGGAGCACCGACAACGGGTTCTAAATACAAATCTTGAGCACCGCTTACAGTCGTGATAATTCCGCCTAACTTTTGGGCGTAAGTAGCCAAGCTATCTAAATCTTCACCATAAATTTTGCAGACAACATCTTGTCTTGCACCGGTCATTAATTCATTAAAACGCATCTGCACCGGAAACTGAAAACCGGTGGTTAAACCGGGAATTACTTTCAACGCATTACTCATTTTCTCAGAAAGCTCAGGAAATGATGATGCGGAAGTCCATTCTTTTTTAGGCTTTAAAACAATAATCATATCTCCGGCATCCATCGGCATTGGCTCGGTAGGAATTTCGGCACTTCCAATTTTGGTAACTACCTTTTGAACTTCCGGAAACTGTTTTAATAAAATCTTGGCAGCTTGTGTGGTGGTTTTTTTAGTTTCCTCGATATTACTTCCCTGAAGAATTCTCATCTCCACCGCAAAATCACCTTCTTCCAAAGAAGGAATAAATTCTCCACCCATTCTTGAAAGTACAAAAACGGCTCCTGCAAATAGAACAATCACAGTAAGTATAATCGTTTTTCTGAATTTCAAGGCTTTTATCAACAGTTTCTGATGACCAATTTCAACCTTAGTCATCACTTTATCAGAAACATTGTCTTTTGTTTTTTTCTTTCGGCTCAAGACCAAAGAACTCATCATCGGAATGTAGGTTAATGACAGTATAAATGCTCCAACCAAGGCAAAAGCAACCGTTTGAGCCATTGGTTTAAACATTTTTCCTTCAATTCCCTGAAGCGTAAAGATGGGCAGATATACAATTAAGATAATAATCTGTCCAAAAACGGCGCTGTTTACCATTTTTGTCGCTGAGCTGGAAACCTGGTTATCCATTTCCGCTTTTGAAAGCATATTGTCTTTTCCGAAATGTTTTTTGTGGGCTAACTGATGGAGAACGGCCTCTACAATAATGACGGCTCCGTCGACAATTAATCCGAAATCTAAAGCTCCGAGGCTCATTAAGTTTCCTCCGACGCCGAAAATATTCATCATAATGATGGCAAAAAGCATTGCCAAAGGAATTACGGAAGCAACTAATAATCCTGCTCTGAAATTTCCTAGGAATAAAACCAAAATGAAAACGACGATTAATGCGCCTTCCATCAAATTGGTTTTTACAGTACTGATGGTATTATTAACCATTTTAGCTCTATCCAAAAACGGCTCAACGACAACACCTTCCGGTAAAGATTCCTGAATTTTATCTAATCTTTGTTTGATATTTCCGATGACTTCATTGGCATTTTCGCCTTTCAGCATTAAAACAATTGCCCCGGAAACTTCGCCCGTATCATTGAAAGTCATTGCACCATATCGTGTTGCGAAGCCAATTTTAACATCGGCAACATCTTTAATATGAACCGGAATTCCCTCTTTTGTATTTGAAACCTGAATATTTCCAATGTCTTCAGAACTTCCTAAAAGTCCTTCACTGCGAATGAAAAGAACAGTTTCTTTCTTTTCGATGTAAGCTCCACCCGTATTTTGATTGTTCTTTTCGAGCGCATCAAAAACATCATTGATATTGATATTAAAAGCCTGAAGCTGATTCGGATTAATGGCAATTTCATATTGTTTTAATTTGCCTCCAAAACTGCTGACGTCGGCAACACCTTTTGTCCCTAATAATTGTCTGCGGATAACCCAATCCTGAATTGTTCTGAGTTCGGTTTCATCATAAACGTGTTCATACCCTTTTTTTGCCCTTACAACATATTGGAAAATTTCACCTAAACCTGATGAAATAGGACCTAGCTCAGGTTTTCCGATGCCCTCAGGTATATTTTGCTGAACCAATTGCAATCGTTCCTGAACCTGTTGACGGGCCCAATACACATCAGTATCATCATCAAAAACTACCGTTACCAACGATAATCCAAAACGTGAAAAACTACGGATTTCGGTAATTCCGCTGATATTGCTGGTTGCCTGTTCGATAGGGAAAGTTACGAGTCGTTCAATATCTGCAGCACCATAAGAAGATGCAACGGTAATTATCTGAACCTGGTTATTCGTAATATCCGGCTGTGCATCGATGGGAAGTTTGGTGGTTTCATAGACCCCAAAAAGAACGAGCCCAATTGTAAAAAGAGCGATAATGAGTTTATTCTTTACAGAAAACTCAATAATTTTATTTAACATGAAAAAATTATTAATTGAATTAACAAGAAATCGACTGCTTTAAGAAAAACTTTAAAACATTGATATTTAAATTAAAAATCAATTAACAAAAGCGTGGTGGCTGAAAAATACGGGAAAGATAAGAGCTGGAAAAGTCCTTTTCCTTATAAACAGTTGGTTTTTGAGAAATAATAATCTCTTTTATTTTTTCGAAGTGAAAAGTAGTGTCGGGAAGTTTTGCGTAAACCATCAAAACAACAGGAGGATTAAAGAAGGGAAGCTCTTGGTCGGTCTCCCAGTCTGCATCCGGTTGATGATTATCGTAATGTTCAACGAGAAATTCAGTAACAGTTCCCGGGTATTCCATCAAATGTTCTATAAATAAAGGTACTTTCAACACTTCCGCTACATTGGTCGTTGCAAGTACATAAATCATCGAAAATATTATGGAAAACCATCTCAACATGGGCGCAAAGATAAATGTTTTTAGTTTTAATCAAATGATTCCATTGTTAAATTGCTTTTAATTTTAATGTCTAATTTTTAGATGGAAATCGACCTGTTTTGTTTTAAATGAAAGAGATCGCTTAATTATCCATTTAATTAAAATAGTATCATTAATTTCGTTAATACATTTGTAATTAAACATCTGTTTGTTAAATTTCTTTTTAAAAATTATTATTCTAAATTTCTTCTAAATTCAATATATAAATTAGCAAAATGAAAATACTAATCATAGAAGACGAAAAAGAGCTGGCTCAAAGTGTTGCAGAATATTTATCTGAAGAGAATTATTTGTGCTCTTTTGCGACTAATTTTCGTGAGGCTATTGATAAAATTGAAAATCACGAGTATGACTGTATTATTTTAGATATTATGCTTCCAGATGGAAACGGGCTTGAGATATTGCAAGAATTAAAAAAGCAAAATAAACAGGATGGAGTGATTATTGTTTCTGCAAAAAATGCTGTAGACGACAGAGTAAATGGTTTGCAGCTGGGCGCTGATGATTATTTAACCAAACCTTTTCATTTGTCTGAATTGATGGCGCGGGTATTTTCTATCATCCGAAGAAAGCAGTTTGAAAATTCTAATATCATTCAGCAAAACGAATTGCAAATCGACCTTTTATCAAAGACCATTACAGTCAATCGTGAAGTTGTTGTTTTAACCAAAAAAGAGTTTGATTTATTGATTTATTTTGTCGGAAACAAAAATAAGGTGATTTCTAAAAGTACTTTGGCAGAGCATCTATCGGGAGATTTTGCTGATATGCTCGATAATCATGATTTTGTTTACGCTCATGTGAAAAATTTAAAGAAAAAACTTTATGATGCAGGTTGTGACCACTACCTGAAAACGGTGTACGGAACAGGATACAAATGGATAAATTAAGCTATGAAACCGCTATTAAGTAAAACCACAAAACCGTTTATTATCTATGTATTAATCGTACTTACGATAAGCATTCCTGTTTATTATTTTGTAGTTGATTTTATTTGGCAGGAAGAATTAGACGAGCATAATACGATTGTGGCTGAGAAAACTTCTTATGAATTTAATAGGAGTGATATCAGTCAGGAAGAAATTCAGCAAAATATAGCCTTATGGAATAAAATTCAGCCGGGAACAAATATTGAAAGAATAAACTCAGACCAGATTAAACCGGATACGATTTTCACGGAAGAAAAATTTAAACCCTTTTCAGCAGATAAAAAAATAGAGCGTTACAGATGCCTGAAAAAGGTAATTTATATCAAAAATGTTCCCTATTTATTTACAATAGAAACCAATATTGAAGAAACCGAAGACACGGTAATGATTATCGGGCTTGTCACTGGTTTTTTCTTTATTATGATTGTTATTGGTCTTTTTATTTTGAACAGAAGACTATCTAAAACCATTTGGGGGCCCTTCCGAGATACTTTGGGAAAATTGAAAAAATTCAATCTGAACACTAACAATCAAATCAGTTTTTATAAGACTGATACTATCGAATTTGAAGAGCTGAACGAATCGTTGCGCAAATTAATCGACCATAGTGTTTATGTTTTTAAAGGACAAAAAGAATTTACAGAAAATGCTTCGCACGAGTTACAAACTCCACTTGCCATTATAAAGAACAAGCTGGATATTTTACTGCAAAGTAAAGATTTAACGGATGAGCATTATGTAATCATCGAAGAGATTAATATTGCATTAAGTAGAAGTTCAAGAATTAATAAAAACCTTCTCTTATTGGCGAAAATTGAAAACAGCCAATTTGATATCATAGAAATGGACATTAATGAACTAATCAATCATTCTCTCGGAAATCTGGAAGAACATATCCATCAAAAAAGCATTGTTTTTTCGTCTGAAATGGATGAAAATGTTAGATCTCAAGGAAATATATCTCTTACAGAGATTTTAATTAATAATCTTTTAATCAATGCAATAAGACATACAAGTCAAGGTGGAATGATGAATGTTGAGTTAGCATCTGGATATTTTACCGTATCTAATTCCGGAACAGAAAGCCTCAATCCTGAGTTAATATTCACAAGATTTAAAAGGTTTTCAAACGATAATAGTGGAAGCGGTCTTGGTCTCGCTATTATAAAGGAAATTTGCAGGTTTCAGAATTGGGAAATCAGTTATGATTTTAAAAATAACCTTCACATTTTTTCTGTGAAATTTTAAACTTTTATTTTAAAGTTTCTTTGTAAACATAATGTTTTTTGTAGGGATTTAAAGTGACCGAATATTAAATATTCTTTCGGAAAGGATGGGGGAATTATTTAAGGTTGATTGTCAATTTTTCTTCGAAATTGGCCCAAATTTTTAGAATAAAATAAATTCCTATATTTAAAAAAAAACAATCCAATTAGAAAAATTCAAAATTTCTTCAAAATTGAACTCTATTATTGCGGATTGTATTTTAATTTAAAATAACTATGAAAATATCGAATTCACTAAAGAAACCTTTCCAAGGACGGTTTTCAGCACTTTTCAGTACATTGAGTTTATATCTTTTACTCTCATTTCTGATAAGAGTAGTTCTTCTAATTTGGTCTTCAAAAGATGTAGATTTTAGCCTGTTTTACATCATTAGAGCATTTTTTACGGGATTTCTGTTTGATTTGGCGATAGGCTCATTATTCCTTTTTTTATATGGAATTTATCTTTTGATATTTCCAAAAAGATGGATTGGTTCTGTGTTTGACCGATGCTTTACTTACTTTTATTTAACCCTTATTTTCATCATTATTTACTTCAGCCTTTTGGCGGAAATTCCTTTTTGGGACGAGTTTGGCGTAAGATTCAATTTCATTGCGGTAGATTATTTAATTTACACGTATGAGGTTGTTGAGAATATTAATCAGTCTTATCCTTTGCCGGTAATTGCTTTGGTTTTAGTGGGATTGATTGTTTCCACTATTTTCATTTTTAAGAAATGCAATATTTTTAAAAATACTTTTTCAGATAAAAGTCCGATTTCAAATCGTATTCAATATATACTTCCTTTTGTAATCATTGCTGTTGCTTTAGGATTTTTAATGAAAAATAAACAAGCAGATTTTAGCAATAATTTGGTGGTGAATGAATTGGGGAAAAATGGAGCATTTTCATTTGTTTCAGCATTTAAATCTAATGAATTGGATTATGAAACATTTTATCCAAAACTTTCAGATAAAGAAGCTTATTCTGTGGTGAAGAAAAGTCTTTTGCAGGAAAATCAAAATTATGTTTCGACTCAATTTGATGATATTTCGAGAGCGACAAAAGGAAATCAAGTGGAGAATCCGAATATTATTGTGATTGCCATCGAAAGTTTCAGTGCCGACTTTTTAAGCACATTCGGAAATAAAGATAACCTGACTCCGAATTATGAAAAATTAGCCAACGAGAGTGTATTCTTTACCAATTTGTATGCAACCGGAACCAGAACCGTTCGTGGTATGGAAGCGTTAACGTTATCCGTTCCTCCAACTCCCGGAAACAGTATTGTGAGAAGACCAAATAATGATAATTTATTTTCTGTTTCAACCATTGTAAAGTCTAAAAACTATCAGCCTTATTTCATTTATGGAGGTGACGGTTATTTTGATAATATGAATAATTTCTTTGGCGGACAAGGATTCGATATTGTCGACAGAGACCGAGGAAACCCTTTATCTGACAACATTAAAACACAAAGATTCAAGATAGAAGATAAAGAAGTGAGTTTTGAAAATGCGTGGGGAATTTGTGATGAAGATTTGTACAAACAATCGATAAAATATGCTGATAAAAGCACCAAAGCAAACAAACCATTTTTTCAGTTTGTAATGACGACTTCCAATCACAAGCCTTATACTTTTCCTGCTGGTAAAATTGACCTTCCACAAGGCGAAAGAAATGGGGCAGTGAAATATACAGATTACGCTTTAGGAAAGTTTATCAACGATGCAAAATCAAAACCTTGGTTTAAAAACACCGTGTTTGTGATTGTTGCAGACCATTGCGCAAGCAGTGCCGGGAAATGGGAAATTAATATTGCAAAACATCATATTCCGGCAATTATTTATAACTTAAAACAACAGCCTGAAAAAATTGAAAGATTGACTTCTCAGATTGATGTGATGCCAACATTATTTGGATATTTAGGATGGAATTACAATACCAGTTTGTACGGAAAAGACATTAACCAAACAAAAATCGGTGACGAAAGAGCTTTTATCGGAAATTACAGAACGTTGGGGATGCTGAAAGGAAATATTTTCACCCAAATTGATGACCGAAAAAGAGTGAAACAATTTGTGGTTTCGGGAGCTGATAAGTCTTTATCAGAAGTGAAATCAAAGAATAATGAGCAGGTTGCTGAAACGATTTCGTATTATCAAACCGCAAGTGAAAGATTTAAAAATGGAAAAATGAAAGTACGTTAATCCAAGTATAAATCATTTAAACAAAACATATAAAGATTGATATTAGTATCAATCTTTTTTTTATTCAAAATTTCCACAAAATTGGGTCTCATATTTACCTAATAATTGGTAGAATATGAATACTTTACAGACATATTTCGCTCGTGTTTTTTTGATGTTGATAGTTTCAATGAGTTGTTTAAAACTTGATGCGCAATCAAAAAATACACTGCCTTATTTCCTTGCGACGGCGGAAACCAATAGTCCTGTTTTAAATGATTACAACAATCAGATTATTTCTAATCGAATTGACAGTTTAAAATTAAAGGCAACGTATGGTTTTATCTTTACCGGAGAAGGAAATGTAGCATACTCACCGAATATAAAAGGTTGGGGATACGATAATGCACTCACAAACGGACAATCGCTTTTTGCAGGCGTTCGGGTTGCCAAAGAATTCATTAGTCGTAATAATTTGAATACCCGACTTGACGGAGTTAATGCAAGTATTGCCCAAGTTTTAGCACAGAAAAATATCAGTCTTCAGACACTAAAAAAACAAATTACTGACCAATATATTGCCACGTATGCGAGTCAGCAACAATATAATTTAAGTAAAGAAATCATTCATTTGCTGAATCAGGAAGATATTGTATTGAAAAAACTGACACAAGCTTCAGTTTTCAAACAGACAGATTATCTGACTTTTAAAGTGACGCTTCAACAAAATGAGCTGACTCTCGAACAGCAAAAAGCCGATTGGCAGAACAATTATTCGTTACTAAAATATGTTTCAGGAATTGTTGATGACACTTTCGAACCTCTTGATTCTCCTTCTTTTAATGAAACCTTAAATCCTGTTTCCTTTGAACAAAGTATCTACGAAAATGCCTTTAAAGCCGATAGTTTAAAGCTTTCAAACGACGCTAAAATCATTCAGTACAATTATAAACCGAAGATTACGGCTTTTTCGGATAGCGGTTATCAGTCTTCGTTTACCAGTACGCCGTATAAAAATTTCGGTTTGAGCGTCGGAGTCGGAGTTAGCATTCCGATTTATGATGGGCATCAGAAAAAAATGTTGCTGCAACAGAATCAATTATTATTGCAAACCCGACAAAAGTATCTTGAGCAGACTCAAAGGCAATATCAACAGCAGATTTTTCAGATTAGCAATCAGCTAGAGCAGTATCATCAATTGATAAATACCGCAAATCAGCAAATTACTTATGCTAAAACCTTGGTTGATGCCAATGCCAAACAACTTCCGACAGGCGATGTGAGGATGGTCGATTTTATTTTATCCATCAACAATTTATTGAGTTTAAAAGGAAATATCATTCAGTACAACACGACATTATTCAATCTGAAAAACCAGTTGCAATATCTAATTATTCAATAATTATGAAGACTATTAATAATAGGGTTTGGGCAGCTAATCCGCCCTCCGCTCCCAATCTTTTTTATTTTTTTGAGAAAAATAAAAAAGGATTTCCGCTCAGGTCGGGCTGCAAGATTCGACCTTTTAATCCTGATTTCTGTTTTAATTTTAAAAATGGAGTTGCTATTCTTTTATTCAGTTTTTTAATGATAAGCTGCAGTAAAACTACAGAATCTGCACCCGAGATTGTGACCAATGCGAAACCAAAAACATTAGTCATAGTCGCTTATCCGTCAGATACAGTCCAATTAAATAATACAATTACACTCAATGCAACGGCAACTTATTTACTTAAATCTGATGTAAAAGCCAATTCTACAGGCTACATCACCAAAATGACCATCAAGTTAGCAGACCGTGTCGGAAAAGGAAGTCTACTTTTCGGATTACAGACCAAAGAAGCGAGAGCATTGGGAAATACCATCAATAAACTGGATAAATCTTTTCGTTTCAACGGAACGACGACGGTAACGAGCCCTGCAACAGGCTACGTTGCCATGCTGAATCATCAAATCGGAGATTATGTACAAGACGGAGAAGTTTTGGCAACCATTACCGACGCGAGCAGTTTTGGTTTCGTGGTTGATGTGCCTTATGAATACCTTCAAATCATCAAAAATAAAGGCTCTTTACCGATTACTTTGCCAGATAATACAGTTTTACAGGGGAAAATTGCCAAAGTAATGCCTTCTGTTGATGCGGTTTCTCAAACCGTAAAAGTGCTTTTGCAAGTTCCCAATAATAATATTCCTGAGAATTTAATTGGGACCATTAGCTTTTCTAAAACTTCCGCTTATGGACTTTCTGTTCCTAAAATGGCGGTTGTAAGTGATGAAACACAGTCTTCTTTTTGGGTAATGAAATTAATTAATGATACGACTGCTGTAAAAACTGATATTACAAAAGGTGTGGAAACAGATAAATATATTCAGATAAAATCAGGAAATCTGACGACGAAAGACAGAGTGATTATCTCTGGAAATTTTGGATTGAGTGATACGGCAACGGTAAAAATACAAAAACCTTAGCTTTATGAAAAAGTCATTTTTTGTAACTTATAAAAGTCCTTTATTGGTATTAATTTTCCTGATATTGGCAAGCGGAATTTATTCTTATACCAAAATTCAGTCGGCTTTATTTCCGCAGATTACTTTTCCGAAAATAAAAATCATTGCAGATACGGGACAGCAACCTGTCAACCAAATGACAATCGGGGTGACTAAAGTTTTGGAAGATGCCGTAAAAAAAGTTCCCGATTTGCAGGTTTTGAAAAGTACAACTAGTCGTGGAAGCTGTGAAATATCAGCTTTTATGGATTGGAATGTAAATGTCGATTTATCTAAACAACAGATTGAAAGCAGCATCAACCAAGTTCGAAATCAATTACCGGCAGACGTTAATATTTCTGTTGAAAAAATGAACCCGTCAATTCTTCCGGTAATGGGTTATTCATTAAATTCCAGTTCTAAAGACCCAATTGAACTGAAACAATTGGCACTTTACACCATCAAACCTTTTCTTTCACAAGTTCCGGGAGTAAGTGAAGTGAGAATTATCGGTGGACAGGATAAAGAATTTCGTGTCGTGATGAATCAGGAAATAATGGCGAGATTAGGAATTGCGCCTTCTTCGGTGGAACAGGCTATCAATAATACTAATTTCATTAAATCTAATGGCTATTCTTCCGATTTTCGATATTTATATTTAACGCTTACCGATGCTCAAATTCGTAATGAAAGTCAGTTGAAAAATTTGGTTGTAAGTAATAATGGAAATCGAATCGTTTTGTTGAGTGATATTGCTCAAATCAATGTTCATAATGCCAAACAATATATAAAAGTCAACGCCAACGGACAGGAAAGCATTCTGATTGCCATCATTCAGCAACCCAACGCCAATGTGGTGGATTTAAGTAAAGCAATGGAAGCAAAAATTGCAGAATTGCAGAAAACTTTGCCGAAAGATTTAGTATTAAAACCATATTACGTTCAGGCAGATTTTGTGAATGATTCCATCAAAAGTGTTACCGATGCTTTGTGGATTGGATTGGTTTTGGCAATTATCGTAGCGATTATTTTTCTTCGTTCTTGGAAAGCGAGTGCGGTTATTTTAATCATAATTCCGATTACTTTAAGTCTTACGATGTTGGTTCTTTATATAATGGGACAAACATTCAACATTATGACTTTGGGCGCAATCGCTGCTGCGATAGGATTAATCATCGATGATGCGATTGTTGTGGTGGAACAAATCCATCGAACTCACGAAGAACATCCGGAAGAAGATTCCAAAACGTTGGTGCAAAAAGCGATTAATTATTTATTAAAAGCAATGGTTGGTTCGTCGCTCAGTACAATTGTTATTTTTCTGCCTTTTATGTTGATGAGTGGAGTTGCGGGAGCTTATTTTAAAGTGATGACAGATACAATGATTATCACTTTAATCTGTTCATTTTTTGCAACTTGGATATTATTACCAATTATTTATCTATTACTTTCTTCAGGAAACAAAAAAGAAACCCACCTTCAGCATCATGATGTGAAGGAAAGAAAATGGGTCGGATTTTTCATAATAAAACCAATATTTAGTTATGCTTTTATTATAGTATTAATTGTTTTAACAGCTTTAATTGTTCCCAATCTCAGCACCGGATTTTTGCCTGATATGGATGAGGGAAGCATTGTTTTAGATTACAATTCGCCACCGGGAACTTCTTTGGAAGAAACCGACAGAGAATTAAAAGAAGTTGAGAAAATTATCACTTCTACACCAGAAGTTCAGGCGTATAGCAGAAGAACAGGAACACAAATGGGTTTCTTCATCACAGAACCGAATCGAGGCGATTATTTAATTCAATTAAAGAAAAACAGAAGCAAAACTACGAATGAAGTGACTGACGAAATCCGTGCAAAAATCGATGCTTCAGGTTTGCCATTGACGGTCGATTTTGGTCAGGTTATTACCGATATGTTGGGCGATTTGATGAGCAGTGTTCAGCCAATTGAAATTAAAGTTTTCGGGACAGACCAAAAAGTGATTGAAGATTATTCTAAAAAAATAGCAGGAATTGTAGAGAAAGTAAACGGTACCGCTGATGTTTTTGACGGAATTGTGATTGCAGGACCATCAATGGTTGTGACTCCGAAACTTTCTGTTTTAGCTCAGTATAATATTTCGTTATCCGATTTTCAGAATCAATTGCAGGCCAATTTAGATGGAAATGTTGCTGGAAATATTTTTGATAATGTACAATACACGCCGATACGATTATTATACAACGAAAAAAGTAACCAGTCTTTAAGCGACATCAACAACAGTATGATTGCTCTGCCCAACGGAACTTTGAAACCTTTGAGTGAATTTGCAACGGTAAACATCATCACGGGGTCAGCCGAAGTTAATAGAGAAGATTTGCAGACTTTAGGAATTGTAACCGCAAGATTGGATAACGGAAATCTGGGTGGAACGATTCAGGAAATTCAGAATCAAATCAATCAGAAAATAAAATTACCAAGCGGATATTCTGTAGTTTATGGGGGTGCATATGCCGAACAGCAAAAATCTTTTAAAGAATTGCTTATCATTTTGGTGGTTTCCAGTTTATTGGTTTTTTCTGTGATGCTTTTTCTTTTCAGAAATGTTTTGGTGGCTTTAATCATCTTATTGGTGTCAGTTTTAGGACTTTCGGGAGGTATTTTATTGTTGTTTTTAACCAGCACTCCTTTGAATGTAGGTAGTTACACAGGACTCATTATGATGGTCGGAATCATCGGAGAAAATGCCATTTTCACCTATCTGCAATTCCACGAAAGTTTAGCAACGAAAACCAAAGAACAGGCTGTAATCTACGCCATCAGCACAAGACTTCGTCCGAAATTAATGACTGCTTTAGGAGCAATTATCGCTCTAATGCCTTTAGCCTTAGGAATCGGAACTGGCGCACAAATGCATCAACCTTTAGCCATCGCCGTTATTGGTGGATTTATCATTGCATTGCCTCTTTTATTAATCGTTTTACCGACTTTGTTGAGTAAAATCAACTTTAAACAAGAAGAAATAAATAATTCATAATTTGTTAAAAATTAAAATAAAGTCATTTGTAATTTTCCTTATAAGTTAGCATACTTACAATGTAGTTTTTTTACAGAATGTTAAATGAATGTAATCACTCAGTTATAATTTAGAATTTTTAGAAAATCGGCATTTTTTTCTATGGCTTATTTTAAATGTTTTTTTTAATATACTTCCAAAAATTCAATATCTCTTCAAAATTGGGTTTCAACTTTACCGTATTAATTTAAAATATTTAAAATGAAAAAATTAGTTTTAGCAATGGCTTTAATGAGTTTAAGCACATTGGCATATTCTCAGGAGAAAAAAGAAAAAAGTGTAAAAGTTCCCGATGTTGTAGAAAAATCATTTCAAAAAGCTTATCCTACTACAAAAGCAGAGTGGGAAAAGAAGACGGAAAATTTGAAGCTTCTTTCAAATACAAAGGGCAGGAAATGAGTGTGGTTTATAATGCTCAGGGAGCTTTAGAAGAAAAAGAAGTTGAAATTAAAGCTAATCAGCTTCCTGAAAAAGTTTCATCTTATATTGCGAAAAATAAATTAGGAAAAATAAAAGAAGCTGCAAAAATCACGAAAGCCAACGGAACAATAATGTACGAAGCAGAAGTTGAGAATGGAGATGCTTTGTTTGATGTAAAAGGTAATTTTATCAAACTTCATAAAGATTAGATAATTAAGCCGATTATTTTTATTAGACGGAAGCCACTTTTATAAGTGGCTTTTATTTGTAAATAATCTCCAGATTTGATTTTGACTAATGGAATTCAAAATTTCTTCTAAATCATTCCGGATTATTGTATGAAAATAAACGTAATGGATAGAATCAGATTATTTCTTTTTTTGATAATGATATTAAGTTCTTGTATGGCTTATGCTCAGGTTGCAGGCGTGACTATTTCCGGATTAATCAAAAATAAAACTGGCAGATTGGCTTTGTCTTACGTGAACGTAGTGGCAAAAACAGAAAAAGATACGGCATTTGTGGCTGGAACAATTACTAACGAAGAAGGGAGATTTTCTTTAACAGGAATTAAACCTGGTAATTATAAGCTGGAGTTTTCACATTCAGGGTTTCAAAAGCAGAGACAGGCTTTGTTTGTGGGAAGTCTTTCAGAATTTCTTGAAGTTCCTGATATTGAATTGGAACAGCTAAAAGACGAAAAAGAAACTAAGATTGAGGAAGTTATTTTAACCTCAACAAAGAAAAACGAAATCAGCAATCAGATGGATAAAAAGACCTATTCTGTAGCTGATAATATCAGTCAGAGTGGTGGTTCTGTACTACAATCGATGCAGAATTTACCGGGAGTTACAGTTCAGGATGGGAAAGTTCAGTTGCGAGGAAATGATAAAATCACAGTTTTAATTGATGGAAAGCAAACTGCTCTTACAGGTTTCGGAAGTCAGACCGGATTAGATAATATTCCCGCTTCTTCCATTGATAGAATTGAGATTATCAACAATCCTTCTTCAAAATATGACGCCAATGGAAACGCTGGAATCATCAATATTATCATGAAGAAAAATACAAAAAATGGCTGGAACGGAAAAGTAGGTTTTACCTACGGAACGGGTTCGCTTTGGGTGCGACAAGAAAATCTTCCTACGATAAGACCTCAATATAGTTTTACACCGAAAATTAATCCTTCATTGTCTCTTAACTACAGAAAAAATAAGGTTAATTTATTTCTTCAGGCAGATAACCTTTACACACAGACATTGAATAAAAATGAATTCGTTACAAGAACTTACGATGACGGAACAATCATTAACTCTCAATTAAAACGAAACAGAAATACCAATTTTCTAACGACAAAAGCCGGTTTGGATTGGAATATTGATTCTCAAAATTCATTAACGGTTTCCGGAATGTATGGAAGTGAAAAAATTATTGACCGTGGTGACCAGCCTTTTTTCAACGGAGATTTTTCTCAACGCCTTCGCTTGTGGCAGTTTTTGGAAGATGAATTGAAGACAACGATAATGGGAACGGCTAATTATCAGCATAAATTCAAAGAAGCGGGTCATTTGCTGAATGTGGGTTTCAATTATACCTTTCACAGAGAAGATGAAAAATATTTTTATGATAATTATTTGCCAAATTCCACAGGAACAGATGCTTTTAAATTATTATCGGATGAGCAGGTTTTTGATTTGAATATAGATTACATCAAACCTTTTAAATACGGACGATTGGAAACCGGAATTAAATTGAGAAACCGAAGTATTCCTACCAATATGAATTTTATTCCCGGAGCAAACTCTGTTTTGGATGTGAATGCAGGAGGTTGGGCAAATTACAAAGAATTAATTCCTGCCGTTTATGCGAATTATATTTTCGAAACTCCAAAATGGGAAGCTGAATTGGGAGTAAGGTTAGAATATGTGAACATTCAGTACGATGTCAACCTGAATCATCCAACCTATAAAAGCGATGGTTACAATTACACACAACCGTTTCCAAATATGAGATTGGCATATAAACTCAATGACAGAAACAAATTTTCAATTTTTTACAACAGAAGAGTTGATAGACCCAATGAAGTGGATATCAGAATTTTTCCAAAATATGACGATGCCGAAATTATCAAGGTGGGAAATCCCGAATTGAGACCTCAATTTACCAATTCGGTTGAGTTGGGACATAAATATAACTGGGATAATGGCTATTTGTATTCTGCATTGTATCATCGTTTTTCTAATGGAACAATTACGAGAATTTCGAGTATTGTTCCGGGGAGCACTTTAGTTTATGCTGTATTTCAGAATGCCGGAAAAAGCTATAATTCAGGACTTGAAATGATTTTAAATCAGAAAATTTCAAAAGTGTATTCATTTAATATCAATGGAAATCTTTACAGAAACCAGATTAATGCTTTTACCGTAACCAACCTTTATCCGACTCCGAATTCTTTTTCGGCAGAAATGCAAAATGCTATATCTGGAAATGTGAAATTCAATAATACTTTCAAATTTGTTGGTGGATTTGATGCTCAGCTGACGGCAGTTTATTTGGCTCCGGATATTATTCCACAAGGGAAAATAGGTTCGAGGTTTTCTGTTGATGTTGGTATTAAAAAGTCAATTCAAAACGGAAAAGGAGAGTTGTTTTTTAATGCTACCGATTTGCTAAATACGATGGTGGTTAAAAAGCAGATTCAGGGAATTGGCTTCCGCTACACCAGCGATGATTACTACGAAACACAGGTTGTAAGATTGGGTTATAGCTATAAGTTTTAAATATAATAAAGATGAATAATTTATTACAAGCTGTAAGAGATTATGCGATCCTTTTTCTTACAGAAAATCTTTCAAACGAATTGACCTTTCACAATATCGGGCATACTTATGAAGTGGTTTCTGCAGTGCGTGAAATCTGTCAGGAAAGTGAACTTTCTGAGGAAGATATTTGCATTTTGCAGGTTTCTGCCTGGTTTCACGATTGCGGATATGCTTTTATTTATAAAGGTCACGAACAAGAAAGTAAGAGAATTGCCAGTGATTTTCTTAGAAATTTCGGTTGTGAAAAAGATTTCATCCAAAAGGTTTTACAATGTATCGATTCTACAAAAAATCCTCAAAATCCTATATCAGAGGTTGAAAAAATTCTATGTGATACAGATTTATTTCATTTAACAAAAACTAATTATCCTAAATATGAAAAAGCTTTAAGATTGGAGTTCGAAAAATATCTCGGACTTGTTTTTACAGATGAAGAATGGCAGATGGAGAACTATGATTTTCTAAAAAATCACCAATATTTTACAGAGTACGGGCAAAATACCCTTGCGAAATTTAAAGAAGTTAATGTTCGACTCACAAATGATTTTAATAAATTCTAATACACAAAGAAATGTCAAATTACCGTCAAATAACAGCCGTCAGCCTTTTCATTTTACTATCAGTTTTTGGAAATTGTAAGGCGCAAAATAATGATACAGTTCAGATTCAGGAAGCTGAAAAAGACAGCACAATTGTACTGAATACAGAAA
This sequence comes from Chryseobacterium turcicum, assembly GCF_021010565.1. Lineage (NCBI taxonomy): Bacteria > Pseudomonadati > Bacteroidota > Flavobacteriia > Flavobacteriales > Weeksellaceae > Chryseobacterium > Chryseobacterium turcicum. The sequence continues at coordinate 1,697,047 of NZ_JAJNAY010000001.1, forward strand.
AAAATACGTTAAACTATAAAAAATTAATTGTTCCGACAGTGCTGATTGGATATGGCGCCGCCAGTTTAAGTATGAATGGTTTAAAACAATTAAATTTCTCCACAAGAGACGAGATTAACGAACACAAACCAGACCACATCAGACTTGATAACTACTCTCAATTTGCGCCTGCAGCATTGGTTTATGGATTAAATGCATTCGGAGTAGAAGGGAAACACAATTTTCGTGACAGAAGTATAATCTACGGCACGTCGATGATGATAACTTCTGCATTTGTGCTTCCTTTGAAACATATTACAAAAGAAGAAAGACCCGACCAATCTAATAATCTGTCGTTTCCTTCGGGCCATACTGCGATTGCATTTGCGTCTGCGCAGTTTATGTACAGAGAATATAAAGATACCAATTTTTTACTCGGAATTTCAGGATATTCTTTAGCTGTTTTCACCGGAGTTTACAGAATGCTGAATGACAAACATTGGTTTGGAGATGTGGTTGCCGGAGCCGGTTTTGGGATTCTTTCGACAGAATTATCGTATTGGTTATTTCCAAAAATAAATACTCTTTTGGGAGGGAAAAATAAGAATTCAGCAACAATGGTGATGCCTTTTTACCAGAATAAAAGTGTAGGAATTGGCTTTGTTAAGAGTTTTTAAATGAACTGATTGTATTTGAATATAAACCACAATAGAACATCGCTATTGTGGTTTTATTTTTAATAATTTATCTGATTTTGTTGAGCGAAGCACCTTTACGAGCCAATAAGTATTTTCAATCATTTTTAAAAAAAACTTTGCAAACTTGACGTTAAAAATTACAAATATAAATAATCAAATTATTTTCTTAAATCCTTATAAATTCAAAATTCTTACAAAATTGGGCTTCACTTTTGTGTCATAATAATTACAGCACTGTGAAACAACTATCAATTCCTATTATTTTACTATTTACAATATTGGCTAACGCCCAAACTACAAATCCGGGAACAACGAAAGATTCTTTAAAAGGAAATCAAATTAAAAACATTCAGGAAGTTATCATTAGCGGAAAAAAGGCTGTTGTAGAAAATAAAATTGACAAAATCGTTTATAATGTTGCCAATGATTTAACATCACAAACTGGTGCTGCGATAGATATTTTGAGAAAAGTTCCGCAGGTAACTGTAGATGCAGACGGAAATGTCGAGCTTCAAGGAAATCCGAATGTCAGGTTTTTAATTAATGGAAAACCGTCCAGTATATTCGGAAATAGTCTCGCTGATGCGCTGGCTTCGATTCCTGCAAGTCAGATAAAAAGTATAGAAGCGGTTACAAGTCCTGGAGCAAAATATGATGCACAAGGAACTGGCGGAATTATCAACATTGTTCTGAACGAAAGTAAAGTAAAAGGCATCAACGGAATTGTCAACGGTTCTTTGGGAACAAGATTTGAAACTGGTTCTGTCAATCTTAATTTTAGGAATAACAATTTCAGTTTAAATGCTTTTTTCAGCGGAAATGCACAATTGAAATCCCGAACGCCTTCTTCGCAAAATAGAATTTCACATACCACAACGAACGAAACTCAGTTACTGCAAAATGGGTACACCGATTTTCAAAGATACGGATATCGTACAGGTTTGGGTTTTGACTGGTCAATCAACAAGGCAAATGCGTTGAGCGGTTCGATTTCTTACAATGATTTTGCTAATAAAAGCATTGGGTTCATCAATCAGGAACAGTATATTAGGGATTTTTCTACATCGGGCGAACAGTCAATTATCGGTTACAGAAACTCTGACAATCGTTCTTCTGTGAATTCTATTGATGCCAATTTAAGTTACCGAAAAACATTTCAAAAAGAAGGTCAGGAATTAACGGCAGATTATGTGGTAAGCTTTGGTTCGCCGAAAAGTAATTATTTGCAAACGCAGAGTTTAGCCGGCGCATTTTCTCCGTATGACGGCATTTCCGGAAGCAATCCGGGAACAGATACAAGTCATAATTTGTCAGTTGATTATGTACAGCCAATTAATGATAAAGTGACGCTGGAAATGGGTGCGAAATCGGTTTTTCAGCACATTACAACCGCAACTAATGTAAATGTTTTGGATGCTTTGTCAGGACAATATGAATCTGATCCTTTTCAGTCTTTTCATTTGAAATATGATATGGGAGTTTATGCGACATACTTTTCATCTTCCCTAAAATTATTTAATGATTGGCTGGATGTAAGAGCAGGAGCACGTTACGAATATACAACGGTGAAAATTGATTATCAGAATACCAATATTCCATCTTACAGTTTGCTCGTTCCTTCATTTATTCTGTCACACAAATTTGACAGCGGAGAAACGATAAAACTGGCTTATACAAGACGAGTTGAAAGACCTGAATATTCTGAATTGAATCCGTTTTTAAACTTCAGCGATCCTCATAATTTGACCACAGGAAATCCTTCATTAAAACCTGAAATTGGCGATAATATGGAATTGGGCTACAATAAAAGTTTTGAAAATGGAGCTAATCTTTCGTTGACGCTTACAGAAAGAATAAACAGTCAGGATTTAAAACAAATCACCACTTTTTACCCAATTTATACCGTTAATGGAACAGATTATACCAATATTTCTGTTACTTCTAGGGACAATATTGGGAAAGAATATAATTCCGGAGGTATTTTGTCGGGTTCAATTCCTTTGTTAAATAATAAATTAAATATTCGTGGAAATATGATGCTTTTCCACCGATATATTGTCAGCGATTATTTTGGAAATGTTGATATGGGAATGCGTTATCGATTAAATTTGAATATGAATTATCAGTTTCCAAAAGATTTTATTGTAGAAATGTTTGGAAATTATAATTCTTCAGCGAAAAATATTCAGGGTAAAAACCCTCAATCTATCACGTACAGCATTGCAGCGAGAAAACAATTTTGGAACAAAAAAGCGAGTATAGGTTTTACGGCGACCAATCCTTTCAGCAAATATATTAACCAAGTTACGACAGTTAATACGAATGATTATAGCTCATATTCTGAGCGCTATTTACCGCTTCGTTCGTTTGGAATCAGTTTCAGTTATAAATTCGGAAAAATGGATTTTAAAAAAGATAAAGATATCAGTGATGATTATTTGAATGCGGCTTCGCAAGGGAATTAGATTTTTTCACTTAAAAAAGCATTTGTATGATAAAAAAAATCATCACTTAATTATTAAGTGATGATTTTTGTTTTTGTGACCAATCCAGAAGTATCTTCAATCATTTTTATAGAAGATTTAGAAATAATTTTAGATTATCTGTCTTGTTAGCTGTACAGGACTAGCCACACTTGTTTTCAAAAACCTTTTAGTGCTGATGCGCGTGCGATTTTTCTTCGTTTTCGCCTTTTTTACCTTCTGCTACCTCAACGGTAAAATCTGCGGTATGCACTGTTCCATCGATTTTGAACTGCGCCCACATTCTGTAAACTCCTGGTTTTTCGATATGTGTTTGTGCAAAAATCGGGAAACGCTTGTCTGACACCGGATGAATATGCAAAAATTCTTTATCTACCTTCCCAATCATTACGATATGGGCAGATGCGCCTAAATATTGTTGCAAGTCATTTTCGTTTAATTTTTTTCCGTCTTTTTCGATGGCTATTTCCAGATGTTGTGTTTTATTGGTTTTAAAATCACTTCCATTGATAAGAGTTACTGTAAATCCATCTACTTTTGAGACATATTTGGTTGAAATGTCATTATTAAGTGGAATGTTTTTTCCTTGTACTTCAATTTCCTGCTTGTTTAAAGTTTGTTCGCCGCCGGTCGGTTTAAAATCAGAAAAAATCAGATACTTTCCACCATTGGGGAATGTTTCGGTGACAGCATGGGCACCGTCAGCCTGCTCTTCCGGATGAATGTGGTGAAACCAAGTTAAATCTTCATTTACCACCATGACATGTAATTTCATCTCGTGTGAAATATCCAGAGGCACATTTTTTTCATTTTGCTTTATGGCAAGGGTCAATTTCGTTGGTTTTCCGGCTTCTATATTTTGTGGAAAAGAAGTTAGCTGTACCTGATAAGGATTTGCATTATCAGGGTTAACTGCTTTCAAATCCATTCCACAGATATGACATTTTTCGCCCTGTTTTCCGGTTACTTCCGAGTGCATTGGGCAAGCGTAAGCGCTTTTATTGTCTGTGTGTTCGTGATTTGTCATTTCTTTACTTTTTTTAGTTTCTACATTGTTACAGGCCGATAAAGTAGCCAAACAGACGGTTACGCCCAACAATGTATGTATTAGCCTTTTCATCTTTTTAAATTATTTTATGGCTTCAATTTTGAAACCTGCCTTCTGAACTATTTCTATAACTTCTTGTTCGCTAATTCCTTCAGATTTCAGGGTGAGGATTTTTTCTCTATTGAAAGTGTCTACTTCCCATTTTTCAATACCTTTAGCCTCATTTAAAAAAGGGGTTACTTTTGCTAAGCAGCTGCTGCAATTGATATTTGTTTTGAACTGAAAATTCATATTTTCCATTTTTTTTATTTTAAATTATTTATTGATACAAAGTTGAGCCAAAATAGCCCGATTTCTTTTACTGTTTTTGGGGTTTGATTTGTAAGATTTACTGATTATAGATTTAATTACTTAATATCGCAACTGAAAGATATATCGGATTTTTATTGTAATCATCTAATATTCAGTTGTTTTGTGTGGTTTTTTAATACTTAGTCAAATATTAAAATTCTTGATATTCGTTTTTTAGATAAAAGGTCAAGATAGATTGATGACGACTTCCTGATTGAGCGGATAACTCTGACATAGCAAAATAATGCCTTCCGAGATATTCTCTTCTGTAAGTGCGTGATTGTTGACCATCCGCACTTCACCATCGGTTTTAAGCGCCCAACAAGTGCCACAGGTTCCATTTTTACAAGCTGTCGGAACTTTAATATGATGTTCCTTCATTGCATCTAATAGCGATTGACTGGCTTTTACTTCAATAAGCGAAGTACATTCGTAGGTCTGTACTTCATCTTTAATGTAATGGTCCTGAAAATAATTTACGATAACATCTTTAGATATATCATCATTTTCAAACACGAAATTTTCTTCGGGAACAAGGGCGAAATATTCGGTATGAATCTGTTTTGGCGGAATATTCAGCCCAAGTAAAGCTTTCTGATAAAGGTTCATCAACCCAACTGGGCCGCAAATGTAGTAATGCGCTTCTTCCACCATTTCAATTTGTTCCGTGATGATAGAGTGGAGTATAGGCAGAGAAAACCTCTCTGAGATATGGTTGATTTCGGATGATGTAAACTCGTTGGAGGTAAAAGAATAATAGGTGTTGAGCTGTCTTTCCATTTGCATAGCTTCCAATTCGTCCCAAAAGATAGTTTCTTCGGGAGATTTATTGCCGTAAATAAGTAAAGGCATTTTTATCTTTTTATCAATACTTTTCAACATAGAAAATAGAGGTGAAATACCGCTTCCGCCAGCTAACAGAACTATTTGAGCTTGTTCTGTAATCTGATTTTCTAAAACAAAATTGCCAAATGGAGCTTCTATTTCCCAAATTGAAATGAACATTGCATTATCTACAAGATGGTTGCTCATCTTTCCTCGGGCAACACGTTTTACTGTTATAGAGGGAAATTTATCGGATGGTTTTGAACTAAATGAATATGACCTGATGACCAGCTCGTCATTTATCATACATTTTACGTTAAGATATTGCCCCGGAAGGTAACTGAATACCTCTTGTGCAGTATCAAAATATATGCTAATAGTATCTTCCGTTTCCTTTACTATTTTATGAGTAATCCACTTGTATTTTTTCATCCGTATATTGTTTCTATTTTTTTTGTTAGCCTTATAAAGTAAGAATCTCTTAGTTGGCTAAATTTAAAAATTCAGGGATGTAATGTATTGTTGATACACTATCCCTGAAATTAAATTAAACTTTTAGTTAGTACAGCATCCGCTTGAAGGGCTTGCACCTTTTTCGCTATCATCAGCGTCTACTTTGTAGCCGTTTTTTTCAATAGTGTCTACCAGCTCTTTTTTTACTTCGTCGCTTTCAACAGAAACGGATAATTTTCCAGCCTCTAAGTTTTCGATTTTTATACCTTCAATAGCTGCGATTGCGCTATTTACTCTTGCTTGGCAATGTGCACTTTGCATACCTGGTATGCTCAATTCTATATTTTTCATTTTAAATAAATTTTTGTAGTACAAATTTCTGCATTGTCTTGTACTTATTTTTTACACTATTTCCCTTTTGATTTGTGATATTTACAGATTTATTTCTTCCATTTTAATCTTAAACTATTGGTTACTACACTTATACTACTCAAAGCCATTGCAGCTCCGGCTATCATTGGGTTGAGCAAGAAACCGTTGATGGGATATAATATTCCGGCAGCTAAAGGAATCCCAATTAGATTGTAAATAAATGCCCAGAAAAGGTTTTGCTTAATCGTGGCCACGGTTTGCTTAGATAAGCGTATAGCTTGAGGTATCTTGGTAAGGTCTGATGAGATGATGGTCATTTTGGCTACATCCATTGCAATGTCGCTGCCTTTACCCATCGCAATACTTACGTCGGCTGTTGCTAGAGCGGTGCTGTCATTAATTCCGTCACCTACCATTGCGACTACTTTGCCTTGCTGTTGCAGTTCTTTTACAAAATCTGCTTTGTGCTGTGGCAATACTTCGGCTTTGTAATGCAGAATACCTGTTTGTTCAGCAATTGCTTTAGCGGTAGCTTCATTGTCACCCGTTAACATATACAATTCGATACCCATTTCTTGCATTTCTTTAATGGCCTGAACGGATGTCTCCTTTATTTTATCAGAAATAGCAATAACAGAAAGTGCCTGCTGGCTGTTTGCAAACCAAATGACCGTTTTAGATTGTTTGCCCCACTCGTCAGATTGGTTTTGTAATGATTCTGAAATCGCGATGTTGTTTTCTGCCAAGAGTTTTTTATTTCCTACAAAATAGGTTTCGTTGTCATGAGTCGCTTTTGCACCTTTCCCTGTAATACTGTCGAAGTTTGATAAAGTTGTGGTAGCAACGCCTGCCAAATGCTTCACGACTGCTTCTGCCAAAGGATGCTCTGACTGTTTTTCGATACTCAGTAAAATAGTCTTGGTTGCATCATCATTGTTAAGCCACTGAATGCTTGTTACTTCCGGTCTTCCTTGGGTTATTGTTCCTGTTTTATCTAAAACAATGGCATTAACTTTCTTAGCCAACTCAAGACTTTCGGCATCTTTAATCAAAATACCATTTTCTGCCCCTTTACCAACACCCACCATAATGGCGGTAGGCGTGGCCAATCCCAAAGCACAAGGACAAGCAATAACCAATACGGTAACGGCTGCTAACAATCCTTGTACGATACCATTATCACCACCCAAAATAAACCACAAAATAAAAGTAAGTATCGCAATGCCAATCACTACCGGTACGAAAATACCTGCAATCTTATCAACCAATTTTTGTACAGGAGCTTTACTGCCTTGCGCATCCTGCACCATTTTAATAATTTGGGCAAGCATGGTTTCTTTACCTACTTTCACTGCTTTAAATTGAAAACTCCCTTTTTGATTAATGGTTCCGGCAAATACTTTTTCATTTTCTTGCTTTAATACCGGTACAGGTTCGCCACTCAGCATACTTTCATCAACATACGAATTGCCAGAAGTAACCATTCCGTCGACTGCAATTTTTTCGCCAGGTTTTACCAGGATGATATCATCTACATGTACATCTTCAATAGCTGTTTGTTTTTCTGTTCCGTCTGGAGCTATAACCATGACTGTTTTTGGCTGTAAACCCATCAGCTTTTTGATGGCAGTAGAGGTGTTGCCTTTGGCTTTTTCTTCTAATAATTTACCCAAAAGAATAAATGCGATAATGACCGCTGCAGCTTCAAAATAAACATGCGCATGCAATCCTCTCTGCTGCCAGAAATCCATAAAAAACATGTTAAATACACTGAATAAATAGGCAATCCCTGTGCTTAATGCGACCAAGGTATCCATATTTGCAGAACGGTGTTTGGCTTGTTTCCATGCATTGATGAAAAAATCTTTACCCAGCCAAAGTACGACAGGAGTAGAAAATGCCCACATAATTTCGTTGCCATAAGGCATATCCATAAAAAACATGCCGATGGCTACAACGGGTAATGACAATATAACCGCCCAAATTGTTTTGTTTTGTAACTTTTTGAATTTCTCTGCATGGATGGTCTCCAAAGATTCCTGTTGCTTTGCTTCATCAACAATAAGCAAATCATAACCAACGCTTTGAACTGCTTTTTGCAGTTTGGTAGCGTCTGTCATATTGGGAAGGTATTCAACTGTTAGATTTCCTGTTGCGTAGTTGACAGAAGCGTCAATCACACCAGGTTCATAGGTTACGATACTTTCGGCACTGCCCGCACAAGAAGCACAGGTCATCCCCAAAACGGGGAAAGAATTTTTAACGGTGGGAACGCCATAACCTAAGTCTTTAACCGCTTTTACGGCTTTACCAATGGTTTCGGTATTTGTAACAGTAATCGCTGCTCTGCGGTTGTTGATTTCTACTTTTTGAGATTCAATACCATCAACTTTTGCCAATCCTTTTTCAACGATTAATGCGCAATGTTCGCTTTCTACATCTTCTAAAGGAATGTAAACGGTCTCTTTATTGTTATTTGTTGCCATAATTTCTATTGCTTTATTTGCAATACAAAATTGGCGATAATACAGAAAATACTTATTGTGGAATTATGGAATTGATTTGTAAGATTTACTAAACCTTATCCAATGGTTTGCGTTTTTCTTCCTTTATTTGTTTGAAGTGACTCGGCGTTAATCCGGTAGTTTTTTTGAATTGATTGCTAAGGTAGGCAACACTCGAATAATTAAGTTGAAAAGCAATTTCACTCAATGACAATTCATCATAAACCAGTAATTCTTTTACTCTTTCAATTTTTTGGGCGATAAAATATTTCTCAATCGTTGTGCCTTCTACTTCCGAAAAAAGGTTGGATAAATAATTGTAATCGTTATGAAGTCTTGTACTCAAAATATCCGATAGATTGGTTTTAGCCTCATTATCCTGATGATGTACCAACTCAATGATGGTATTTTTTATCTTTTCAATAATCCTGCTTTTTTTGTCATCTATCATTTCAAAACCCAATGCTGATAGAGCTTCTGCTAAATTATTCTTCTCTTCAAGACTAGGTTCCTTTTCAAAAACTATCTCGCCAAGGCTAACACTTACCGCTGGCAAACCCAGTTTATCCAATTCATTTTGAACCACCATTATGCAACGGTTGCAAACCATATTTTTTATAAAGAGTGTCGTCATTTTTATTTAGTAATAGATTTGTAAAAGTACAATTATTACTTCATTGGTTTTATCTGTCTTTTACCCAAAGCTTCAAAATTGACTTATTTTGTAGAATATTTAATTTAAAAACCTGCTAAATCCATTAGAAATAGCAGGTTTTATTTTAGCTTACTGCCATCCTCCGCCTACAGAGCGGTAAAGAGCGGTTATTGCATTCAACTTTTGAGCTTTTAAGGAAGCTAAATCAAGTTCTGCCTGCAATTTGTTGGTTTGAGCCAAAATGACTTCCAGGTAAGTCGCTGAATTATATTTAAATAACAAATCTGCTTTCTCAACGGCTTCATTAGATTTTCTCACCAAGCCTTCACTTATTTTTTGCTGTTCTTCCAGCTTTTGAATTTGAATCAAAGCATCAGAAACTTCACCAACTGCTTTTAAAACCGATTGTTTGAAATTGATTTCAGCCTGCTCAGAAACAATTTTAGACTGTTCGAATTGGGTTTTTAATTGTTTTCCATTTAATATAGGTTGTGCTAAAGAGCCGGCTACCATACCAAAAAGTGAACCTGGAATATTAAACCAATTACTTGCTTTAAAAGCATTCAAACCGCCTTGGGCTGTGATGTTAAAAGAAGGATACATATTTGCTTTTGCCACATTAATTGCAGAAACACTTTTTCTCACATCATATTCTGCACTTTTAATATCGGGTCTGTAACTCAACAATTCGGAAGGAATTCCTGATGCGATATTATCAGGAGACTGCACATTATTCAAACTTGCACTTCTTTCGATTTTATTTGGCATCGAACCAGTCAGAATACTCAACGCATTTTCCTGAGTAATAATCGAGCTTTCAATCGCTGGAATAGATTTTAAAATCTGGTCTTTTACTATTTCTTGCTGTTGAACTGCCAAAGCAGTTGTTAAACCCACTTCCTGTTGTTTCACCAAAAACTTCAGCGTATTATCAGAATAAAGTAGGTTTGATTTGGTAATTTCAAGTTGAGTATCCAGCATCAATAGATTATAATAAGCCTGAACAACCGTTGCTACCAATTGCGTTTTTACGGCTTTTGCAGCTTCCTGAGTTTTGAGATAATCTGATAAAGCCTGTTCTTTTTTACCTTTTATTTTTCCCCAGATATCTGCTTCCCAAGAAATATTGATGGATGTGGTATAATCCTGCATATACCGACTTCCCATAAATTGTCCCGCCATCATTCCGTTCATACTGTTGTCGGAAGGTCGGTTCACACTTGCATTAGCTATCGTTGCATTCACAGTGGGAACATTTCCCCATTTACTTTGATTATAAGCTAAAGAAGCAAATTCTATCTGTTTTAAAGCGACCTGCAAATCATTATTCTGAGTCATTGCTTTATCAATCAAACTCACTAAAACAGGGTCTTTAAAGAAATCTTTATAACTGATTTTAGCAATATTTTCGTTGTTATCAGTTGCAATGCTGTCGTTTCTGAAGCTTTCAGGCATTTTGATTTCGGGTTGTTCATATTTCTGAACATTACAAGCAATTGCCGTTCCCAAGATTAATGCGATATATGCTATATTTTTAATTGAATTCATTTTTTAAAAATCATTTGAATTAATAGAGGTTATTTTAATCTCTCGCAGATTTCTCCGATTTTGCAGATAACAAAAATTATATCTGCTTCATCCTGTTAATCTGCGAGAATTAATATTGATTTAAATTAAAACCTCTGTAAATTAATATTCCCAATCGGCTTCTGTGACTGCTTTTCCATTGATTTTTTCGTGTAAAGCCTGGAAAACCACAAACAAAACAGGAACAACAAAAACGCCCAAGATGGTTCCGAATAACATTCCTGAAATCGCGGCATAACCAATCGAAAGATTACCCATTGCAGAAGGACCAACCACGAAAATCAAAGGAACTAAACCTGCAATAAATGCCAAAGAAGTCATCAAAATCGGACGGAAACGGGCTTTTGCACCTTCTACAGCCGAAGCAATTAAACTTTTACCAGCTCTACGTCTCTGGATGGCAAATTCCACAATAAGGATTCCGTTTTTGGCAAGAAGACCAATCAACATAACCATGGCGATTTGTACGTAAATATTATTAGATAATTCAGCAAAAGTAATTCCCACAAATACACCAGATAAACCAACCGGAATAGCAATTAATACCGCAAATGGAAGGATGTAGCTTTCATACTGTGCCGCTAAAAGGAAAAATACAAATATGATACACAACCCGAAAATCATGACCGATTGCGAACTAGAACTGGCTTCTTCACGGCTCATCCCTTTGTAATCATACGTATAACCCGGAGGAAGAACCTGTTTTCCTACTTCTTCAATTGCTGCCATTGCCTGACCTGAAGAATATCCCGGAGCTGCCATCACGGTAAGGTTTGATGAATTAAATAAGTTAAAACGGTCTACCACTTCTGCACCGGTCACTTGTTTCAAAGTCACCAAAGTATTGATAGGCACCATTTCACTTAAATTATTTTTAACGAAAATTCCGTTTAATGATTCTTTGTCCTGTCTTGTTTCTGGAGTAGATTGTACCAAAACTCTATAGTACTTACCAAATCTGTTGAAATCTGAAGACTGAATACTTCCGTAATAACCTTGCATTACGCCCAGAACATCAGAAACATTGACACCCAATTGCGCCGCTTTCACTTCGTCAACGACCACCTCAAACTGAGGATAAGAAACATCGAAAGTAGTATAAGCCAAGGCAACTTCTGGTCTCTGCATTAATGCACCCATCATTCCGTAAGAGATATTTCCTAGATTTTGAAGTTCACCATTCGTTCTGTCTTGTATAACGAGTTCCATGCCGCTGGTATTACCAAACCCATCTACAGTTGGCGTATTAATAACCAGGAAATTAGCTCTTTTATCTTGAGAAAGTGTTCCCTGAACTTGTCCGATAATGTCATTGATATTATTGACTTGTCCTCTTTCTTCTCCTTTTTTTAATTTAACGAAAATAGAAGCTGCGGAAGATGACATAGAACCACTGAAAAGATTAAGACCATCTACAGAAATCACTTTGTCAACCGCTGGATTTTTCATTAAAATATCTTCGGTGTCAGAAACAACCTTTGAAGTTCTGTCTTTTGATGCTCCGGGAGCTAAGTTCGCTGTTACAATGATGAAACTCTGGTCTTCGTCAGGGATAAATCCTTTTGGAGTCGTCATAGACATCCATACAAACAATCCTCCGAAAACTAAAACGATGATTCCTGCAACCCATTTTCTTTTTAATAAGAATAAAACTGCTTTTCCGTAACGGAAAGTCAATTTGTTGAAACTCGCATTAAATCCGGCAAAAAAACGCTCCTTAAAGTTCATTTTTTTGTCAGAATCGGCGTGACGTTGTTTTAAAAACAAAGCACACAGAGCAGGACTCAACGTCAAGGCATTAATTGCAGAAATTATAATCGCAATCGCCAAAGTCAAGGCAAATTGTTGATAAAATAATCCCGTGGAACCGCTCATAAATGCTACCGGAACGAAAACCGCAGACATCACCAACGTAATTGAAACAATAGCTCCAGTGATTTCGCTCATCGCCGACATTGTTGCTGCTCTTGCATTGAGTTTTTTATGTTCCATTTTGGCGTGAACGGCTTCTACAACAACAATCGCGTCATCCACCACAATTCCGATGGCAAGAACTAAAGCGAAAAGCGTTAAAATATTAATTGAAAAGCCAAAAATATTCATAAAGAAAAACGTTCCCACAATAGAAACCGGAACCGCAATCGCCGGAATTAACGTAGAACGGAAATCTTGCAGGAATATAAAAACGACGATGAATACAAGAATAAATGCTTCTATTAAGGTATGGATAACTTGCTCGATAGATTGGTCAAGTGCATCTTTTGTCGCATAAGGAATTTCATAAGCCATTCCGTCAGGGAACGATTTTTCCAGTTCTTTCATTCTGTCCTGAAGCGCAATCTGAACTTCATTCGCATTAGAACCTGCCATTTGGAAAATCGCCATCGTTACAGATGGTTTTTTATTATATTTTGATTCTACAGTATAACTATAAGCCCCAAATTCAACCTTTGCAATATCTTTTAATTTTAAAACAGAACCGTCGCTTAAAGCCTTAATGGTAATGTTTTCGTATTGCTGAGGCTCCGTAAATTTTCCTTTATAACGAAGAACATATTCCATCACTTCTTTAGTTCTTTCCCCGAATCTTCCCGGCGCAGCTTCCAAATTTTGAGTCTGAATCGCTCTAGAAACTTCGGCGGGCGTAAGCTTGTAAGAAGTCAGTTTATTTGGGTCAAGCCAAACGCGCATCGAGTAATCTTTGTTTCCGTAAACCATTGCATCTCCTACACCTTTTACTCTTTTGAGTTCCGGAACGATATTGATTTTAGCATAATTCTCAAGGAAAAGGTCATCCATTGTACCATTTTTACTGGTCAGTGAAACCATGGCAATCATACTGTTTTGTCTTTTCACAGTCGTGATTCCGGCTTGTACAACCTCGGAAGGAAGTTGATTGGTTACCTGCGCAACACGGTTTTGAACATTAATTGCAGCTTGGTCGGGGTCTGTTCCTAATTTAAAAATCACAGTAATCGATAACGAACCGTCATTACTCGCTGTAGAAGTAATGTAATCCATATTTTCTACCCCATTGATGGCGTTTTCCAGTGGCGGCGCAACCGATCTAGCAATGGTTTCGGCATTGGCTCCAGGATAGGCCGCTGTCACCATTACGGTTGGTGGTGCAATGTCGGGAAATTTGGTAATCGGCAGACTCATCATACCGACAATCCCCAAAATGACAAGCAATACGGAGATAACCGTCGCCAGAACGGGTCTTTTTATAATTGTCTTTAACATAACTTTTTCTTACTATTTTTTCTGTTGAGAATTTTGCGTTTGTGCCACTACAGGAGTGCCTGGTTGTAGCCTGTCGAAGCCTGAAGCGATGTATTGGTCACCTGCTTTTATCCCTTTTGAAATGATAAAATTATCGCCGGCTTTTCCGCTGATTTCGATAGGAAGCATCACCGCTTTTCCGTCTTTGATTGTAAATACAAACGTCTTGTCTTGGATGGCACGTGTGGAAGCAATCGGTAAAAGAATAACGTTGGAATATTCTTGTTTCATCAAAATTTTTCCGGTATTTCCACTTCTCAGGATGTTATTCGGATTATTAAATTTTGCTCTTAAAGTGATGGATCCTGTAGTTTTGTTAAACTGTCCTTCAACGGCATCAATTTTTCCAGTTTCAGAATATTTTTCTCCGCCAGAAAGTAGGAGAGAGACCGCTGGCGTATTCTTTAAAACCTCATCCATATTACTTCCCGAATGTTGTTTCTGGAAATTGCTAAAATCATTTTCGCTTAAGCTAAAATAAGTATAAACCTGATGAATATCCGACAATAAAGTCATCGCTGCCTGATTAGACGGCGTCAAAAGACTTCCCAAACGGTAATTGAATCTCCCGATATATCCGCTAACCGGAGCTTTTATGGTAGAGAAATTAAGATTGATTTTTGCAGATTCGATGGCAGCGGTTGCTTGGCTTACAGAACCTCTCGCCGCATTATAATTTGCCTCTGCTTCTCTCACCTGAATGTCTGAAACCATTTTGTTTTTTGACAATTCTTTTTTTCTTTCCAAATCGATTTTAGAATTGGCAAGACCTGCCTGAGCTGAAATTAAAGTTGCCTGTGCCGACTTCAATTGCTCACGGAAAATTTGGTCTTCAATTTTGAATAAAGGCTGTCCTGTTCTTACATAATCGCCTTCGTCGACAAAAATTTTGCTCAAATATCCTGTAACCTGTGGTCTGATTTCTACATTAGAAACACCTTCTACAGATGCTGCATATTCGTTTTCTACGGAAGCGTTTCCTTGTTTTACGGTTTCTACCGGAAGTTGTGGTGCCTGCTGTTGATAAGCCTGTCCTTGATTATCTTTTTTACACCCGACTAAGACCAATAAAGCCACGCCAAGTATAGATGATTTTTGTATAGAGAATCTCTGCATAACAATTTTAATTAAATTTTTGGTGCAAAATTCGTTCAAAAAAAAGCGAAGCATAATATTCAAAAAACGACTTAATTTGTCAAAAAGACATCTTTGATTTGTGTTTATATAACAAAATTTTTAAGATGAAAATTTATGCAATAGTTATCTTTAATAAACATTATAGATAAAAAAGAGAACTCATAATCAGAGCTAAGCTAATGAAAAAAAAGATTATAAATTCTACAAAAGACATCTTTTAAAATTGACATTAAAACAGATCGCTTCCTTTGTATTTTAAAGGAGATTGTCCGGTATGTTTTTTAAAGAATTTACTGAAAGAAGCCAAGTCTGAAAACTTAAGTTGACTAGCGACCTCCCCAACATTGGCATTAGAATCTTTGAGCAAAATCTTGGCTTCAATGATCAAAACCTGATGAATAATGTCTCGTGGAGATTTGTGCATTGTTTTGTTGATGACTTTGGTGAGATATTTTCGGCTGATGAAAAGTTGGTCGGCATAAAATTGAACATTATGCTGTTCTTTGAAATGTTGACGAACAAGAATGAAAAAACTTGTTGTAATCTCATCTTCACGATAAGTTAATTGCGCTGTCTTTTCTGTTTTTTTGAAGTAATTATCAATCTCCAGAATGACAAGCGAAAAGTGATGCCAAATCATTTCGTTAAAGTAATAATTTTCTTTTTCGGCATTATTTAATGTTTTCAACTCGTCCAGATGAAAATTTATTTTTCGGTATAAGTCGGGTTCATTTCGGATAATATTGGTTGGATCTGAGGAAAGACTTTTTAAAACATCATTCGATTTGTAGTTAAACCCAGCTTCTGAAATGTATTTAACCGAAAAAAAGATATAATTAGCGTCATAATCATCCGAAATTTCCTCAATCCAAAATGTTTCCGCCATCGGACAAAAAATAACATCACTTTCATAAGCCTGATAACTTGCATTATCTAATCTAAAACGAACGCTTCCTTTTTCGATTAAAATAAGGGTGAAATAATCTGAACGATAAGGGATATTGAGTGTGATATTATAGTTGGTCTTATTGATATTCATCACGACAAACTCTTTAATGCGCAAATCAAATTCGACCTCATCCAGAAGGTCTTTAAAATTAATTTGTGATATGAAGTTTGTTTTATGGTCTGAATGGTAAGGCATCCTAAAATGAAATTTTGGCTAAATTAAAAATTATAAACTTAGCGTCATGATTAATATTCTTAGCGTCGTTTTTACAACACCTTTAATTTACAAAAATCCTTTTAAAAAAATGAAATTTAGACTGAAAATATAAATTAAGCATTTGATTAATTAAGGTTGGGAAATGGCGTCCCAAAAATCAGAATCAAAAAAAATAACCGCTCCATTAATTAAAATGAAGCGGTTAATTTATAAATTAAATAAAGAATTACTTAAAAATTAATTTTTTAGAAGCAACACCTTTCTCCGTTTGAACTTGTATAATGTAAGGTTGGGACATCCATTTAACCTCCAAAAGCTGTAAAGTCTGCCGCTTCGCTACCTTTTGTAGAATAAAGAATTTGTATTTTTTCTTGTAGTGTATTGGTTAATGATGTCGCATTGAAAGAAAACGCGCCGCTATCTGCCGGAATGATCAACCAGTCATTATTAGCACCATCTGGGCTGGCAAATGCGGTTAAGAATCGGCGTCCAGAAAGTGCTGGCATATCAACAGAAGGTGTTGTAGCATTAGGATTAAAGACCACAAATACCATCGGGTTACCCGCATTAGGCCAAGAGAAAATAAGTCTCTAGACCATCTAAGATAAATCCATTAAAAGGAGTCGTAGTTCTACTACAAGAAATCGTAGAATTACTACAATTTTCGAAATAATAGTTTTAAAAGCTTTAAAAATATTTTTAGGGTATCTATCTTTGGGTTATAGAAATCATAAAAATACTAACGATTTAAAATTTACTTATTATGGCAGCAAATTCAAGAGGAATCTTAAAATTCAATGGCAGCGAAGGTCAAAAATTATTAAAATTGAACTACAGCGTTTCTAGATCTACAGATGTTTCAGGTAGAGTAGCATCAGATCCATCAAATGCGCTTATCAAATTAACGATTGAGGCAACAGAAAAATCTGAAATCCTTGAATCATTATTAAATGGAAAATACAAACCAACATCAGGCGAAATTACATTCAACAAATCTCACGAAGAAGGAACTTTAATTACTTTAAACTGGGAAAACGGCTACGTTATTCAGCACGAAGTAGATTTTGATGCAGTTGACCAGAACTCTATGTTAATCAGTTTTGTCGTAAGTGCAGAGAAAATCAACTACGGTAATTCTGCGTACGAAGGAATTTGGCCAACATCATAAAAAAACGTCAAAATTTATATAGACTCAAATAAAGACTGTCCCCAAAAGACGGTCTTTTTTGTCCTAACTCTTTCGTGAAAAGATGTTTCAAAAAACAAGTGGATATACTAACTTAGCGTCCAGTTACAGTTAAGCATAAAACCTTAATTTTAATTTATGAAACGAGAGCGAAAAATCTACGACCCTACTTTTAAGACCAAGGCCGTTCAACTAAGCAATGAGCGAACTAATATCTCGGAACTCGCCCGAGAACTAGGAATCGCTGTCACACTACTTTACAAATGGCGCAAAGAGTATGAAGAATTTGGGGCAGGTAGCTTTCCGGGGAATGGGAATTTAAAACTCACCCCTGAATAGGAAAAAATCTACGAACTGGAGAAAAGACTTAAGGATGCAGAGCTAGAACGTGATATATTAAAAAAAGCAATCGGCATCTTCTCCAAGAGCGGTCGATGAAGTATAAATTCATAAAAAATAATGAATTTATATTCCCGATTGAAAAGATGTGTAATATTTTAAAATTAAGTTCCAGTGGCTATTATAAATGGAAAAATAGACCCAGGAGCAAGATATTGCTTTTGAAAGAAAAAATAAAACATCAAATAACTTCGATTTATTTTTCATCAAAACAACGCTACGGAAGCCCGAGAATTGCATTTGAGTTAAATTCATTAGGATACAGAGTATCGCGAATCACGGTGGTAAAATATATGAAGGAGCTGGGTTTGAGAAGTAAATTAAACAAGAAATTTAAAGTAACTACGAACTCTAAACACAATTATTTGGTAGTAGACAACATCTTGGACAGAAACTCTACAGCAGATAAATCCTCAAAAGTTTGGGTTTCTGACATCACTTATATCCAGACCAAAGAAGGATTTTTGTACTTGACAACTGTTATTGATTTATACGACCGAAAAATAATCGGATGGAGTTTGAGTAAAGGAATGAGTACAGAAGAAACAAGTCTTACAGCCTGGAAAATGGCTGTCAAAAATAGGAAAATAGCAGATGGATTAATTTTTCATAGCGACAGAGGTGTTCAATATGCAAGCAAAAAATTTGTAAATACATTAGATTTTTATAACGTCATAAGAAGTATGAGCCGCAGAGGAAATTATTGGGATAATGCAGTGGCTGAAAGTTTTTTCAAATCATTAAAAACGGAACTCATTTATGGTAACAAGCTCACTACAAAAGAACAAATGGAGCTGGAAGTTTTCGAATACATAGAAATCTGGTACAACAAAAAAAGACGTCATAGCATCCTGAATTACCAAACGATAGAAGAATTCAACAATCAAAACGAAATTTGTAAAAATGCTGCTTAACTTATACTGGAATTTTTATTTGCATATCCAAAGGGTTCTGAATCTTTTTTACAATCATTATTAGAAGCATTTTAACAGCAAATTTTATTAATCAATTAAAAAAAATATGAAAAAAATATCATCCATTATTATATTTCTTTTCTTGGTCAATGCTAATTTATATTCTCAAAAAAATGTAAATAAAAGTAATTATACATCTCTGATACAAGAAGAAGTGGGGGATTTGAATCATGATAAAAAGAATGACAGGATTATGGTAGAAATGGATGTGATAGATGAAACCATGCCCGTAAGAGTACAGATATTCCTCTCCCAGCCTGATAAAAAACTTCAACTGGTCGTTTCTTCTACAAAACTTATTGAAAACGAATATCCGGCTGATAAAAATGGGAAGCATAATGATAATGTAATTCCGGATTTTTTTATTGAAGAAGGTAAATTAATAATGCTCACTGATATTAATAATAGAAAAAGCAGGTATGAATTTAGGCTGAAGCAAAATAATTTTGAATTAATTAAAATATCACGAGTAATCTGGGATGGAAAAGAGACTACCTCCGAAACAGAAATAGATTTAATAAAAGGAACTAAAACTGAATATAATAGAGACTTTAGCCCAAACAAAAAGAATATAAAGAACACTAAATTAAAGCCAATCAAAACTTTGCCTAAAATACAGGATTTAAGTTTTTCTGATTTAGAACAGTATTAAATTATATTTCGTGGTCTGAATTAAATAAAATTTTTGCTGTAACACATCAGGCTAATTTAGACGCTAGAGGAGACGGAATTAAACGAAGAAATGCTGAAAAAAAGAAGTTAACAGAGAAGTATAATGCTGATTCAGATAAGCTTAATGAAACACAAGCACAGCAGTTAGCCGATTTAAAAAAAGACTATGCTAATATTCGGTGGGTTTGGCAGTTAATAGGAAGTGATCGACCAGTTTTAAAAAGTACTAGTTTTAATGAAGCTTTAGATACTGGTAGTCCTGAACTGGAGCTTAATTTTGGGGATTTTCTGGAAGGAGGAGGTGCAGCATATATAGAACCTTTTTTAGAAGGAAAAACTCCTGTGGGAAGATATCCTCACGGAATTATTGTGAATGCAATCGGTCAAAAATCAAATATTATTACGGCTGATTGGCGTGATGCGAATGATGAAAAGATTATTGATGTACTAAAATTTGGGTCTACAGTATATCCTAATATTTATACAGAAGCTTTATATGGACATAACATCAAAGTTCTACTCAAAGATAAAGACAAACTTATAAGAGTGCTTGTAATCTCACCCTTCTTAGTTACATTTAAAAGTAGAGTTTTTTGTTAATAATTTATTGTTGTTGTAAAAATTTTGTTGGAATGTGGGAAACTCATTTGCGTTATTTTGATTGAGTTTTCCATATTTCAATAAAAAGTCTCTGGGAGTGAGGTGTAATTTTCCCCCAGAACAGTTCAAATCATCAGTTAAGAAAATCCCATATAATGTTAATAATTTATAAAGTAATGAGAAAAATTGTAATTATTTTTATTCTTCCGTTCTTAGTATGCTGCAATCAGGCAAACAAAATGGAAAAAAAAGTTCTTTCAGATTTAGAAAAAAATCTAAATAAAAGTAAAGGTCTTCCAATTGATTCAATTAAAATAGATATTACTTCTGATAATATACCAGACTATTTAATTTTCGATGAGATGGATAATAATAGTCCGGTGTTAATCTTCGATGGGAAGACGGGTGTTGAAATTAAAAATAACAATAAATTCACAAGTCAAGATTTTTCTGTAGAGGAGTTAAACATTGATTGCAAAAATCCTCGCAAAGCATTACGTTTAATAAGTAATAGAAAAGTTGGGCTAGAGCTAAGCATTTTACAATATAATTCTACAACTAACAGTATGGATCTAGTATTTAATTATCCTATTTTAATTTTAGAATTTGATAACAATGTTGAAAAAATAAAAGATGCAAATTATATCGACTTAATTTATTCAGATAAAAAATGTTTTGATACAATTAAAATTTCGAAAGGAAAATTTCTTAATTATGAGGGAGAAGCCCCTATAGTCAAACCTTTATCGCAAGAAAAAATTGAACTCTTTATTTATAACATTAACAAAAATAAATTTGAAAAAATTGCTTTTTAAAATATATAAACAATTTGCAGTTTTAGCAATATACAAAAATGAACTGCCAACTTTTTACGATAAAATTTTTGATAGTGAATTTTTGGATTTAACTAAATTTCGGGATAAAAACTCTCAAATAAAATTTAAAGAATTAAATGTCTCACCCTCAAAAAAAGATAAAGACTTTTATAAAAATACAATCAACGAAATAAAAAGCTCAAGCCCCAGACTTTTTTAATGACTGTTGCATTTATTACTTGAATCTAAGATGTACTAAATTGTAATTTTATAAAAATATTAAATTTGACTTTTTTGATTTGATAAAATCTGGAATATAATTGCATAAATTAAAAACATACAAAATTGTGTTGAATAAGTAATTGACTTTTTATTATATTTACAAAAAATGCAAAAAATTGAAAATAGTTTCTTTTATTCTCACAATTCTTACCGGATTTGTTCTGATTTTAGCACTAAAATTGCTGGATAGTTTTTATCTAATATTATTTATATTTACCACTTTTGCAATATCCGGACTTTTAATCACTTTAAAATATAGGGAAAAGTCAAAAATGCGTGAGCTGGGATTGGGCTTATTATTTGGCTCTTTAACTTCTATAATCCTGACAATATTATTTTTAATATGGCTATCTTATAATTTTCCACAATAAAAAAATATGCTGGAAAGTCTACTATTCATACTTCTAATCTTAATGAGTGGGTTATTTATAATCATTGCTTTAATTGTAATGTTTATAGCGTTTATTAAAAAATCGTCTGCATTAAAAAAAACAGCTCTTAAAATTATCGTTATCCCTTTTTTGTGTTGGGGATTAATTGCTGTTTGGTATTTAATAACCTTGCCGTCAATCAATAAGAGTGAAATGGAAAATTTTGCTGGAACTTACACTTTAAATTCATCTGATAGTGAATCGTTAAAATCAAGCAAAAGTAGAATAAATCAAGCTAAATTAATCTTATTTGATGATGGAACCTATCTATTTGAGGGGCGTGAAAAGATAGGATTAAAAAATCAAGGAACTTGGAAAACTGGAGGTAATGATGGATTGTTTGAATTCTATGACAAAAACGGCAATTTATCTCAATGGGCAAGCCCTTATGATAAGGATGACAATTATAGTTTATCAATTGAGTGTCAAAATGGGCAAGATTCTGAAACCATATTATTTGTAAAATCTAAATTTGAATAATAGATTTTACTTTGGTATTAATAATTAGATTAGAAAACGCTTTAATTATTCTATGAAACAACTAAAACTAATAACCCGAATTCTAATAATAACATTCGTTATTCTATTTTCATTATCATTCTTAGCTATGATCATTGTATGTATTGCTATGATGGCTTCTTATTGGGGGAACACAATGGGAAATGAAGCTTCCGGTTTTTTTAATGCAGCGCTCTTGCTAACATTGTTTATTGGGGTAATTACTTTTATTTTATGGACAATCTTCCTTAAGCAAAGGAAAAAAAAAACGATACGAAATAACTAACTAATACGACAATGAAAATCATTATTTCTTCTTTATTCATGATAGTCACCATTCTATTCTTTCCGAAACAGGAAATAAAGAAAGATATTTCCGGAACCTGGAAACTGAATCTTTATACAATGGATTCCGATACAATTTATTATGAAAATCATGAAAAATATACTGTTAATTACTTTGAAAAAACTTTAGGACACCTTAAAAGTCTTGATGAAAAGAAAAAAATAGCTGAAAAATTATATAATCAATTCAAAACCGCTGAACTTCACATCAATAAAAACACCATTACTTCATATAAATTTGATGGTAATCAATCAAAAATAGAATTAAAATATAAAATGGTAGGTGAAAATATAATTCTTGATGAGAAGTCAAACCAAAAATATAAATACAGAGTAGATTATAATCAGGAAAAAGATATATTAACTGTAGATCTTGGAGGCTCTGAAATGAATGTGATTACCAGATATTCGAGGATAAAAAATTAGACAACAACTTTTTAAAAGTAAAATATGAATCGAAAGGATACAGTGAAGATTAAGATGTAAATTTTAGATCAATTTTGGAAATTACTGTCTCTAAAAAAAAAAAATAGAAAAAAAAAAATGACTGTATTTTCGTATCATATCGTAAAACTACCTTTAACTTCGGCACTCAGAATTATATTTTTTCCTGTTAATTCAAAACAAATAAGTGGATTGATTTATGCGGAAACAATGTCTGCTATGATTTTAGGATCGCCTATTTTTACTGTGTCCAGAATTTTCAGCAGAAATATTGTAATTTTTGCTCAATGGGAGAATGAAAGTTATCTAAATGATTTTTTACAATCAAATTTAAAAGGAAGAAAAATAGCAAAAGGCTACCATATCAGATTAAAGTTTCTACGACAATGGGGAAGGATTTCAGGGTTTCAAATTCCCGATAAAGAACTAAATACACAAAACGAAAATATCCCTGTAGTTGCTGTCACTATCGCCCGAATGAGATATAGGCAGATCCCAAGATTTCTTCGTTGGGGAAGACCGGTTGAAAAACAAGTTCGGGAAGATAACGGCACGACCTTATCTTTGGCATCTATTCAATATCCAAATATTATTTCTACCTTTTCCATCTGGAAAACTCAAAAGGCGATGACAGATATGGTACATGGTCACAGTAAAATGCCACAACCCAAAAGACATATCAATGCAATGAAAGAACGTGATAAAAAAGATTTTCACTTCGAATTTACGACATTACGTTTTAAGCCATTAGCAGAATTTGGTGAGTGGCAAAATAAGTCGGATTATATTCCAGATAAAGCTGAAATGTCCTAAATTGGCTTAATCAGGAAAGCAGTTATTATTTGCCAGACAAAAATAAACTAATCAACTAATCATCATGAATATCTTCAATTTTAAATCAAAATTCCTTATAATAATTTTATCATTTTTACTTTTTAATAATTTTTATAGCCAGGACTTATTAGATAGAGTTCACAGTGATTCAAAATTAGTTAGTAAACTAAAGGATGGTTATCGTGCATTTCACATCAATAATGTCATTACTGAACAGAAAGAAATGATCAATTTGATGATCGATGATGTAACGGATAAAGAATTAAAAACTTTGCTCGGAGATTATATTCAAGTCTGCGACAGTTTAAAAAAGAGTCACTTTAAAAATGATACTCTCAAGACTTATATTTCCGATTATTTAACATTGACAAAACAGAGTTACAATATTTCCAAGAATAAAGGTTTTAATTCACCTGAATTTAAAAAGGATTTTGAAAAATATAAAGTATTCAGTGATAAATATATGGGTTATTTGTACTCAGCTTTTGCAACTAATAATTTTATTAGCATGAATGAGGAAACGTATTGGAAAACGATTGACAAGAAGAACTATATTAAATCGACTGAATATGAAACATACAAAAAATTAAAGATAACAAACTTAAAAGAGACTTTGGTTTTACTTGAAAAAATTTCAAAACAGACAACGGACTTTCAGGAATATTCCATTTATCAAATTGAACTTGCCGACCAGTATGTAAAACACGCTGAAAGTTTGGATGAAAACTCAATTGATAAAGCAATTGAAATCTACAAATCGATTATAGACAAAAGAAAATACAGCATTTATCTATTTGAAGCCTGGCTGAAATGGCGAATTGTTACCCAGCAGTTTGTCTATGGAATTTCAAAAACATCTGATATTCCGAATCATACATATGATAAAGTGAGAGAACAGGCTGCGTTGATCGTTCTTGATTACGTCAATACACACAGCAACGACGAAATGGCAATCAATGAGTTTCTTTTATTAGCAACACACGATATTGTAAAACGTTTTGGAGAATATCCTTATGGAAACCAAAACACTGTAGAATACCACCAAACATTTGATGAAGAAAAATAAACTTTAATATTCATTAGAATCATTTTTTTAAAGAACAGTTAGAATGTTTAAATTTAAATGGAAATAATTTATCTCGCAGATTTTGCAGATTAAGCATATTGATTCCTCTATTTTTAATCTGCTAAATCTGCTAGAATTATATAAAAAATGATTGAAAAAAATCAAAAACCAATCATACAGAATTTAAATTAATAAAACTTAATATGAATATCTGTAATTAGTAATAAGTTAGTTTTTAACAGCATATTTGTCTTTCCGTAGGAATCTAAGATACTTTATATTTAATATGTTGAGATTCCTCCGGAAAGACAAAGTAACTGCTGATTTCTAATACTATAATTAAAAACGGACATTCGTAAACTTAAACAGGCTCTTACTTTAAAAAATTAAATTACCATTAAATATTTATGAAATCTTCATTCAAATTACTGTCAATTCTGATTCTGTATTTATCATTTTCTCCTGCAATTAATGCTCAGGAATTGCCGTTTTACGATTTTGACCAAGTTGATTATTATTCGATAGACATTAGTGAAAAGGATATTTCCAACATAGAATATCAGAGAAAGAAAAACTCATATGAGTATAAAAAAATAAGTAAAAAAAATGCTTTGTTTTTATCAATATTAAGAAATAACTATCCTGAAACAATAGAAGAGAATTTTCCCGAAAAACTGATAAACTATGGTTTTAAGAAAAATGATATCGATAAAAAACGATACCCCGAAATAAATACTATTTTCAGCGAAAAGCCATGTAATGACGATTTAGGAAGTTTTTGCATTCCTACATTTAGAGATGTTTTCATTTTCAGGAAAAAAGATAAAATTGTAGGAATCGCCAAGATATGTTATAGCTGTCATCTTGCAACAATAATAGGAACTGAAAAAAGTATCAGGAATTTTGGAAGTTGCGGAGATTTTGTCAAGCTTGAAAAAATAATGGGGAAATAGGTGTAATTTACCTTCTGTTTTAAATTTTAGAATAAATTAAATACAATACAATGAATCTAAAAAGAATTAACACTTTCATTTTACGCCTATTAATTGGTCTTTGTATTTTGACCCTTATTGGTCTTTTAAATTTTGGTCACGGGCTTGGAAACATTATTTATTTCCCTCCGATTATTTTGGCAACTGTTGCACATATTTTAATCACAAGGAGACTTAACAAGAAAAATAATGATAAATATTGGTTTCCACTTATTCTGATAAACTCCATTATTTGTTTGAGTATAATTTATTACGCAACATTGGGTAGAGGGGGAGAATTTAACTGGGATGGAAGAATATTTTTTATAAAATAAAACTCCTTTTTTACGCCATAACAACCGTAAGAATACAAAGAGAAAAAACATCCGAGAATTAATTTTATAATACTTGTCATTTCATTTTTAAAAATTAAGTAATATTTGATGACTGAAAGATTTTTTTAACAATATTTTTCATTGAAAAGCTGTGAAATTTCATTGAAAAGTTATTTAATTTCATATTTTTTGTAAGTTTACTTTATTAAAACTAATACCAATAAAGTAAATCTGTGATTTATTGAAAACTGTGAAAATAATGAGAAAAAAGTCA
Organism: Chryseobacterium turcicum; assembly: GCF_021010565.1. Classification (NCBI taxonomy): domain Bacteria; kingdom Pseudomonadati; phylum Bacteroidota; class Flavobacteriia; order Flavobacteriales; family Weeksellaceae; genus Chryseobacterium; species Chryseobacterium turcicum. The sequence continues at coordinate 1,723,712 of NZ_JAJNAY010000001.1, forward strand.
CTTCTATATTTCCCTTTATTCCTGATTTTATTTCAAAGCTGCACAACATCTTCCAACAAAGCTTTAAAGAATGATTTAGAAAAAATGACTCAGGAAAACTATATTCAACTGAATGGAATTTATTATAATCATCCGAAACAAGTTTACGGCAAAAATAAAAAAGGATGATTTCGGAAGGCGAATTGCGTACAAAAAATATCTATGCAATTTTAAATTTTAGACCTTATACATTTGATTCCATCGCAATGTTTGAAAATGAAGAAAAAATTGAGCTCATATTTTTAAATAATCAAAAATTAAAATTAAATCATATTGTTAACGGAAAGGTAATAGCATCCCCGATCTTGAATGGGAAAATAAAAAAAGGATTTTTCTGTTTAGAACAAAAAAATTCAAATTCTTGGGGAATTCCGGTATTACATGGTGGTTATAATAGGCATAATCGTAAAATTGGAATTTCAAAGCAAGGTAATTTAATTGTTGATTTGGAATTTGAGGCATCTGGCTCATTTCTCTTATTTTTTTCTCATGGTTTTCAGGATATAACAACTTATGAAGTTGAAAAGATAAAATAACTGCCAGTCACAAATCGATAAGTGATCTTCTCTCATTTAGTAAAAAAATATATGGGTTAATTTCACATCAATGTAAAAGCTAAAAAGGATGAAAATAAAGACCTATAGACCTGAAAACCTCATACTGAAAAAATATATTGAATGCTTTTATATCCTCGAACAGACCTCTGAAGAATCTTCTGCGACTTATTTTACCTTTCCGAGCATCTATACAATTGTCACTATAAGCGAAAAAACAGAAACTCGGGTCACCAAAAACAAAATAACAATTAAATATTGCCAGTCCAGTCCAATTGAAACCAACCTGGTAAGCAATTTTAATGAACCTGTATTGATCAGCTATGAAGGCATAATCAATGAAATTACGACGTACTTCAAACCATTAGGGATCAATGCTTTTATTCCAAATGATTTAAGAGATTATGCGGAAGGAAGTTTTCCTGATTTTAGTCCATACGAGGATTATAAAGAAACCATGGCAGCCATTCTTTCTATGAAAGATCCTGATGAAAAAATCAGGGCGCTAGAATTATATTGGCTTTCAAAATTTCATCCGTTTGAGGATATTTTGCTGACGGATATACTGACCGAAATGTTGCATGCAAATAATATCAATCAATCTATGACGAAATTGTCTTATACAGCGGGTCGGTCAAGAACAACGATCAACAAGCATTTTGATCGGCATATTTGTAAAACACCTTCCCAGTTCAAAAAGATTATCAGATTCAGGGCCGCTATTCAAAGCCGGCTTGATGATAAAAATGGAATAGGACTGTCTTATAGTCTGGATTATTTTGACCAGTCACACATGATCAGGGATTTTAAAAAATTAACAGGTTTTACACCGAAAGTTTTCTTTTCAAAAACAACAACACTTGAAAAAGATCTTATAAAATGGATGTTTATTTAATGGGGTTTACAAAAATACAATGATGGGTGTTTATTAAGTAGTAATATTACGGCCTAATAATATCGTTACATACTTTATGAAGCTAAGTCTAATCATACTTCTATTCCCAATTCTTTTTTTCGGACAGAAAAATATGTCTGCTAATCTTGCGAACTATATGCAGGCTCAGGCTGAAATCAATAATTTTAGTGGAACCGTCCTTGTGACGAAAGATGGCCAAGTTTTATTAAAAAAAGCATATGGCTTGGCGGATTACGAATGGAATATTAAAAATACCGTTGATACTAAATTTCAGTTGGCCTCCGTAACCAAACAATTTACGGCCACAGCTATCCTTCTGTTGGTTGAAAAAGGGAAGCTGTCCCTTGATGATAAACTGAGTAAATTTATGCCGGCTTATCCCAAAGCCGATAGTGTTACCATCCATATGCTTTTATCACATACCTCAGGGCTGGCTCTGGGTTTTAAAGAAATAGCCTTAAGCTCGATAGATAAAGATTCTGCCTATGCTGAAATAAAGAAAATACCTTATGAATTCTCTCCTGGAACTAAAAGCGGATACAGTAATATTGGGTATTATTTATTGGCTAAGATTATTGAAAAAGTGTCTGGTGAGAAGTATGCCGTTTTCCTAAAGAAGAACATATTTGATAAAGCAGGGATGAAGAATACGGGCGTCAGTAATAATGAGTCGATAGTTGAAAAAAAAGCAAAGGCTTACTATCACTCAGAAAACGGGCTTGTTCACAATCCTTACATCAACTGGAAATTTAATTTTGGTCATGATGGCATTTATTCTACGGTTGAAGATCTGGCTTTATGGGATAATGCTCTATATGGAACAGGCATTCTTTCCGCACAGATGAAGAAATTAATGTTTACGCCCTATGGCCCCGGAAATTGGGGATATGGCTTTGTCATCAATCCGTTTTACAATCACGGACATCAGTTAATTGCCCATGACGGAGGCTTTTTCGGTACAATGACTTCCTTTAACCGGTTTACAGATGATAAGCTTTTTGTGACCGTACTTTCTAATAACGAATCCTTTTCCTATATTATAAGCTATGGACTTTCCGCCATTGCATTGGGGAAAGAGGTCGAACTTCCTTACAAACATCACCGAATTGAAACAGACCCAGGTTTATATGATCAATACGTTGGTAAATATGATAAAATTGATATATTGAAAATGGATGATAAACTTTATTTTAACAGCGTAGAGATGCAACTTATCCCGGAGTCTAAAACGAAATTTTTTAGAGCAGATAATAATGACAGAACAATTGAATTTATTCCGGATAGTGCAGGTCTTTACAACTCTATAATTCTAACAAAAGGAGGAGTAAAAGAAGTTATGAGAAGGAATAAATAGGCATAACAGTCTTGAGGTTTAATTGCCTACTTGTGTAATAAACAAGCCAAACAGATTGTTTAGACTGGTGGTTTTCTCAACCATTGTCTCCAACCTGTTCGGTTTTGAGGATAATATGTTTCTACTTCCTTGTTAAGAATTCTGTTGTTCTAACCATCTTAAGATTGATTGGGTAGTTTCTTCTGGCTTTTCTTGTTGAATCCAATGACCACAATCCAGACTCACAATATCCAAATTAGGAACAATATTTTTTAGGTTTTCAGATTTGGGAATCGTGTCCTGTTCACCATATATCATAAGAGTCGGTTGATGAATGACTGGGGTTACGTCTGCCATTAACTGCCAGTTTCTATCAAGGTTTCTGTACCAATTTATACTTCCTGTAAACCCTGATGATTCGAAAGCAGAAACAAATACAGACAGTTCGTTGTCTTCCATTAAGGGCTCTCCCAGTGGATTTTCTGCTCTTGCAAGATTGATCATGAGCATTCCGGGCTCTGGTGGTGTTGGAGGTACATTTTTACGGAATATGTTACGGAGGAACTGAGAAGTATTTTCATTCATTATAGCATTTGCTACTCCTGGCTGTCGATTGAAGTGAACAAAATAGAAGTCTCCTCCAAATATAGCTTCCATCAACTCAATCCATGGTTGTTCTCCGCGCTCTTGGTAAGGCAAGGTTTATTACTTTATTTACCCTCTCAGGATGCAATAGTGCCAGGCTCCAAATGACATTTGCTCCCCAATCGTGACCAACAAAAGTGGCATCTTCATATCCAAAGTAATCAAGTAGTGCAACGAGGTCACCTGTCAAGTGTACAATATCATATTCAGCTACTTCGGAAGGACAGGATGAGTTCCCATAACCTCTCTGATTGGGAATGATAACATGATACCCAGCTGCAACCAATACTGACACCTGATGACGCCAGGAAAAAGCATGTTCCGGAAAGCCGTGGCAGAGTACAATAGGTTTTCCGGCATTTTGTTTACCTGCTTCAAAGACTTCCAGTTCCACACCATTGACTGAAATAAGAGTAGGGTTAGGAAAATTGGTTGAGTTAAATACTGAGCTAATTTCGTTTGTCATTTTTATTCTTTTAAAATTAATTAATGATGCAAACTTACATCTGCAATATGACAGCAGTGTGTCAGCAGTCAAAAATAAATTAGATCTATTACCTTCTGTTGGGCAAAATCTCCCGACTTTGAACTAATAAATAGTCATGCCTTAAAATGTATTTAATTTATTGTATTTCAATATTTTAATTAAACAAAACACATAAGCTCTATCTTCTAAATTGCCAAAAAGTTGTATTTTAGAGTATAGAAAGCGGCAATATGTTAGGCAAAACAAAACAAGATTTACAACAGGATTTATTTAAAACCAGACTCACGGAACTCATTAATATGGAGCATCCACTTGTGCAATTAGCCCATGAGCTTGATTGGGATCATTTGGAACAAGAGTTTGAAAAATTCTTTTCAACCCACGGAAGACCCTCTGTTGCCATTCGAAAAATTGCCGGTTTATTACTTTTGAAAGAACTGTTTAAAGAAAGCGATGAATCCGTTGTGGAAAGATGGATAGAGAACGCCTATTGGCAATATTTCACGGGAGAAACCTTTTTTCAAACCGCACAACCATTTGATCCAAGCCAGTTCGTTCATTTCAGAAAAAGGATAGGAGAAAGAGGTCTGGAATATTTGTTGAGTCAAAGCGTAAAGCTTCATCCGAGAGCAAAATTTGAAAAAGAAGTTCAAATAGACACGACGGTTCAGGAGAAAAACATCACTTTTCCCACGGATGCAAAACTGGCAAAAAAAGTGATTGACAATTGCGTGAAAATAGCTAAAAAAGAAGGTATTCCCCAGAGGCAAACCTACAAAAGAGTGAGCAAACAATTGCTGAGAGATGCGTATTTTGGTCATCATCCGCGACGAAAAAAGAAAGCATTGATGTCACGGAAAAAGCTTCGGACTTTGGGAAAAAGACTACTTCGTGAATTGGAGAGAAAATTACCGGAAACTATTTTAGAAAACTACAAACTGGAGTTTGAAAAGTATCAAAAAGTTTTGACCCAAGAGCGAACTACGAAAGATAAGATTTACAGTTTGCACGAGCCCCAAACTTCGTGTATTGCAAAAGGGAAATCGGGGAAGGCTTATGAATTTGGGTCAAAAGTAGCGATTGTGAGAGGAAGAAAAACGGGTGTTATCACTTCCATAAAAAGATTTTCAGGGAATCCACATGACAGCAAAACTTTAGAAGAATCTCTAGCCCAAAGCCAAAGGGTTCGAGAATTAATTGGCGGAACAAGACCTGAAATAGCGAGTACAGATCGAGGTTTTCGAGGAGTAAAAGAAATAGAGGGAACTGAAATTTTAATTCCACAAAATAAAAAAGCAAGCACCAAATATGGGCAAGAAGTTGCCAGAAAAAGATTCCGAGCGAGAGCAGCCATTGAACCTTGTATCTCTCATTTAAAAAGAAGCCATTCTTTAGGTTTAAACTTTCTAAAAGGAGTTATAGGAGATATCCATAATGCTATTTTAGCGGGGATAGGATACAACTTAAAGCTTCGATTAAATCAGATCAAAGCCCAAATTATTTTTTGCTTTCAAATAATATTCAACTTTTCAAAAAAAAAAAAAGCCACTATTTTTGTTGAAACTAAAATAGTGGCTTTTTAAGGAATGACTAAATAAGATCATTTTCTTTACACTTGCTCCAAAGTCAGGAGACTTCGGAGAGAGGGGAGAGATGTTAACAAATTAAATTTTACAATAGCTAAATATTGATTTTATTGCGACGAGTTTTGTCGCTATAGCTGGTTACTTTTGTAATAGATATCTAGAGAAATAGATTTATATATTAACCAATAAAATGAAAACTATTATGAAGTAAGCAACATTTATCTGAGGATAGTTTAATCTGTATTGAAATATTTAATACACCTCAAAGAGAAGAAGACTGCCTGTTTGGCAGTCTTTTATTTCTTTAATATGGTTATTTGTACTGAGTTAATTTGATTTGATATGCCATCCTTTATTTTGAAGTTTATCATTAATATACTCCTTTTGATTATCGTTATATGCTTCTCCTTTAATTTTATCTTCTAATTCTTGTTTCAAACTTCGAAGCTTAATATTTTCTTTTTCATAGCTTAGTCCTAAATTACATATTTCTATAGCTTTTGTAACATCTCTAATATTATTTCTATAATTTATTGCATGGTTAAAAGCAGCTATTGCATTCGCATGATTTTGAGATGTAGTTAGATTGTCTCCATTATGATAACTTTTATCAAAGAATTCATTCGCTTTTCTTGCTAGTTTTAGTCTCTCAGGCTTATATAACGACATATTTGTTTTTGTTGCCTGATAAGTGTAGGCTTGTGCAAGCCCAAGGCAAGTCCTTTGATCTGTATTATCAAGCTCATATGCTTTTAAGAAAAACTTAATGCTATTTTCAACTATTTGTTTTGCATTTTTTGGATTGCCGAATCTACTTTTAAATTCTAGATATCCTAATTCGATATAAGCTTCTAAAAAATCTTCATCTATATTGATAGCCATTTTAAATTCCTTTTTGGCCATCTCATATGAATCATTAAATATTCCATTTTCTTCTATTTTTCCCTTGATTAGGTATAAAAAAGCGAAATTTTTATTTTGTTCAATTAGGTCATTAATATTTAGAATAGCATTGTCGTATTCATAATTAGCTAGTGTCAAGGCTTTTAATGCATCAGTTGCTGCAACTTTCTGAACTAGACTTTTAGCTTTTGATCTTTGAATCAAATTTAAAATTGCTGCATCTTTTGAATTGAACTTACTTTTTTCTTGAATGAAATTTTCATAATTAGCTAAAATTTCAGATTCATTTTCTAAATTTAAATATTGTTTTGAATATAGCTTAGCAAGAAATGGAATTGAATAGCCAATATTTCCATTGCTGTCTAAATTTTGATAGCACAGAGACATTTTGGTTAGGTTTGGAATTCCTTGTATTCCAATTTGGTCAGAAGAATAGTTGCTTATATAAACTAATTCATCAAGACTTAAAAATTCCTCTTTTTCTGGTAGGGAGAATATATATAAAAGTGTTTTTTCAACATCAGATAACTTGTCTATTGATCCTTTAAAACAGAAATTTAAAATATTTTCATATGATCTACCATTTTTTAAATTGTTTAAAACCTGATTTATTGGTGTTCCATATGCTAATTGATGACATATCAATTGACCAGCCAAAGGCATTCCTTTGGTGTATGAATATAATTCGGACAAATGATCTCCATATAATTCAATGAATAGTGGAGAATCTTTTCCTGTAAAAATTTTGAATTGAGAATTTAAGAAATCTGGGAACTCACTAATCTCTTCAAATCCATGTAGATTAATTCTTGTTAAATAAAAATCACCTAATGTTTCTCTAGTTGTTAATATTATTTTTAAGGAAGGAGGTGCATCTTCTAAAAATGAAACTAATTGAGTATCATTAAGTGTTTCAAGATTGTCTATAACTAAAAGAACTTTATTATTAGATAAAAAGTTTAACACATACTCTTCTGTTTCTAATTCTTCATCCTCTTCAGACTCGTCAATTAATTTATTTGATTTAATGAATTGATGGATTTCACTGATTAATTCTTTATAATTTGCGATATATTCTGTTAGGTCTTTAATCCCGTTTGGAGTATATTTATTTCTCTTGGAACTTGACCATATTATAAAGTCATAATCTCTTTTACTACGTTGCTGTTTAAGAAGCTTTGTTACATAGTAATGAACGAAAGTTGTTTTTCCTATCCCACCTATCCCATCTATTTGAATAATTCTATTATTTAAATGATTTAATTTGTTGTCTAGATCGATTAAGTATTCCTTTCGTCCGATAAACTCATTATATAAAATAGGTTGTGAGGTTATATTTTCTATAATTTCGAAATTGTTGCTTTTTTGTCTATAAAATAGACTATCAGCTTTTATTGACCTGCTTCCTCTTCTACAATAAACATCTCCTTTTCTAAAAATAGTTATATTTTTATCAGGTTTATTGCCCCAACTCTTTTTTACATATTGTCCATCTTTTTTAAACGATAATATTTCTTTTGAATGAGTAGGTTTAATATAAATAACGAAAAAATAATTTCCTTCTATTTCAACTGTATTTGTTAGAATATTTATATCTCCATCAATAAAATTATCAAAAATATTAGCAAGATCTGCTTCATCTATTTTATCATCACTTCTTTCATCTAATCCAATCCATTCTGCATTATTGTTTACTCCATAAATAATATAGCCACCTTTAGAATTAGCAAATGCTAATATATCTTTTACGAATTCTATTTTGTCCTTTGAATCTTTTATTGAGAAAACCTCTTTATAATCTAAATCAGCTGTTTCTGACTTAATATTGTAATTCTTAATTTTTAATATTTGTTCTTCTGAAATTAATTCTAAGCTTATATTCATTGGTTATTATTTATAGATATGAAATTTTCAAATATATGTAAAAGAAAAATAGAATAAGTTACTTGCATTGTGAATTTCTTAATAAATACAGTTTGGTTAGTATACAGGAAATAAAAATATTTTTTATCACAGAAATTCCTTTGATTTTATTTTCACAATTATGTTCTTTTATAAAATATGATATATAGAATTACTAATTCTAAATTTACAAAAGTCTTCCTTATTTTTATTCTGGTTTTCCGTAAAAAATCCCAACTCTCGTCAGGATTTTCTCTTATTTTGATTTTTAAATTCTTTTTGTAGCTGATTGATTTCAAAAAAGACAATGTACCGACGACGTGTTTTTCTGGTGCAAAGTTTCATTATTGAAACTGTAGATTGTAAGAGAGCAAAGTATAGAATCAACTTTGTTGATTCGTCGAAGCATGCCGCTTCATCAGCAACAAAGTCGCATCACTTTGCCCGCCTAAAATAAAGCGGAATTATTAATGAACTTTGCGTTAATCTTTTACTTTCACACAAAGATTTTACGAATAATAGAATGTTTGGAGTTGCTAATTTAAAGTTAAAAGAAAGAGGATTTACTTATATTTGCCCGCAAAGCAAATTCACATGTTCAAAAAAGTAATCACTGTATCTATCCTTGGCTTTTATACGGTTTTTTCGGCTCAACAGGTTCGGCCTTCAAAATCATCTGAAATTTACCGCGAAATCAAAACGCTTAAACACCTGCCTAAGGTTTTATACCTTGCGGCTCATCCCGATGATGAAAATACGGGATTACTCTCCTGGTTAATCAACGACCAAAATGTAGAAACGGGTTATTTATCTTTAACCAGAGGTGATGGTGGTCAAAATTTATTAGGTACAGAACAAGGGGCTGCATTGGGTTTAATAAGAACGCATGAGCTTTTAGAAGCAAGAAAGCTAGACGGTGCCCAACAGTTTTTTACCCGGGCGATTGATTTCGGGTTCTCTAAAAATACGACCGATACCTTTAAACAATGGGACGAAAATAGCATTATAGCTGATGCAGTTTGGGTCATCCGTACATTCCGTCCTGATGTTATCATTTGTCGTTTTCCGCCTACCGCTGCGGCAGGACACGGGCAACATGCGGCTTCGGCTGTGGTTGCAGAAAAAGCTTTTAAACTCGCAGGCGATAAAACTGCTTTTCCAAATCAACTAAAATATGTTAATGTTTGGCAACCAAAACGCGTATTGTGGAATACTTTCCGATTTGGTGGGGTCAATACGACAGCTGAAAATCAACTGAAAGTGACCGTTGGGCAATATGATGCACAATTGGGAATGGGCTATGGTGAATTGGCAGGATTAAGCAGAAGTTTACATAAAAGTCAGGGTGCGGGAACGCAATCTGTTGCGGGAATTAGAACTGAATATTTTTCCCACGTTGCAGGTGAGCCTGCCAAAACAACACTTTTTGATGGTGTTGTTAAAACCTGGACTTCACAAGGAAATGCTGATATTGACCAATCATTAGATAAAATTATTTCTACATTCAATTTCAACGAGCCAGACAAGAGCTTACCTGCTTTACTTACTTTGCGAAAAAAGGTGATGCCTCTAAAAGATTTAGATTTGAAAAAGGACAAACTTAAATCTCTTGACCATATCATTTTAAGCTGTGTCGGATTTATGGGCGAAGTGGTTACCAATCAGGCTGAAGCTGTTGCCGGAGACCACTATAACTTTAAATTAAATCTTATTTCAAGAGCAGTAAATCCTGTAGTTTTAGAAAATATAAAATGGTTAAATCAATCAGAAAGTTTCAACAGAAAACTATCAAAAGATTCTTTAATTACCATTCAGCATGACATTCAGATTCCTGCGGATGCAGCACTTACGGAGCCTTATTGGTTAGCAAAACCAGCAAAAAATGCAGCTACTTTCTCTGTTCCGAATGATACTTTAGTCGGGTTACCCGAGGCAGAATCACCACTGAATGTTTTGCTTGATTTAAAAATAGGTTCAGAGAAATTTCAGGTTAACCTTCCTTTATCTTTCAAAAAATTAGACCCAGTGCGTGGTGACGTGGTTGAAGCCTTGCGTATTGTTCCTGCTTTGGAACTGAAATTTACACAGCCTCTTTATTTAGTCAAAGAAAATGAAGATTTACCTGTGAGTTTAAATGTTAAGGTTAATTCCAATAAACAATTCAGTAATGGGAAAATTAATCTGATTTATAACGGAGAAAATTTAGGAGGTGCTGATGTAAAATCACTCAATGGAAAAGATACGACCATAGATTATTTGATTCCAAAAGCAAAGCTTACTTCAATAAAATCAAATCAGTTGCAGTTGGATGCTAATTTTGTTGCAGATGGAGTCACTTATAATAAAAAACAAATATTAATTCAATATCCGCATTTACCTTCTTTACAATATTTTGCGCCTGCAACGGTAGCTGTAATGAAAGGTGATATTCAGGCTAAGGTTAAAAAAGTGGGTTATGTACAAGGTGCGGGCGATTTCATTCCTGAGTTCCTAAGAATTACAGGTATTCAGGTTGATGTATTAAAAGATGAAGATTTCTATGGCAACTTAAATGAGTCTGGAAATGGCAGTCAAAACAAGTTGTCACAGTATGATGCCATCGTTCTTGGTGTTCGTGCCAATAATACAGAGAAAAAATTGGGTCGCTGGATGCCTTTTTTATGGTCTTATGTAAAAGCTGGCGGTAATTTGGTGATGCAGTATAACACGAATCAGGATACAACGGTTGACCAATTAGGAATGTACAATTTTACGATTGCCAATAAACGTGTTACTGAGGAAAATGCTGAGGTTAAACTTTTAAATCCAAATCATAAATTACTAAACTTTCCGAATAAAATTACGGCGAATGATTTTAATGGATGGGTACAGGAACGTGGCGCTTATTTCCCTGCTCAATGGGATTCAGCGTACGAACCGCTTTTTGAAATGCACGACACCGGTGAAGAACCTCTTCAGGGTTCAACTTTATATGCCAAATACGGGAAAGGTAATTTTATTTATACCCCGTTGGCATTTTTCAGACAATTGCCTGCCGGAAATGTGGGGGCGGCACGTTTATTTTTAAACTTTTTATCTGCACAAAAAAACTGATGAATATGAAACTTAAAAATTGGAATATCTGGTACCTACTATTAGCCTTTGCACTAGTAGGTCAGATTGTATTTTATTATTTGTTTACTAAATTCTGGGCATGAGTACGATAGATTGGACAGTTCTTATTGTTACACTTGTTGCAGTGGTTGTTTACGGCGTATTTATCGGTCGTGGACAAAAAAGCAACGAATCATACCTAAAGGCAGATAATAAAATGCCTTGGTACATTGTGTTGATAGGTATTATGGCTACTCAGGCAAGTGCCATTACATTTCTTTCAGCACCGGGGCAGGCGTATACAGACGGGATGCGTTTCGTTCAGTATTACTTTGGTTTACCATTGGCGATGATTGTGATTTGTATTACTTTCATCCCAATTTTTCAGCGATTAAATGTTTACACAGCCTATGAATATTTAGAAAATCGTTTTGATAAAAAAACAAGAGTACTTACTTCTCTGCTTTTCCTCTTTTCCAGAGGTTTATCTACTGGAATCAGCATTTATGCTCCAAGTATCATCTTGGCAAGCGTTTTAAACTGGAATATTTATTTAACCAATGTTTTGACGGGTGGTATTTTGTTGATTTATACTTATGTTGGTGGTGCAAAAGCGATTGCTCACACTCAAAAACTACAGTTCCTTATTATTCTGGGAACAATGGCTTTTGCAGGCTATCTGCTTATTCAAAATATGCCGAATGGAATAGGTTTTAAAGATGCGCTGTATCTGGCAGGGAAATCTGGAAAGTTGAATGTAATCACTACAGACTTCGATTGGAAAGATAAATATAATATCTGGAGCGGACTGATTGGTGGCTTTTTTCTTGCCCTTTCTTACTTTGGAACTGACCAGAGTCAGGTCGGGAGATATATTACTGCAAAAGACAATACCAATGCTAAAATGGGTTTGCTGCTAAACGGATTGGTTAAAATTCCGATGCAGTTTGCGATTCTTTTGATTGGTGCTTTGCTTTTCGCATTCTTTTCTCTAAAACCGGCTCCGATTTATTTTAACGAACGCTCTTATCAATCATTAAAAGAAAAACAACCTGAACAGGCTGCAATTTTTGAAAAAGAACATCAAAATCTGCAAACAAAGTTTAATGCAGAATCAAAGGAAATCCTTAAATTAAAAGAAACTCAATCTCCTAAATTGAACAAAACAATTCAGGATTTTAAAAACACACAAACCGAAGTAAAAGCACTTCACGGAAGGGTAGAAGAGGCAATCAATAGTTCAAACTACAATGCAGAAAAAACGGATACCAATTATATTTTCCTGTATTTCGTGAAAAACACGTTACCTGTTGGAATGATAGGTTTACTGTTTGCCGTCATTTTTCTTGCCAGTTGGGGTTCTATTTCGGCAGCGCTGAATTCCCTTGCGGCTTGCTCATTAAAAGATGTTCATTTAATATTTAAAAAAGATATTCCTGATGATGCAACCGAATTAAAATACAGTCGTTTGCACACGTTGGCTTGGGGTATTTTCTCTATCGGTGTTGCGATGTTTGCCACGCAGATGGGTTCGCTTATTGAAGCGGTAAACGTTTTAGGCTCGCTTTTTTACGGTCCGATATTGGGGATTTTCCTTGTCGCATTTTACTATAAAAAAATCACCGGACCAAATGTATTTGTTGCTGCAATTGTATCAGAAATCGTGGTGATTGCCATATATAATTTCGATATCGTTTCATTTCTTTGGCTTAACGTTATCGGGGCAGCGGCAGTTATTATATTTTCGTCAATAGGTCTATTGTTTTATAAGCCGAAAGCTGTAAATTCGTAAACCAATAAACAAAAACTAGATAAACAAACAAAAATATTATGAAATCAATGATTAAATCTGCTACCGTACTTTTTGCTGCAATGACAATTTCAGTCAATGCGTTTGCACAGGAAGCTAAAAAACCTGCAAGTCCTGCGGCTACTGCAACAGGAAAAATTAAAGATGCAACCATTACCATAGCTTATAACAGTCCTTCTGTTAAAGACCGTAAAATTTGGGGTGACTTAGTTCCTTTTGATAAAGTTTGGCGTGCGGGTGCTAATGATGCAACTACTTTCGAAACCGACAAAGACATTACTGTTCAGGGTAAAAAATTAGCTAAAGGTAAATACAGTTTTTTCTTAATCCCTAAAGAAAGCGGAACCTGGACTGCAGTTTTTAACAAGGAGCCAAAGCAATGGGGTGCTTATAAGTATGAAGAAGCTAAAGATGCTTTGCGTGTGGATGTTAAAACAAAACCTTTACAAGCAAAACAGGAAACTTTAGTTTATAAAGTAAACAAAAACGGATTCACAATGGATTGGGATAAAATCTCAGTGCCTGTAGAGATAAAATAAGTTGAAATATTTAAACTTAAAATCCCGTTAATGCGGGATTTTTTTTTGCTTAAAATTTTAATTCATTTTATGAAGATAACGTTTCACAAGTATGTTTTACCGTTTCACTTTAAAACTACTTTATTTCTCTGATTCAATATTTATCTTTACATTCATAAAAACCATTGCGCTATTCTATGAATGATAAAAAGCAAAAACTTTTGTACGGATTCAAAAAAAGACTGTTGATATGGGCAACGGCATTTGTGTTTTCCTACATTTTTATTTATTTAGTAGACCCCTTTTCTTACAAAGAACTCATAGGGAAATCTTGGTATTATATTCTGGAAGATGTTTTATGGATTTTATTTTTCTCTGTAATTATTTCAGAAGTAAGCCTGCTTATTGATTATTATCTTGATAAAAAGATTTCGTGGAATGAAAGAAGCATTCGAAGATTAATCATTCAAACCCTGCTCCAAATTATTGGAAGCATAGGCATTGTCATTCTTATCAATTTTATTTTTGAAATGTGTTCCGACACTACAACGAGTGATTATAGAAAAGAAATTACATTAATGGGTCAGTGGATTGCCACCAACATTGTTGTTTCATTATTAATTAGCGCCATCAATACAGGAAATTTCCTTTTAGAAAATTGGAAAAAAACCGCTTTGGAATCCGCACAATATCAACTGAAATCTTCCGAGCACAAAAGAGCAGCAATGGCGGCCGAACTTCATGCGTTGAAACTGCAGATTGACCCGCATTTTATCTTTAATAATCTCAGTGTTTTGTCTGAACTAATTCTCGAAGACCAGCAATTAGGCTACGAGTATTCTGAGAGCTTTGCGAAAGTGTACCGCTATCTTCTCGTTAACTCAAAAAAAGATACGATTACACTCGATGAAGAACTAAAATTTTTAAATTCTTATATTTATTTGACTCAAAAAAGAATCGGCGAAGGGGTACAGTTTGATATTTCTGTTAATGAAAAATTGAGGAAGTTTTTACTTCCACCTTTGGCGCTTCAGTTTTTGGTTGAAAATGCTTTAAAACATAATCAAACTTCCAAATCTAATCCGCTCAAAATAAAAATTTATACAACTAAGGATGACTATTTAGTGGTTTTAAATTCACTGTCTCCATTAATCAGCAAAGTTGAATCAGCAGATGTGGGCATAAAAAACATCATCAGTCGGTTTGAATTTTTAGGCGACAAAAAGCCCATTATTATTAAAAGCGATAAGGATTTCATTGCTAAAATTCCGTTATATGAAGACAAATAAAATATTAATCATTGAAGATGAAAAACCGAATGCAGACAGGCTCAAAAGATTATTGCTGAAACTGCGTCCTTCAGTTGAGATTCTTTCCGTAGAAGATTCTATTTCTTCGGCTGTAAAATGGCTTGAAAATAATAATGCACCCGATATTATTATGATGGATATTCGTCTTTCAGATGGATTGAGTTTTGAAATATTTAACAGATTTGAAATAAAAAGCCCTGTCATTTTTACCACAGCTTATGATGAATATGCAGTAAAAGCTTTTAAATATAACAGTGTAGATTATTTACTGAAACCGATTGAGGAAGAAGAGCTTGAAGATGCTTTAAAAAGATACGAAAGCTCTATGGAAACTGCTCCATTTCTCGGAACTGCGATTGAAGGTTTACTTAATTACATTCAGCCTAAAGATTACAGAAAACGCTTTCTTTTGGCACATCGTGACGGGTACAAAACTGTTTTGACTGAAGATATTCTTTATTTTTATACCGAACACGGAGTCAGTAAAACAATGCTTAAAACAGGAGCGATAGAAACTGTTCCACAAACTTTGGAAGAGCTTGAAAAGCAGCTCGACCCGAAAGAGTTTTTCAGAGCCAACCGGCAGTTTATTATTCACATCGATTCTGTGTTGCAGGTTTTAAATCATTTTAATGGAAAACTAAAACTCGAACTCAAAAAACATCCGGAAATCGACGTTATTGTAAGTCGTGAAAAAGCTTCTGCACTAAAAACCTGGATGGATTATTAAAATTTATTGATATGAAAAATTATATATTCTTAGCATTTGCCATACTTTGCGAATCGGTGGCGACCTCATTTTTAAAAGCCTCAGAAGGATTTACAAAACCTTTGCAAACGATAATTTTCGTGGTCTTTATGTCTGCGTCATTTTATCTTCTTACACACGCCATCAAAGTCATTCCGATAGGAATTGCGTATGCAATTTGGTCTGCAGTAGGAATTGTTTTAATTGCCTTAATTGGATATTTTGTGTACAAACAGACTTTAGACCTTCCTGCAATTTTAGGAATTGCATTAATCGTGATTGGCGTTATTGTGATTAATGTTTTCTCGAAATCAGCTTCGCATTAAAATATTGCTGAAAAGCAATTTATACTTCGTTTAAAGATGAACGCCTCTGTGAAATTTTACAGAGGCGTTCTGTTTTTTTTATGTATAGGAATACGTAATGTTTTAAGAATTGAGATTGATTGCAAACTCTTAAAACTGATGATTTCCGCCAACCCAATCAGTAGAAAGGTTTCTCATTTTGGGAAAGGATAAACTCAAATGGTTTCAGTTCTTCCCAATTTGGGACAGTCTAAACCTAAACAGCGGGAAGCTTTCCCAACTTGGGAAAGGGCAAACCAAAAAAGGGGCGCCTCATCCCAAATAATTTTCAGACATAATTTTTTTTGTGACTTTTAACTGTATCGAGGATTCTATTTTGGCAAAAGACCGTTTAGAAATATATTTTCGAGGCTATATTTTTCATTTTCGCTATACTACGTTTCACCCATAAATAATTCCGTTTCGCTTTAATTGTTGATTAAATCTGCTGTTTTATAGAGTTATTTTGCAGACGTTTAGAAGTGAAAAACAAGTATTATGAAATATAAAATAGGGTATTTAGCATTGTCAATTTCTATGGCTGTGATGATGTATTCCTGCAATTCGGGGAATGCTCAGGAAAATCAAATGCAGGCAACCGCAACCCCGACAGATTTTATCCAACTAAAATCAGGAAATGCCGATGTTTCCACAGGTTACCCTGGAAATATCGAAGGACAAGACAATGTGGATATTAAGGCACAGGTTACAGGTTATCTCGATGCGGTTTATGTGAAAGAAGGTCAATATGTGAATAAAGGACAGGCTTTGTTTAAAATTAATCCTTCTGTTTACAATGAGCAGGTTAACAACAGTGATGCCGCTTTAAAAGTCGCTTTGGCAAGCCAAGCAACGGCAAAATTGGAAGTTGATAAATTAAAACCTTTGGTAGAAGGAAATGTAGTTTCAGACATTCAGCTTAAAACAGCGCAGGCAAACTATCAGTCGGCTTCAGCTCAGGTTGCACAGGCAAAATCAGCTTTAGGCTCGTCTAAAATCAATGCCAGTTTCACCTACATTAAAGCTCCTGTCAGTGGTTATATCGGAAGAATTCCCAACAGAATCGGAAATTTAATTTCGCCCTCAGATTCTTCTCCTTTAACCACGCTTTCAAATATCAATTTGGTTAATGTGTATTTTTCATTGAACGAGGCAGATTTTATCACCTACAGTAAAATGTCGGCTTCAGAAAATCACACAGGAAACATAGAGCTTCTTCTTGCAGATGGCTCTATTTACAATTACAAAGGGAAATTAGAAAATGCAAGTGGAAATTTCGACAGAAATACGGGGAGCATTCAGATGAAAGCTGTATTTCAAAATCCTGACAAGCTTCTGAGAGCCGGAGGAACCGCAAGAGTGATGATTTACAAAAATGTTGATGCCGTTTTAAAAGTTCCAAAAACTGCCGTAAAAGATATCCAAGATAAGTTTTTTGTCTATAAACTCAATGGTAAAAAAGTACAGATGATTCCAGTCGAAGTTTCAGAAGGAACAACACAGGATTATTTCGTTTCATCAGGGATAAAAGCAGGCGATAAGATTGCCATCAACAGAATTGATGCGCTTACAGACGGAGCAGATGTGGTTCCGAAAATTGTTTCTGCACAGTAATTAATCATTTAAAGAAATTTAAAAATGTTAAAAAAAATAATAGACCGTCCTGTTTTGGCGACCGTAATCTCTCTTATCATCGTGATATTGGGAGTTATCGGGCTCAATCAGTTGGCGGTAACCCGTTTTCCTGATATTTCTCCGCCTACGATTACAGTTTCAGGGTCTTATCCCGGAGGAAACAGCGAAACGGTAATCCGTTCAGTGGTGACACCGCTTGAAGAACAGATTAATGGGGTTGAAGATATGGTTTATATTAAATCGAATGCGAGTAATGACGGTTCGTTTTCAATTTCCATCATCTTTAAACAAGGCGTTAATGCTGACCAAGCTGCGGTAAATGTGCAGAACAGAGTACAACAGGCAACGCCAATTCTTCCACAGGAAGTTGTGAGAATGGGTTTAACGACCTCGAAGCAACAAAACAGTATGGTAATGATTTTCAATATTTATACTGATGACAATACAAAATATGATGAGACATTTCTTCAGAATTATGCTAATATCAATTTAATTCCACAGGTAAAAAGAGTAAAAGGGGTTGGTCAGGCTCAGGTTTTTGGTCTTAAAGATTATTCGATGAGAGTCTGGCTAAATCCTCAGAAAATGTCTTCTTATGGTCTTGAACCAGCTGATGTTTCCAATGCAATTGCCGACCACAGTTTAGAATCTGCTCCGGGAAAACTGGGTGAAGAGTCTAATGCTGCTTTGGAATATGTTATCCGATACAAAGGAAAAAAGAACAAACCCGAACAGTACGAAAACATCATTGTAAAAAATGACGGAACGCAGTTGATTAGGTTAAAAGATGTTGCAAGAGTAGAATTTGGGTCAATTTCTTACAGCGGAGACAATCTTTCTAATGGACAAAATGCAGTAACTATTGCCATTATGCAAACCACAGGTTCCAATGCCAATGAAATTGAAATAGGAATCGATAAAACTATTACCCAGCTTTCAAAATCATTTCCGCCGGGTGTAAAATTTACGAAAGTAATGAGCACTAAAGAAAAATTAGATGAAGCAACCGGTCAAGTAAAATCGACTTTGATAGAGGCGTTTGTTTTGGTTTTTATTGTCGTTTTAATCTTCCTTCAGGATTTCAGATCGACGATTATTCCAGCAATTGCGGTTCCTGTTGCTATTATTGGTACTTTCTTCTTTCTTTTGGTTTTCGGATTTACAATTAATGTTCTGACGCTTTTTGCATTGGTTTTAGCCATCGGAATTGTCGTCGACGATGCCATTGTCGTCGTAGAAGCAGTTCACAGCAATATGGAAGGAACTGATCTTTCAGGAAAAGAAGCTACTCACAAAGCAATGCACGAAATTACAGGAGCGGTAATATCTATCACATTGGTAATGTCGGCGGTTTTTATTCCCATCGGATTTATGTCCGGTTCAGCAGGATTATTTTACAAACAGTTTGCTTATACTTTGGCGATTGCGATTATCATTTCAGCGGTTAACGCATTGACTTTAACGCCAGCTTTATGTGCAGTTTTTCTTAAAAATAACCATTCCGGGGATCAACACGAAGCTCAAAAAGGGTTTACAAAAAGGTTTTCGACTGCTTTTAATGCAGGATTTAACAATATGACGAGCCGTTATATTGGAGGATTAAGATTTTTAGTCAAAAAAAAATGGGTTGCAGGAGGTTTAGTGGTAGGAGTTATCGGTTTATCAGCCTGGTTGATGACAAGTACGCCTCGAAGCTTTGTACCGATGGAAGATGACGGTTTGATGATGTATTCTTTGAGTATGCCTCCCGGAACTGGTTTAGACAAGACAACAGAAGTCACCAATAAAGTCAATACCATTTTTAAAAGTATAAAAGCAGTTGAAACTAATACGTCTATTACAGGTTTTAATCTTTTGAATAATAGTGCTGGTCCCGCTTATGCAATGGGATTTGTAAAGCTTAAACCTAAAAAAGAGCGCGGCGAAATCCAGGATATTGATGAAATCATGAATCTTGTGAACGAAAAATTATCCGTTATTAAAGAAGGGAGTATTATGACATTCAGAATGCCTCCAGTTGAAGGGTATGGTGTCACAAATGATGCAGAAGTTGTTTTGCAAGATCGTGTAGGAAGAGATCCGCAGGTTTTGAAAGCGAAAGCTGATGAGGTTATCGGTCAGCTGATGCAATTGCCGGAAGTTGCCGTTGCTTACACCATGTTCAGAGCAGATTATCCGCAATTTGAATTGGAAGTGAATGAAGATAAAGCGAAACAGTTGGGTGTAAGTATTTCGGGATTATTGGGCACGGTTCAGACTTATTTTTCAGGAGATCAGTCACAGAATTTCTCAAGATTTGGAAAGTTTTATAGAGTTAATATCAAAGCAGACGGCGTTTTCAGAATGGATGAATCTGCCTTTAACGATATTTTCGTTAAGAATAATAAGGGCGAAATGGTTCCTGCAAGTACTTTAATTACGCTTAAAAAAGTTTATGGTCCGGAATCCGTTCAAAGATATAATCTTTACAATTCATTAAGTATTTCGGTGACGCCAAAACCAGGAATCAGTAACGGAGAATTATTAGGAAAGCTTGAAAAAACGTTAGATAAATTGCCTTCAGATTATAGTTATGAATGGACAGGATTGAGTTTAGAAGAAAAGTCTTCGGGAAATCAAACGATTGCCATTTTTGGATTGTGTTTGTTGTTCGTTTATCTTCTTTTGGCTGGTCAATATGAAAGTTATATTCTTCCTTTGGCAGTAATGATTTCCATTCCTACCGGAGTTGTCGGTGCTTTCTTAGGAATTAAAGCCATTGGATTTGATAACAATATTTATGTACAGGTCGGATTAATTATGTTGATTGGATTATTGGCTAAAAATGCGATTCTAATTGTTGAATTTGCCGTTCAGAGAAGAAAGTCGGGATTATCAATTGTAGAATCAGCCTTGGAAGGTGCAAAAGCAAGATTACGACCGATTATTATGACTTCATTGGCATTTATTGCTGGGATGATTCCCTTAATGCTTTCAACTGGAGGAATGGCTTCAGGGAATAAATCAATCAGTGTAAGCGCGGCAATGGGAATGTTGAGCGGGGTTGTTCTGGGAATTTTTGTGATTCCTATTTTGTATATGTTTTTTCAATATTTAGATGAAAAAATTTCTTCAAAAAAAACTTCTGTCTTACCACAAAATCAAATTTCAAATGAAAATATTTAATATAAAACAAATTCTTATTGGAGGAGTAATGACATCAGTTTTGGTGTCCTGCTCTATCCAAAAAGAGTATCAACGATCAGATTTTAATATTCCTGAAAATTATAAACAGCAGGTTCAGGTCACAGGCGATACGATAGTTT
Organism: Chryseobacterium turcicum; assembly: GCF_021010565.1. NCBI lineage: Bacteria > Pseudomonadati > Bacteroidota > Flavobacteriia > Flavobacteriales > Weeksellaceae > Chryseobacterium > Chryseobacterium turcicum. Next base: position 1,744,840 of record NZ_JAJNAY010000001.1, read on the forward strand.
TGCCTTGGAAAACATTTTTTAATGACCCAAAATTGATTGGTTTAATTGAAAAAGCTTTAGATAAAAATAATGAAATCAATGTTGCCTTAAAAAATATTGAACAGCTTGATTTAGCGTACAAACAAGCAAAAAATACGTTGATGCCAACTCTTGATTTTAATGCAGGAGCGAACCGAAGCTGGGCTTCTAAAAATAGTTTAAATGGCTCGTTGAATGAACAATTTACGGGAGCAAAATATTTAGATGATTTTAATGCCAATCTGCAATTATCTTGGGAAGTTGATATTTGGGGTAAAGCAAAAATGCAGAAACAGTCTGCTGCCGCTGATTATTTTGCTCAGAAACAAAATACAGATGCTCTAAAAAGCAGGATTATTGTTGAAGTAGCAAAAGCGTATTACAATCTCGTTAGTTTAGATGAACAGCTGAAAATTGCCCAGAAAAATATTAAATTGAGTGATAAAACATTGACGATGATGAAGCTGCAGTATACCGCCGGACAAATCAATTCTTTGGCGATACAGCAGTCTGAAGCTCAGAAGAAAACGGCTGAGCTTTTGGTTCCTTTAGCTCAACAAAATATTTCTGTTCAGGAAAATGCATTGAATATTCTTTGTGGAGAGTATCCAAGTGCGGTAGAAAGAACTGAAAACTTTGAAGCTTTAATCATTGGTCATAAAATGTCTTCCGGAATTCCGGCTCAATTATTAAGCAGAAGGCCAGATTTGAAAGCAGCAGAATTGAATGTGGTAAGCCTGAATGCAAAAACAGGATTGGCAAAAGCAACGATGTATCCGAGCATCAGTCTGTCTCCACAGATTGGAGTTAATTCAAATAAATTGAATACTTGGTTTGATCTTCCCGGTTCAATTACAAAAACTGTGGCAGCCAATTTAGCAATGCCTCTTTTGAAAAAAAGACAACTAAAAACGGGTTATGAAACGGCAATTATTGAACAGGAAAAAGCGGTCATCAATTTTAAGCAAACTTTAATGACTGCAGTCGGCGAAGTTTCTGATGCGATGACAAAATCTCAGGGAAGTAGTGAAAGATTGAGTCTGTTAGAACAAAGAACAATCATTTTAGAAAAGGGAATCAATGATGCTATGAAACTCTACAAAAACGGAATGGCAACGTATCTTGAAGTGATCACCGCTCAAAACAATAAGCTTCAAAATGATTTGGAATTTATCAATGTAAAAGCTGAAAAACTGAATGCCGAAGTTGATCTTTACAGAGCTTTGGGTGGCGGAATTAATTAAAGCAAAAAGCTAAGAAAATTAATTGGATTGGCTATATATATTCTGAATCTAAATAATTCTGCTATTACAATTATATAAAAATGGCGCCAACTGTCTTTAGTTGGCGCCATTTGGCTGTTTGTGACCTCGACAGGATTCAAACCTGTAACCTTCTGAGCCGTAATCAGATGCGCTATTCAGTTGCGCCACGAGGCCGTTGTTTCCTTATTGTTTAAAGGCTTGCAAATATAGTACTTTTTTAGTTTCTTTGAAAGATGAAAGCAAATTTTTTACTAATAATCGCATTTTTATTTCTAACCAACTGTAAGAGAGACTCAAAAATATTGTCTTCAGATTGGGTAACTGTCTCCTCAAGACTGCAATTTAAGGATGATGGAGCAAAATTAGACCTAAAATCAGGTAATTTTAATTATAGTTTTGAAAAAAATAAAGTTCCTTTCCGTAAAATTATACTTTTAAATGCCAGTTTAATGGGGTTTGTTTCAGAATTGCAAGCAGAAAATTTAGTAATCGGAATTGCAAGCCCGGAATATATTTACTCAGCAAAAATTGATAACTTATTAAAATCAGGAAAAATCCAAAACGTCGGAAACGAACAAAAATATGATGTTGAGAAAATAATTTCGATGAAACCTGATGCGATTTTCACTAATTATATTGCAAGTTTTGATAACACTTATCAGCTTTTGAAAAACAATAATATTCAGGTTGTTTTTTTAGATGAATATATGGAGCAAAGCCCGATGGTGAAAACTTCATATATCAAGCTTTTTGGAAAACTTTTAGGAAAAGAAAAAGAAGCAGAAGAAAGGTTTAACGATATTCAGAAAAATTATGAAGATCTAAAAAAAATAGCTGCAAAATCAACTTCAAAACCGAATGTGTTAGCCAATGAAATGTATGGAGATGTTTGGTATATGCCGGGTGGAAAAACTTTTACAGCCAATTATATTGCTGATGCAAATGCTCACTATATCTTAAAAGATAATACTGAAGAAAAAGCAATTACCATGAGTTTTGAAGAAGTTTTTTCTAAATCGAAGAATATTCAGTATTGGGTAAATGCGGGAAATCATTTGTCGAAGAAAGAGATGCTGAATATCAATCCTTTTTATGGGAAGCTGGAAGTTTTTAACAAAGGAAAAATCTACGGAATTTCAGGTAAGGAAAAACAGAAAGCCAACGATTTTTTTGAAAGTGGAGTCGTACGTTCAGACCTTGTTTTAAAAGATTATATCAAAATATTCCATCCCGAACTTTTACCAGATTATCAACTGACTTACATGAATGAATTGCAGTAAGTTGTTGTAAATATTTAAATTTTATATTTTTAGTTTTTAAAGCGCTGAAATTCAAATCATCAATAAGCAACTAAAAACTATCAACTCCTTAACTCGCAGTATTTTCATATTTTTGTACCAAGTTTTTAGCTTATGTGGAAAAAAATAAAACAATTTATTTTTATTGTTCTGATTTTGAATGTAGTTTTCATTATTTGGGGAAGGTTTTTTAACCCACCCATTACCATTACACAAATCGGAGGTCTTTTTGAGTACGGTAAATTGCACCGTGACTATATTTCTTATGATGAAATGGGAGCCAATGTAAAAAAAGCGGTCATTGCTTCAGAAGATCAGAAATTTTTTAATCACAATGGTTTCGATTATACAGCCATTGAAAAAGCGATGAAAAATAATGAAAAGGGTAAAAAACTGAGAGGTGGAAGCACAATTTCGCAGCAAACAGCTAAAAATATTTTTCTTTGGCAGGGAAGAAGTTGGGTGAGAAAAGGGCTTGAAGCTATGTATACGTTTATTATCGAAAAAGTTTGGACGAAAGACATTATCCTAGAAAGATACCTGAATTCTATTGAAATGGGACAGGGTGTTTTCGGTATTGAAGCTGCCTCACAGTACTATTTTGGCAAGTCTTCTAAAGATCTTAATACTTCAGAAGCTGCCTGGATTGCCGCAGTTTTGCCGAATCCAAAAAAATACGATCCCAAAAATCCATCTCCTTATTTGAAGAAGAAACACAACTGGATTATGAGACAAATGAAGAATGTGAGTTTGAAATAGTATCTTTGCACCAATGAGACTGCTGAGTTCGAGTACAAAAAATTTTGAATCTGTTCTTAAAAAGTATTTTTCTTTTAAGAATGAGACTTCTTCGCTGGAGCCTTTGGCTGAGTTTTTAGAGGCAATAAAAAGGACAGATTTTAAAAATGTTCTTGATTTTTTAAAGTCTAATCCAGCTTCAGCAAATCATTTCAGACATTATATTTATACTGTTTTTGCGGAAAGACCTTTCAATCTTTCTTTAACGGAAGCCAATATTCTTTCAGAAAATGCTTTCTTTCCCGAACTCAAAAAAAGAATATTAAATAAAATTTTACCACCCGTAGAAAATGAAAATACGGTTTGGTATCTTATTGATAACGTTAGTTTCAGACCTAAAAAAGATTTAGAATGTCTTCACAATATTCCTGAAAATGAAATTGATGAGTTTCTGAATATTTTAGGTATTTCAGGTTTTATTGAAAGGCCAAATGTAAAAAGTGAACTGATATTTTCTATGAATATCCTTTCGTGGCGCGTTACCGGGATGGCCCTTGAAGTTGATGTGGTAAGAATGGCTCCCGAATACAGGAATTTCGACAATCCTTTTTTAGCATTACAGAACGAGTTAGAAGCTTTAGCAGAAGACTTTAAAATCAATCCTGAAATTCAGCTTCATTCAAAAGACAGCCGTTATAAGCAGATTAAAATTTATGCAGAGCAATGTCAGGATTTCGTGAATATTGCTTTTAAAAACTCTTCAAAATACGGTATTTCAGGGAAGATTAATCAGTCTCTCCTTAAGATTCGTCAACAGACGCAGAGAATCTCAGAAATTGTCAATTTATTGATTATTGATCAGCCTGAAGATGTTATCATCAAGTCTAAACAGTTGATGTTTAATATTCTGAGCTACAAGTCTCACAAGAATAATATTTCAGATCTTATCAACGATAGTACGCGTTTGATTTCGCATTTAATTACGAATCATACTGCAGAAACCGGAAGTCATTATATCACTTCAAGCCGCAAACAGTACATGAAAATGTTCTACAAAGCAAGCGGTGGCGGAATTATCGTGGGTGCATTATGTATTTTAAAAATGCTGTACGGTTTTATGCCTGGAAGTGACTTTTTCCATGCATTTTTATACTCATTAAATTATGCAATGGGATTTGTGATGATTTATCTGATGGGGTTTACTTTAGCGACAAAACAGCCTGCAATGACCGCTGCTACAATGACTAAAGTTTTATCTGAACAGGAAAGTACAAAAACCAATTATTTCGAATTTGCCGATTTGGTATCAAAATTATTCCGAAGTCAGTTTATTGCTTTTGTGGGAAATGTACTTCTTTCTTTTCCGATTGCGTTGCTGATTATTTACGGATTAGATGTTTTCTTCTCACAAAATTTAGCGGTAGAAAAATCAGACAGATTGTTAAAAGACCTTAATCCTTTTGAATCGAAAGCTATTTTACATGCATGTATTGCTGGTTTTTATCTTTTTATTTCAGGGATTATTTCAGGGAACATTGGGAATAACTCTGTGTTTTACCAAATTCCGGATCGTATTGCTAAAAATCTTCCGATAAAAAGAATGTTTGGAGCTCGTTTTGCAAAAAGCCTTTCAAAATATTATGCTAAAAACTGGGCCGGAATTGTTTCGAATTTCTGGTTCGGTGTTTTTCTTGGAGCAACGGCACCGATTGGTCTGTTTTTCGGTCTAGACCTTGATATTCGTCACATTACTTTTGCTGCTGGAAACTTCGCAATTGGATTGTACGGAAAAGATTTTTCGGTAGAATCATCAGTATTCTGGATTTCATTGATTACCGTTTTTGTAATCGGTTTTTTCAACTTCCTGGTGAGTTTCAGCTTGTCGATGTTTTTGGCATTCCGTTCAAGAAAAATGAATTTTGGTGAAGTAAGAGAAATCTATCGTGCAATTTTTAGATATTTCCTAAGAAATCCGTTGAAATTTTTCCTTCCCCTACAATCTAGTTTTGATTTGAAATCAAATAAGCTGGTACAAAATTCTATACCTACAAAATCTGAACGTCGATAAATTTTTCGTCCCCAAATTTATCCTGAAACTTTTTTAGGTAAAAGCTTTTTCGCATTTTAAAATCGTTTTTCAGCAAAGGTGAATTTATTTTTATAATGATTATATGATGCTCTAAATTAACACTTACAATTTCCTGAAAAAGAGTTTCATCAAGATAATCTTCCAGGAAATCTTTAATCTCAAAGGCAATCAGTTTATCTTCAAAACCATGAATTCTGGCAAAAGACTTTACCAGTTCAGAAGATTGAAATTCTCGTTTTTTATTTCGTTTCATAGGAGATACGGGTTTCGTGATTCGCAGATGCGAGGTTTTTAAAGCGATTAATAATTTCAAGATTTACTTTCATTCCAATATTCTTTAACCCATTTTTTATAATTATTTATTTTTCCTCCAAGCAAATCATATCGTTGCTTTAAAACTTCAAATTGTGTAGAAAACTCAGGATATAAAATGATAATTTTTTCTAAATGATTTATTGTTTCGTCGTTACTAGCATGACTGAATACAAGAAATCTGTAATATTCGTTTTTATAAACAGAGCGACCATAACCTTCAACAATATTCGTAATAACAGAATCGGAAGACCTTCTTAGCTGACTTCCCAATTCATATAACTCGTATTTTGGCAGTAGAAAAGAAGCTTTGTGAACTTGAGGAAATAATTCAAAAGCCATTTTATAAATATCTAAATTTCTATAACTCATCGTATTTGTGCTTAGTTAATTATTAGCATCCCGAAACCCGCATCCCGCATCTCGAAACCCGTATCATATCTCAAATATTATGCTTTCCTCATTAATTTTTTTTACCACACTTTCCGTACGTTCTCTGTGTGTGTCTGTAATGAAAATCTGTCCGAAATTTTCCTGATTGACCAATTTGATTAACTGGGCAACTCGTGTATCATCTAGCTTATCAAAAATATCATCCAATAAAAGAATGGGTGTTTTGTTTGTTAGCTCTTTTATTAAGCTCATCTGAGCCAGTTTTAATGAAATTAAAAACGATTTCTGTTGTCCTTGAGAACCTATTTTTTTTATAAGAACAGAATCCATTTCAAAAAGCAAATCATCTTTGTGAATTCCTTTTGAGGTGTAGGTAAGCATTCTGTCGCGTTCTAAACTTTCTTTTAATAGGTTTTCAAAAGAATCATTCAATAAATGAGATTCATAGATAACAGAAACACTTTCTTTGCCACCCGAAATAATTTGATGAAAATTCTGAACAATAGGATTCAGTTTTGCGACAAACTCTCTTCTTTTTTCAAATATTTTAGTTCCGGATTTTGTAATCGGGTCATCGTAAATTTCCAATGAGTCTTTGTCCCAAACTCTGTTTTTTGCGAAGTATTTTAATAGAGCATTCCTTTGTTGAATGGTTTTCTGGTACTGAATCAAATCATAAAGATACCCAGAATCGGTCTGCGAAATCATAGCATCTAAAAACTTTCTGCGACTTTCCCCAGAATCTGAGATAAGGTTTGAGTCGTACGGAGAAATCATCACACTTGGTAAATAACCAATGTGGTCGGCCATTCTATCGTAGTTTTTATCGTTTTTCTTAATGATTTTTTTTCCTTCTTTGGGTTGAGATATTTTTAGAGTATCTTCACTGTCTTCGTTCTGAATTTCAGCATCAAGGGTGAAGAAATCTTCATCTTTTTTGATGTTATTGGTATCTGTATTTCCTAAAAAGCTTTTTCCTACAGAAAGATAATGCAAGGCATCGAGAATATTGGTTTTTCCAACACCGTTATTTCCTACAAAACAGTTGATTTGCGGGGAAAATTCAAACTTTTTTTCAGAATGATTTTTAAAATTGTAAAGGGTAAGTTTGTTGATAATCATAATCCTAAAATATTTTCGAGTTTTTCAGGATTTTGTCGGGTATCAAAAATACTTAGAATTTCAATACTTTTTTCTGAATTTATATAGATGATATAGTAATCTTTAATCAATCTTCCACGACATTCTGAGCCACTTATTTTTACTCCGATTTCAGGATATTCCAAAATCATTAATGCTATTTTATCAAAAAGCTTATTCAATTTTTTTGAATATTCTTTTGATTTATTTCTATTGTTCCAGTACTTTAAAATATCTTTTCGTTGGCTTTTTGAGAACTCTGTCCATTTTAATCTTTTAGCCATTCTTCAAAATATTTTTCCACTTCTTCATTGTCAATAACACGTCCGTTTTTTACATCATCCATTCCATGTTCAATCATTTTCATCACATAATCAGGCAAAATAATTTCTTCTTCTTTGAAATATTCTTCAACCTCTTCATCTTTCATCGGCTTTTCTGATTGGTAAAAAGCATTAGGTTCAGAAACAGATAAATTTGAATCTTCATCATTCCAAAATCTCCACAAACGGAAAATCTTTTCTCTATCAGAGCTTTCGCTAATTACTCTGAGTAATTTATTCTGAATACTTTCAAAAGACTCCATTACTACAAATTTTTAGTAAAGGTAAAACTTTTCCAATAGAATTAAAAACAAAAAAGGCAAACCTGAACAAGTCTCTACCCAAAAAGAAAAGTAAGAATCGTTTCTTTTATTTTCTGAAAAATAGATGAGAATAAAGGTTATTATTGAGGTTAAAAAAAAGCTGACTGCAAACTGAATTTTCAGATGAAAAACAGCTAAAATACAAGCCATAAAAACTAAAAGATAAGCGAGATATTTTGTGTTTTGTACACCTATTAATTTTGGAAAGGTCTGAACGGTATCACTTTTCATATCACGAATGTCGAAGGGTAAAACCAATGCCGTCACAAAAAAGAAACTGATGAAAAATATGGGTAAATTAAATACAGGTAAAGTAAGCCAAGAATTGACCAATCCCCAAACCAAGCCAACATAAAATACCTTTAGTAAAGGGATTTTCCGGATGTAAGTTTCTAGAAAAAAACTATTGTACAATAATCCTAAAACCACAATCACAAACCATTTTACCAAACGTATTTCATTATGATTAAAAATAATTAAAGCTGCGGAAATAATTCCAGTGACGAAATTTAATAATAATATTTTATAAAAATATTTGGTGTATTGGTATTTCGTATACAAATAGCCGCTGAAATAGGTGATGAATATCAAAAGTACAGAAGGGAAACGGAATGTGTTTTGCTCATGCATGAAAAATACTGCGAAAAGTGTTCCCATTAAGGATACGTAAAGTTGGCTGTCGATGACAGATTTTTTCAGTACTTTTAAACAATTCATTTATCAAAAATAACACTTATGCAAAGATTTTCCAAGATTTTGTTCCTTATCCTATTTTTATCGTGTTTTTCTAATGTTTTTAGCCAGAAATATTATGATGCACAATGGAAAAAAATACAAGAAAATTCAGAAAAGGGAATATTCAAATCTAATCTTCCACTGGTTTTAGACATTCAGAAACAAGCTATGAAAGAAAATAACGAGTTACAGTTAATTCGCTCTCTGAAAGCAGAATTTAGTATTTTGAATCAGACGATTGATGATGATAAAAATAATTCGGCATCAAAGTTTTTTGCCAAACTACAAAATACAGAAAAGAACCTGAAAGGTGACCATCTTTTGGTTTACAAAGTTTTATTATCTGGTTTTATGTTCGATTATTATAATCAGCATTCGTGGGAAATTAATGGCAGAACCAATATAAATTCTCAGGATGTATCACAGATTGAAACATGGAGCAAGCTTGATTTTAAAAACTATCTGAACCAAAATTTTAAAACGCTTGACCAGCAAAATCAGGCAATGAGTACAATTTCTTTGGTGAAGTATAGAGATATTTTTTCCAATACTCAGGATATTGCCTATTTCTCTACTTTATCGGAATGGTATTCTCTGAAAAAGGTGAATTTTTTATCTAATAATGAATTGTTTACGAAAAATGAAATTACCGAAAATATAGTTTTAATCAACAAAATTTTTGATGACTTAATTGCTCAAAATACAGGCAATTCTAAGTTGTATTTCATGCATCAGAAACTGTCTGAGAATTGTAATTTTAATCCTTGTAAAGATAAATTGGCGCAACTTCAAAATCTAATGAAAACGAATGTTGACGGCGATTATAAAATGCTTATTGCTGAAGAAATTATAGATGAATTAGTTTCATCAAATAAAGAAAAAGAAGCACTTCAACTGGCAAGTTCTGTTAAAAATCAATATCCAAAATCTTCTTTCATTAATAATATCAAGAATAAGGAAAACCAGATTCTTAATCCTTATTTAAGCATCAAATATGAAGAAAAAACTCAGCCTAATTTGCCGATTCACATGGTTGCAGAATTTAAGAATGTGAAAGAATTTTCTTTGAATATATATGCTGTAAAAGACAATTTTTTACCCTTTATGCAATATGCGAGAAATCCTTACAATGAAGCATATTCAAAGGTGAAAAAAACATTTTTAAGAAAGGATGTTTTTCAGCTGAATGACCCACAAGATTACCAGCTTCATAACACCTCACTTGAAATAAAAGCACTTCCTTCTGGTATTTATGTTGCTGAATATGAAGTTTCTGGTTCAAAAGCCGAACAGGATGTTAATCATAATTTTTATTTTATAGTTTCTAATCATAGAGTTATTTATCAGAATAAAGACCAAAGTAATCAGCTTGCTAATGAATTAAAATTAATCAGTTCAGAAACCGGAAAATCTATCAATAATGAAAACCTTACGTTTCATGAATTTATAGAAAATAAAACATTAAATAAAGTTGCGGGTAAAACTGATGATAGAGGAATTTTTAAATTTCCTGCAACCAATAGCAAAGATTATTACAGAGCTATTTTGATTCAACAGCCGAAAACAAATGATTTTCAATTGATGGAACTGTATGGAAATAATAATCGTGAGCCATACAATCCTAATAAAGAAACCCGAACAAAGGCTCAAATTTTTACAGACCGAGCTATCTACAGACCGGGACAGACTGTTTATTTTAAAGTTATCAATACCAAAATAGAAAAGGAAGTAGAATCTGTTGCATCAAATGTAAAACAGAAAATAACTTTAAAAGATGCCAATAATCAGGAAATTTCGGAGCAAAATTTTACAACCAATGAGTTTGGTTCTTATCATGGAAGCTTTATTTTGCCGAAAGGAAAACTGAACGGAAACTTCAGTATTATCACTGATGGAAATTCTAACGGTTATAAATATATTAAAGTTGAAGAATACAAACGTCCGAAATTTGAAGTGACTTTTGAGCCTGTAAAAGATGAATATAAATATGGACAGACTATTGAGCTGAAAGGTAAAGCAATGATGTTTTCTGGAGTCGCTTTGACTAATACCAATATTAATTACGAAATAAGAAAGCAAAATATCCGCTGGAGATATTTTCCGGGATATCCTCGTGATTATGGAAATGAAAATTCAATTCTTGGAGAAGCAAAAACCAATGATAAAGGAGAATTTACGATAAAATTGGACCTTAAAAAAGATGAAAAATTAGAAGGAATTCAGATTGATAATTATCAAATCAACGCTTCGGCAACCGACATTAATGGGGAAACTCAAACTGCTAATACGAATCTAAAAGTTGCTTCGGTTTCGCACTATATTAAAGCAGATGAGATTAAAAATACGTTTGCAGACGAAAGCGTAAAAATAAAAGTTGAAACCAAAAATTACAACGAACAAAACCTTAAAAAATCATATCAGGTAAAACTTTCAAAACTGGAAACTCCGAACAGGATTTTCAGAGATAATTTTAAAACAGAAGTTCAGAATTTACCGAAATTTTCAAAAGAAGAGTTTATCAGCAAGTTTCCACATGATTTGTATGATAAAAATGATGAATTAAAAAACTGGAAAGTTGAAAAAGTTCTTATCAAAAAAATTCAAGAGCCATCAACCGACAATCAAAAACTGACATCTCAATTAGACCTTGGAAAACTGGAAGCCGGCGATTACCAATTAGAATTATACAATATTGAAGGGAAAGACACCATAAAATCTACTCAAAATTTTTCAGTTTGGGATAAAAAATCATTGAAGCCAACTCAGAAAACTTTCTTAACGGTTTTAGAGCCAAAAGATGAGGTTTCTAGAGGTGAAAAGGCAAAAATTTATATCTATTCATCAATTCCAGATGCCTTGGTGAATATTTTCCTGCAAAATGGTTTAGGAAAAACAGTTACCGAAGTTCATCAGTTTAAAAACGGAGTTTTAGAATATGAAACTAAAATTCCGAAAGATAAAGATATATTTGGTTTAAATATTCAGTTTCAGCTGGCTGCATTTAATGATATTCAGACCGAAACCGTCGATTTAAAAATTAAAGATACTGAACAACCACTGAAAATAGAAACGGTGACATTCAGAGATAAAATAGAACCCAATGCTAAAGAAAAATGGACGGTAAAAGTTATAGGCAATGATAAAGAAAAAATCAATGCTGAAGTTTTGGCCAATATGTACGATATGTCTTTGGACCAGTTTTCTGTAAATAGTTTTAATTGGGAAAAACTGTATACACCTTATTATTATACTTCTTATTATTCAGTTCCTATCAATCTTGAAGAAAAAAAAAATCAGATTAGAATGAGATATTTTAATGAGAAATATTTAGAAATTCCACAGTTTAGTTGGTTTGATGGAAGATTCGGATTAGTTGAAGCTGATAGCGATGGCGATGGGGTTTTCGATAAAGAAGATGCATGTCCAACAGTTCCGGGAATGAAACAATACAATGGTTGTCCGAAACCAAATTCAATTGATGCAAGCGAAATGATAACAAGAGAAGTGTCAGTTGGTAGAAAAAACATTTCATTGTTACAATCCTTAGATGGTCAAGTGGCTGGTCTAGATGTATCATCTACTTCTGGTTCTACTAAAAGTGAAAAAAGAATAAAAACTGAAATTTTAGACAAAATCCCAGTTCGCCAAAATCTCAACGAAACCGCATTTTTCTATCCCGATTTAAAAACTGATGCTGAAGGAAATGTTAATTTTGAATTTACGTCTCCTGAAGCATTAACAAAATGGAAACTGATGTTCTTAGCGCACACAAAAGACGCAAGAGCAACAACTTTAGAAAAAGAAGTGGTGACGCAGAAAGAATTTTCAGTTACGCCAAATTATCCGAGATTTTTGAGAGAAGGTGATGAGTTGAATCTTCAGTCAAAACTATCCAATTTAACGAACAAAAAATTAAACGGTTCTGCTCAATTACAGATTTTAGATGCCTTTACTAATGAAGATATTTCAGAAAAATTTGGGTTGAGTATTTTAACGGCAGTTTCAGGATATAATAAAGAACAGGCTTTTTCAGTAGACGAAAACGGAAATTCAGCATTAACCTGGAAAATAAAAGTACCAAATAACGTTTCATCAATCATTTTAAAAATAGTTGCAAAAGCCGGAAAATATTCTGATGGCGAACAAAAAGCGATTGCTGTTCTTCCAAACAGAATGTTGGTAACTGATGCGGTTCCTATTTTTGTGAAAGAAGGCGAAACAAAGACTTTTGTTTTAGATAATCTTAAAAATACAAATTCAACAACGATTTCTAATGTTTCAAATACTTTAGAATTAACGACCAATCCGATTTGGGAAATTATGTTTGCGCTTCCAAGTCTGAAAAATGACCAAAATAATTCTGCAGATGTCATCTTTAATAAATGGTTTGCCGATGTCTTGGCTTCAGAAATTTTTAAAGCCAATCCGAAATTGAAAACAGTTTTTGAAGAATATCAAAGTAAAGGTTTATTGAACTCTAATCTTGAAAAAAATCAAGAGTTAAAACAATTGTTATTGGATGAAACTCCTTGGGTTTTAGAAAGCAAAAATGAACAGGAACAAATGGAGAAATTAGCACGATTATTTGATGCTAATACCATGAAAAATTCAATCAATCAGGATTGGGATGATTTCAAAAAACTACAAAATCCGGATGGTGGTTTCTCTTGGTATCAAGGGTATCCGAGTTCATACGGAACTTCACTTTATACTCTTAAAAATTTAGGAAAAATAAACGCTTGGTTAAAAGAGAATGTGAAAGATTATCAGTCTTCTGAGCAGAAAGAATTGGTGCAAAAACTAGTTAACTATGTAGATAATGAAATTGCTAAATATTACGACACTTCGACTAAGCTCAGTGCAGGCAAAGAAAATATAATCAATAACTGGAGTTTAGATTATCTTGATACCCGAAATTATTGGGAGAAACAATATCCTTTAAAAGGAAAAGGGGCAACATTAAAATCTTTAGTAAAACAAAAAGCTAAAACAACCAAAATTACTGATTTTACATTCTTTGGATTGCACCGTACCGCTTTATTGATGAGTGATTACGGGCTAAAAGATGTTTCGGATAAATTATTAAATTACTTGAAAGAAACTTCAGTAGATTCTAAAACCCAGGGAATTTACTGGAAGCAGAATCTTGATGATTGGGGATGGTTCAGTTCAAAAGTGGTAAATCATGCAGGAGCTTTGGAAGTATTCAATAAACTGAAATCAAACGACCAAAAATTCATTGAAGACATGAAAATCTGGTTGATTACCCAGAAAGAAGTTAATTCTTGGGGAAGTTCACGAGGAACTTCGGAAGTGATTTTTACAATTTTAAATTCAGGAAAATCATGGACTTCAACCGACAGCGATAGAGCAACAATCATTTGGGGTGGAAAAGAATTGAAACCACAAACTCAGGCGACTGGTTATGTGAAATCTGCTGTGAAAACAGAGGTTTTAGATGAAAATTTGGCAACTGTTACCGTTACAAAACCAGGAGCTGGAGTTGTACAAGGAGGTTTATTCTGGCAATATTATGAAGATTTAGATAAAATAAAATCATCAGAAAACTACATTTCGGTGACTAAAGAATTGTATAAAAAAGTAAAAACAGTAAACGGTGAAGAATTACTAAAGATTTCTCCCGAAACTCCCCTAAAAGTAGGAGATAAAGTTACCGTAAGAATGATTCTAAATACAGACCGCGCAATGGAATTTATTCACATCAAAGATATGCGAGCTGCAGGATTTGAGCCATTGAATGTACTTTCTGGTTATCAGTGGAAAAATAATTTGGGATATTACGAGTCTACCAAAGATGCTTCCACTAATTTCTACATTCAATATATGCCGAAAGGAAAATATGTTTTCGAATATGATTATGTAGCCAACGCATCTGGAAAATTCTCGAATGGGATTACCACGATTCAAAATTATTATGCGCCGCAGATGAATGCGCATACGAAAGGTTCTACTGTCGAGATTAAAGAGTAATAGGACTTCCTATTTTAATAAAAAATGGTTTTAGATGAAATTCTAAAGCCATTTTTTTATATTTGAAAAAAATGGTAATGTTTAGCATATTAGATTTAGAAAGCCAGTTTTCGAAACCGAAAATCAACAAATCAAAAAAGATGACTGTGCGTGAGTTTGAGGAACAAAGCAAAAATCACTTTGTAAGTTTTGTAGATGATACAATGGAGTCTTTTGATGTGCAGATTATTTTGAATCCAAAATCTGAAATAATTAAATCTTCTTGCGACTGCAACAGTAAAGATTTTTGTTTTCATCAATTAGCATTGAGTATTTTTATTGCTGAGAATAATTCAGGAAAAACAACTTCTAAACGAACGAGTAAAAAGAAAATTTCTGAGGCTGAAATGATAATGGAAGATTTGAATTCCGAAGAGATGAAATCTTGGCTCCTTGAATTTTTTAAAAAGAATAAAGATGCCGAGATGCAGTTTTTATTAGAGTTTGCCGAGGCCAAAAAAGAATTTTCGGATGATGAGATAAAACAAATTATTATAAAAACAACTCAATCGGTGGTCGGTAAAAAGAAAAATCTTACCGCTCAGGACGTTAAAAAGATTGTTGATTTAATTACAAAATCTTTGGAGCCTGTAGAGCAGTTTTTATTTCAAAATATTAATAAAGATCGTACTGTCGAAAAATTTCTTTTGATTAATAAGATAATTCTTGACTTTCAAATGTCGGTTTATACCTCTAGCACAAGAATTGATAAATTTTTAGAAAATTTTAAAATAAGATTTGTTTCAAATTTTAATTCTATAAAAGATATTGGGATTTGGGGAAAATCTGCCGAAAAATACTGGAATATATTTTTAAAAGAAGATGAACTTTTAACTATTTATTTCTATGATTTTCTTTTTGAAATGTATCATTCCGGAACAAGAGAACAAAAAACATTTATTGCAGAACTTGTTAGAAATCAAATTATTATTTGGATTGAAAATAAGGTAGATTTGAGAAACTCTATCAAAGAAGATTTGTTACCCATCATTGCTGAAAATGGTTTTTTCCCTTCCCTTCAAGCATATTTTCCAATTGCACTTTACGAAAATTCATATAATATCAAACTCATTAATGAAATTATAAAAATTGATGAGATGAAAGCTGAAGAATTTTGTAAGAAGATTATTGATAAAAATACCAACGAAAAATATAATTTTCCTTATTACGAAATATTGGAGGGGTTGTATGGAAAAACAAATAACATCCAAGGTTTAGCTTATGTGAAAAGGGGCAAATTTAATAGTGGTTATAATTTGGAAGACTATATTTTTATTGAACAAAATGAAGAAGATCGGGAAGTTTTTAAGAAATTCAGAAATCGAGTTTTATCTAACCTAAAAGGATCTTTTAGTAGTGATTCAAGATATTCTGAAATGTATTTTGCAATTTTAGAACACGAAAAAAATTATAAAAAAATGCTGGAAGTTATGAATGATAATGTTCCAAGTGGTGTGATCAATAAATATGTGAAAAACTTGTATAATTTTGATCGTAAAAAGTTCTTAAGTGCTTCTATAAGAAGATCTAGCTGGAATAGCCAAGAAGAAGATGATGATGCTTTGATAGATTTTTTAATTGAAAAATACGATGTTGATGAGATTAAATAACAGTTTTCAAGACCTATTTTCGGATTTGGGACGAATAGATTTTCAAGTTTGTTACTGTCCAAAATAAATGAACTTGAAAAAAAATAATTTATTGAGCAAATAATGAGCAGTTTAAGTATGATAACTAACTGTTTATTAAATAATGTATACAACCTTATGAAATCTAAATTCTATAAATAGTAAATTTTAATGCATTATTTCGTGATTTAAAAATTGTGGAATAGTTTTTGACTGTAAGAAAATTGTAATTTTTAAATCAAATAATTATGAAATTTTTAAAAGTAGTATCTGCAGTATTGATGATGTTTGTAGTGGGTAATGTTTCTGCTCAAAAGAAGAAAACAGAGAAATTTGAGAAACTGCAAATAGAGATGTTTCCAAAAGCTAAAGAAGGGTATAAGCAAGTTTATATTCAATTGCCTGTTGCGAAAAATGAAAATGATTTGAAGGTAGAATTTTTTGTAGGGGTTGAAAAATTACTAGATTGTAACAATCACTTTCTAATGGGAAAAGTGGCAACTCAGGATTTGCAAGGTTGGGGTTACAACTATTATGAAGTAGAATCAAACGGTGAGACAGGCGGAACGTTAATGGCTTGCCCGGATCAGAAAAAGACTAAGAAATTTGTTTCTTTACAGCCAGAAATTGTAAGATATAACAGTAAGTTACCTTTGGTTTTTTATGTGCCTAAAGATTTGGAAGTGCGATACAGAGTTTTGCGCCCAGACGCAGGAATGAAAAAAGCCATTCAGAAATAAATTAAATAAGAATAATTAGTCAAGCTCCATGCAAATTTGTGTGGAGCTTTTTTTTGCAGTTATTATCAATAATTCACGATTCAAATTCAAAAAAAATATTTCAATGAAACGAAAAAACTGATATATTTGTTTCTAAAGATTTAGACAAAAATGGAAAACGTATTTGAAGCAAAAGACGCTCAGAATTATATCAATAGAATCAATAATTTGGTAGAAGAAACACACGGTTTGTGGGGGAGAATGACGGTGGATCAAATGTTGGCGCATTGTTGTGTGTCTTACGAAATGGTTTACGAACCCGAAAAGCACAAAAAACCGGGGTCTATTGCTAAATTTATTTTAAAAACTTTTGTAAAACCAAAAGTGGTGAGCGAAAAAGCCTATCCCCACGATTCTCCTACTGCTCCTCAGTTTATCATTAAAGAAAGAAGAAATTTTGAAGAAGAAAAAAAGAGACTGATTGGTTTTATTCAAAAAACACAACAGTTGGGAGCGACTGCTTTTGATGGTAAAGAATCATTTTCTTTTGGAAAATTAAAATCTCAGGAATGGAATAACATGTTTGCTAAGCATCTTAATCACCATCTGAGCCAGTTTGGAGTTTAAAATTTACAAACGATGAAAAAACTTTTATTACTACTTATTCTTATCTCCAATTTTGCTTTTGCACAAATGCCAAATATTTCTAATGTCTGGCTGAATAATTCAAAGCCATATGTGGGTACTATCGGTAATCATAAAGAAGTCATTAAACTTAAAATAGAAATTTCTGAGCAGGATAAGAAAAAGGATCAGGAATATTTTGTTTCAGGATATTCTGTAGTAGAAAATAATCATTCAAAATTTGAGGGGAAGTTCAAAATTACCAAGTATAAAGACACGAAAAACAAAGGTGTTGTGTATGGTGATTATGAGTTGGCAGAAGAAGTGAAAGGAAAGCATTCCGGGATTTTTACGGGTAAATTTATTTATACTTTTAAATGGAATAAAGCCACCGAAAAAATTGAAAGCCAAAACATCGAATTAATGGGTGACTGGAAAAGCTATGATAAAACATTAAACTTTAAGACCCACCTTAAAAATCAATAAGTATGTTAAAAAAAACATTGGCGGTCATTGCCGGAATTATTGTTGGTTCCATTTGTATTTGGGCGATTGAGACCCTTAATCATGTTATACATCCTTATCCTGAAGACATGAAGCCTAATGATATGGAAGGTTTTAAAAACTATATAGAAAATCTGCCTTTCTTAGGGAAATTTATGGTAATTGTAGGGTATGCTGTTGGAGCCTTAGTTTCAGGGTTTGTAGCTACGAAAATTTCAAAAGATGAAAAACCTACTGCAGCATTGATTTGTGGAGGTATATTTGCTTTTTTTACCATTTATAATATGACTGTTTTACCAACACCTATTTGGTTTTGGATTCTTGGAATTTTAGTTTGGATATTGGTTTTAGCAGGATATAAATTAGCTTTAAATAAAAAATAAAAGATATGAAATTAGGCGTATTTTCGCTAAGCTTGAGCGTGAAAGATCTTGCTAAATCTAAAGAATTTTACGAAAAATTAGGTTTTTCTGAAATGGGAGGAGGCATGGATAAAAATTATCTCATCATGAAAAACGGCAGTACATTAATCGGTCTTTTTCAGGCAATGTTTGACGGAAATATGTTAACCTTCAATCCGGGATGGGACGAAAATGCCCAAAACATCGAATCTTTTGATGATGTACGAGTAATTCAGAAACATCTAAAAGAAAATAATATCGTATTAGATAAAGAAGCCGACGAAACAACAACCGGTCCTGAGCATATCTTCCTGAAAGACCCTGACGGAAATATGATTCTTATCGATCAACATCGTTAATTCGTGATGCGTGTTCCGTGTTTCGTGGTTCGAGTTTCGAGTTTCGCTCCTCGAATCACGCACCTCGAAGCCCGAATCTCGCACCTCGTACCTCGCACCTCGCATCCCGAACCTCAAATCAAACCTCAAATAAAAAAATATTATGGCAACAGTAAATGTTTATCTTACATTCAACGGAAATTGCAAAGAAGCTTTCGATTTTTATAAATCGGTTTTCGGTGGCGATTATCCTTACATCGGAACTTTTGGTGAAATGCCACCACAAGAAAGAATGGAAATGTCTGCAGAAGATAAAGACAAAATCATGCATGTTTCTCTTCCAATTTCAAAAGAAACCATGTTGATGGGAAGTGATACAGGTGGAGAATGGTCTTCAAGTTTAAAATTTGGAAATAATTTTTCAGTCTCCATCAATGCAGATTCTAAAGAAGAAGCTGACAAACTTTTCAGCGGACTTTCTGAAGGTGGAAAAACTACAATGCCTCTTGCAGATACTTTCTGGGGTGCATATTTTGGAATGTTCACCGATAAATTTGATATCAACTGGATGGTAAATTATGATGACCCTGCAAAAATGCAGCAACATCCTTAAAATTTATATTTTATATTTGAAATATAGTAAAACAATAACCGGCAATCATCTGTCGGTTATTGTTTTATAATTAATTTTCTTTTTAGAATTAAAATTTGACTAAGAGCTTGTTTAAATTTGAATGGAAATAATTTATCACGCTGATTTTGCTGATTAAGCAGATTGATTTCTCTGTTTTTAATCTGCTAAATCTGTTTAATCTGCGAGAATTATATAAAAAAATGATTGAAAAAAAATCAAAAGCCAATCATATAGAATTTAAATTAATAAAACTTAAACAGGCTCTAAGTTAATGATTAAGAAACTTGTTTTTCTTTGCTGAGTGAAATCGTAGATTCGACCTAGTCAAATGCCTTTGCGAACGAAAAATATTTTCAATGATTTAAATAAAACCTTTGTGCACTTTGTGTTTAAAAATATAGCTTTAAAAAATAAATAAGATGAAATTTACAATTGATGAAATCAAAACAGAGCACCAAAAGGTAAAAAGTGGTGCCGATTTCCCGAAATATATTCAGGAAATAAAAAATATGGGAGTATCTCATTATACAACGTTTGTCGCTGGTGGAAGTACAAAATATTTTGATGCTGAAAATAATTTTGCAGAAACAGAAGCAAAATATGAGGTTTTAAACATTACAGAAAATGTAAATCTTGAGAATTTTAAAATCAGATTAAAACTTCATCAGCAGGGTGGAACAGATTATCTCACCTTTTGTAAAGACTGTGCCGAAAATGGAATAAATGGCTGGAAAATGGATTTGAATAAAATGATTTGCACTTACTTTGATAAAAACCAGAAAGATATTTTGACAGAACAAGTTCCTTCTTAATAAAGCTATTTAAACTAATTTTTGTTTAACCACAAAAGAGGCAAAAGAAATTTGAAATGTATATTACTTAGATATTCAAAGCTCTCAAAAGAATAAAAATCAAAGATTTTTGAAAACTTATGTGTTCTTTTTTAATTTTAAAAAATAAGCTTTAATAAAAATATCTAAATCTTTTGTGCCTTTTGTGGTTAAATGAAAAGTTTAAACAAGTTTAATATTTGAAAAATTTCAATCTGTAATTTCTTTGGTGTTATAGATTTTTAATATTAATTTTGTTAATTACGATAGGTAATATAAATAAATATTGAGATTATGAGGTTTTTAAGGAAGGTGGCTGTTGCAGTTTTGTGTTTTGGAAGTGTTTTATCATTCGCGCAGGAAAATGATTTGGGAGCTTGGTACATGTATTTTGGGAATAATAAAATCAATAAAAAGCTGAATTTTCATAATGAGATTCAATACCGTAATTTTGATGGAGTCGGTGATTTGGAGCAACTGTTAATCCGTACAGGAATTGGCTATGACCTTACAGAAAACAATAATAATGTTTTGTTGGGATATGGTTTTATTTTGAGCCAGCCTTATGTAAAAGGTGAAAAGGTAGAAAATATAGAACACCGTATATTCCAACAGTTTATTACAAAACAGAAGTTTGGAAGGTTTAATCTGCAACACCGTTACCGTTTAGAAGAGCGTTTTTTACAAGACGATTTCAGGATGAGGTTCCGTTATTTATTAGGATTGAATATTCCTGTTAACAATAAAGAAATGTTGCCTAAAACTTTATATATTTCAGCATATAATGAGATTTTTCTTAACTTAGATAGTCCTGTTTTTGATAGAAACAGGGTGTACGGAGCTTTAGGATATATTATTAATAAAAATATGAGAATTGAAGCGGGTTATATGAATCAGCTTCAGGAAAATAAAAACCGCGGACAAATACAAATCGGTTTTTATAATAATATTCCTTTTACTAAGAATTAATTCGGTATAAGATATTTTTAAACTGCAAAAGAAACAAAAGATTTTATGAGCTTTACGTTGTTCAATAGTTTTCAAAATTGTAAATGAAGTAAAATATTACCTTTTGCAGCCTTTGAAATCCTCTTTTTTTTAATCATTTCTTTTGTTTCTTTTGCGGTTAAAATTTATGTCTCAAAAAATTAAAGTAAAAAAGACTTAGATTCGGTCTTTAAAAATAGAATCTATAAAGAGTTTTCAAAACTCACAAAAACTAAAATACTTTTTTTTAACAACTAAATAATCACAGACCATGATTCACGATTATGTAATTATTTCCATCGCTGTACTTTTATCAGTGATGATTTTGGTGATGGTAGGGCAGAAGCTCAAAGTGGCTTACCCGATTTTTCTTGTGATTGCAGGTTTACTCGTAAGCTTTATTCCGGGAATGCCGCAAATAGAAATAGAGCCAGATTTGGTATTTCTTATATTCCTTCCGCCTATTTTATTTGAGGCGGCCTGGTTTACTTCGTGGCAGGATTTTCATAAATGGAGAAAACAGATATTTTCTATGGCCTTCGGATTGGTTTTCTTAACATCGATTGTTGTAGCTTATCTTTCTTCCTCAATTATTCCGGGATTAACGGTGGCAATGGGATTTCTTTTGGGTGGTGTAAATTCGCCTCCAGATGCAGTTGCAGCAACGTCGGTTTTAAAAAATATGAAAATTCCTAAAAAAATTACTACCATTTTAGAAGGTGAAAGTTTGATTAATGATGCGTCGAGTTTAATTGTATTTAAATTTGCCTTGGCTGCTGTAATTTCAGGACAATTTATTTTCCGTGACGCTGTGACAGATTTCTTTACCATGGCTATCGGAGGCATTGCTGTAGGAATCGGAACAGGTTTGGTTTTTGGGAAATTTTTAAGATTAATTCCTTCCAATTCTAATATTGATACGGTAATTACCCTAATTGTTCCTTACGTGATGTATGTGGCGGCAGAACACTTTCATTTTTCCGGAGTTTTGGCGGTTGTTGCAGGAGGATTATTGATGTCTTATAATTCGCATTGTTATTTAAGTCATACTTCGAGAATTCAGACGGGAAATGTATGGAGCGTTATCATTTTCCTGATGAATACCATTATTTTTATTTTGATTGGACTTGAATTGCCTATTGTAGTTGCTGCTATGAAAGATTACACCATTTCAGAAGGTATCTTATACAGTATTGTCATTGGTGGTGCTATCATTTTCACTCGTTTGGCTTACAGTTATGCAATTGTTTACGTTCCAAGATTATTGTCTAAAAAAGTTCGGCAGGAAAACCCAAAACCCGATTGGAAAGAGCCTTTTATCATCAGTTTTGCCGCGATGAGAGGGGTTGTTTCTTTGGCAGCAGCACTTTCAATTCCTGTTTATATCAGTCCGGGAGAAGCTTTTCCGCACAGAAATATTATTTTGTTTGTGACTTTTGTAATCATTCTTATTACTTTGGTCGGACAAGGATTATTGCTTTCACCAATTTTAAAATTTCTTAAAATTGAAGATGCAGGAAGTGAGCTTCCGGAAGAGAAGCAGGAAGCTATTTTAATGAAAAAATTAAAGGAAACTGCACTTCAAAAGTTAACTTCAGATTTCTCAGAATTGTCTGAAAGCAACAGTCTGGTTAGACATCAGATTTATAAGCTGGAAAATGAAATGAAATTAATTGCCGATAAAACGCAATGTATGGGTTCGGCGGTAGATTATGCTTCGGCAATGAATGAAAATAAAGATGTTTTACGACAAGTCATTCAGGCACAAAGAAACGAACTTCACCGTATGAAACGTGAAAAAATCTTCGATGACCATGTGATGAGAACTATCGAAATGCAACTCGATTTTGATGAAGCTAAAATCACAGGATTTGCCCATTAAATTAATTTTAAAATTAAATTTAAGATGAAATTAAAATCTCTACAGCCCATTTTATGGACTGAAAATTTAGACGAAACCATTGGTTTTTATCTTCATATTCTGGGATTTTCATTAAACGAAAGAAACGACGAGTGGCAATGGGCTTCTTTACAAAAAGATGAGATTCATATCATGATTTCAAAGCCTAATCAACATGAGAAATTAAACGGAATAGGTTTTTCCGGTTCTTTTTATTTTAATGTTGAAAACATAGAGAAGGTATGGGAGGATTTGAAAGAAAAAGCCAATATCTGTTATGAAATTGAAACTTTTGAGTGGGGAATGAGAGAATTTGCCATTTATGATAATAACGGATATATTCTGCAATTTGCTCAACCTGCGTCAGAAATTAGCAGAGAGGAATAAAATTTGCTATTTTTGATAAAATTTTAGAAATAATAAATGAAAAATAAAATAATTGTAGGTTTTGCAGCGTTGCTTATGGTAATGTCTTGTAATAACGACGACAAAATATTGACTTCTCTGGCAGATTATAATGCATCAATGGAAACTGGAGGTTACCATTTTGGTGACAAGCTGGATATTCCTAAAGAGGTTTTAGATAACGCAGAAAGTATTACCATCAGTTTTGGCGAAAAAGAATCTACAAGCCTTACTGTAGACCCAAAATATTTTACATTAGGTGATAATGCCGTAACTTTTAACATCAAAACAAAGGGCGGGAAAAATCTTTATCAGGATGCTACGATTAATGTTTATAGCAAAAGCCCTGAGCAAAACTTAAATTATGAAATCGTTGCTGAATATCCGCATGACGCGAATAACTTTACACAAGGTTTCCAGCTTGATGGAAATACAGTGTATGAAAGCGAAGGACAATACGGTTCATCAAGATTAATTACCTATAAACTTGGAGAAAATACTCCTATTAAAGAAACGAAACAGCCGGATGATGTTTTTTCTGAAGGAAGTACAATCGCAGGAGATAAGGTGTATCAGTTGACTTGGGAAAACAAAAAAGGATTTGTTTATGACAAAAGCACATTAAGTCTGATTTCTGAATTTGCGTATCCGGATATGATGGTAAAAGGTTGGGGCTTAACGTATGACGGGAAAAATCTTGTTGCTTCTGATGGTACAAAAAATCTGTACTTTTTGGATGTAAGTAACCCTTCAAAAATGGTGAGATATATTTCTGTGGCAGGAAATACGTCCGTATATGACCAATTAAATGAGCTGGAATATTATAAAGGTTTTATTTATGCAAACGTTTGGCATAAACCTATTATTTTGAAAATTAATCCAGCAAACGGAGAAGTCGTAGGGAAATTTGACTTTACAAAAATTGCCGATCCATTTACTAAAGCTGACAGCGAAAATGTATTAAACGGAATCGCTTTCAAAGGGGATAATATGTTGGTGACAGGAAAAAAATGGTCTAAAATTTATGAAGTTGCCATCAAATAGTTAAAATTGAAAGCAAGTTCTGATTGAATAAAATAAAGTATGTAAATTGGTAGCGTTCCTTTTGGAGCGCTATCTTTGTAAAAAAAGTTTTTTGAAATTAATATCTCTCTTTCTGGTATTTGTTTTCTGTTCGGTTTCTGCGCAGAAAGTACTTCCTTTTGATACGTTAAAACTTAAGGAAACGAAAGATATGTTTGCAGACGATTACGGAAATCTTTATCTCTACCGCAACAAAGATTTTAGCTTTACCAAATACGATTCCTTGGGAAAACAGTTGGGAAAAATGATGTTTACGGTTCCGTTTAAAGTTCAGGGAGTTCAAAACCCTTTGAGTGTGGCTCTTTTCTCAGAAAATGCTCAGGAAATGAAATTTGTGGATCAGAATCTTAATGATATTCAAAAACTTGATTTTAAGCAAAAATTTAGCTTTATAAAACATGCTTACGCAGAAGATCTGCAACAGATTTGGTTGTTGGATGAAAGTACAAAACGCCTTCTTCAATACAATTTCAGAAATGATACAACCATCAATTCTTTTCCTTTTGATGCGAGTTTTGAAGATTTGATTGATCTTTTGGTTTTTGACAATAAGGTATATATTTTAACTAAAAATCAGTTCAGAGTTTACAATTTAAAATTTGAGAAACTATTTGAAGCTCCTGTAGAAAATGCAAAACGTTTCCGCAGAGAAAACGAAATGATTTTAATTATTGCTAAAAATACCATATTCAAATACATTCCTGAAAAAGGATTGACCAAAATTTTTGAAGACCTTGATGCTCAAATTGTGGATAAAAATTCATTGTCATATTTTGAAATAAAAGGGAACAAACTCTATCTTTACAGCCTAGAAGATATCGCTGATATTAAAAAACTTAAAGAAGCTGAAAACCAGAAAAAAGAACTTGAAAAATCCATAGAAAAACTTGAGAAGGAAAAGTCTAAACAGTCAGATATTCTTAAAGTAATGGATGAGATTCAGGATTTGGGCTTTTAGATTTTAACACTTCAAAATAAAGAGAGATAGATATGCATATTGCAGTTACAGGAAACATTGGTGCCGGAAAAACAACTTTAACGACGATGCTTGCCAAACATTATGGTTGGGATGCTCAGTTTGAAGATGTAGATCATAACCCTTATCTGGAAGATTTTTACGCAGACATGAGCAAGTGGAGTTTTGCTTTACAGATTTATTTTTTGGGGAGCAGATTCCGTCAGGTAAAAGAGATTAGAGAGAGTGGTGAAAATATTATTCAGGATCGTACCATCTATGAAGACGCTCATATTTTTGCAGAAAACCTGAATGATATGAAACTTTTGTCTGACAGAGATTTCAAAAACTATGCATCACTTTTTGATTTGATGAAAACTTTTGTTTCGGCACCCGATTTGCTTATTTACCTTAAATCTGATGTACCGAATCTGGTTAAAAAAATCTATAAAAGAGGAAGGGAATATGAAGCCTCAATCAGTATAGAATATCTTTCTAAGCTGAATCAGAAGTATGAAAAATGGATTTCTTCGTACACAGAAGGTAAACTACTGATTATCGAAGTTGATAATCTTGATTTTGTAGAAAAACCAGAAGATTTCGGGTTTATTTTAGAGAAAATAGATGCCGAATTGAACGGTTTATTTAAATAATTTAGCTTAAATTTTATGATGATGATTAAGGTACTACACAATGGAAGTTGTTCAAAATCAAATGCTGTTTTAGAGTATTTGGACGAAAATGGTGTTCAGTTTGAAATCATTAACATTGTGGAAGATCCGTTAAGCGTTGTAGAACTGAAAACGGTTTTGAAAAAATTAAATCAAAGTGTTTTCCACATTATAAGAAAAGAAGAAAAATTATATCTAGAAAATTT
The DNA here is from genome assembly GCF_021010565.1 of Chryseobacterium turcicum. NCBI lineage: Bacteria > Pseudomonadati > Bacteroidota > Flavobacteriia > Flavobacteriales > Weeksellaceae > Chryseobacterium > Chryseobacterium turcicum. The sequence continues at coordinate 1,771,389 of NZ_JAJNAY010000001.1, forward strand.
TGCAGGAAAAGATTATTCTGAAGAAGAGTGGCTCCAGATTTTATCTGAAAATCCATCTTTAATACAAAGGCCAATCATTATCAAAGGTTCGGTTGCCATGTTGGGAAGACCGTTGGAAAATGTAAAATTCTTTATTGAAAAATAGATTTTAAAATAGTATAAAAAGAAAAAGGTTAGTTTGTAGAAAACTAACCTTTTTTATTGGGATTGTATGGGCTTACAATAAAATTACGCCTTCAATTTTCGCAACTTCCTGATAAATATTGATTACCTGATTTGCGTCTAAAACAAAAGCATTGATATTGCATGCTGTATATTTTCCGTTTTTGCTTTCGCGGTTGCCCAGTGTGAATTTTATATCATCAAAAACTTTATAAATTTCTGTAAGTTTAGCCTGATCCGTAGGGATAATAAACTTAAACAGATAGTCTTCCGGAAAATCATGATTGTTTTCTAGTTTTTCCTTTAGTGACTTATAAAATTCTTCAGGATTTTTGTTTTCACTTCCTTGTAATATTTCCATTTTTTTCCTTAATAATATATAAATTTAACGAAAATTACCCTATTTTCCAAATGGTGCCAATAGGGATGCTGAATTTTGCTTTTCGTGATCTTCGATAATGTTAAAAAGACCATTTACAATTTGCTCTGAAGCCAAAATGCTTAATCCGCCTGCGTTTACATTGGTTTTATTTCCGCCTAAAAGACTTCCTAAAAGATTGGTTCCCGACAATGCTGTATTGATGGTTTTTACAATACTGTATTTATTAAGCTCTTCCTCAACTTTTGGTGCAATCGCCTGTATCAATTGCGTCTGCGTTTTTTCTTTTAAAATTAAAGTAGCAGTTCCTTTCTCCCCTTGAATAATTCTGGTTACATCCTGTGAATTCAGACTGTTAACTGCCGTTTCTAAAATAGGCTTTGAAATATTTACCGTGTAAACTGCCGCTTCAGCAATGTATTCTCTCTCTTTAGCAACAATGGAAGGTGCAATTTTTTCTAAAGTTGTGTTAATATCTCTAAGCTCTTTTGGCAAAGCTTTGTCAACCAAATTATTTTGAAGAAAAGCTTCTTTGTTGCCGTAAATATTGGCTCCTTTATTGATTCCGCCTAATAAGACTCTCTTAATGACTGCTAATCCTAAATCTGTCGTAGCAATAGAAGTGCACGAGTTTAAGCTCGTGGTAATTACTGCGCCCGTTCCGAAAATTAATGCAGCGGCTATAATATATTTTTTCATTTTCAATTTTTTTATCATTGTCAAATAACGCACCAAAGGTAAATACAATTGTGTGGTTAACAAAAAAATACTTCATAAAGCATCGATTTTATGCTTCGAATGATACGGCAATTTAATACCAATGTTTTGAATGCTTAAATTTGAGACATTAAAGACGTTTTTGGGTAATTTTTGCTAAAAAAAACGCTTTGCTTCAATATGAAATATTCATTTATATTAAAATTTTTACTTGTCGAATTTATTAAAATTTAGTTTTTATTAACATATTTCATAACTTAACATCCATTTAATAAATTATTTAACTTAATTTAACATCAGTTGATATTTTTTATATTTTTGACCAAAGTCTTCTTTTGAGAAAATAGAATTTGTCAAAAGTTGATTTTACCTATTTAGATAAAAGATAAAATTAAACTATATGACACAAACTAATTTAAAGTACTCTTGTTTTATTGCCGTTCTCTATTTTGGGATGAATGTCAATGGGCAGGTTGCTCCTAAAGACACTGTTGCAAAAGAACAGAAAATAGAGGAGGTTGTACTCATAGGATATGGTACACAGAAAAAAGAAAACGTAACAGGAAGTATTGGTTTGGTTACAGCAAAAGATCTTGCTGATAAGCCTAACGCAAACCCATTGAGCTCTATTCAGGGAAAACTTGCAGGGGTAAATATTACCAATATTGGTACTCCCGGAGGCTCTCCAAGAGTAGATATTAGAGGGGTAGGTTCTTTAACTGGGAACACTGTATTTATTGTAGATGGAATGATTACTACTGATATTTCTTATCTAAATCCTCAGGATATTGAATCAATGAGTGTTTTGAAAGATCCATCGAGTTTAGCTATTTTTGGAGCGCAGGCTGCCAATGGTGCTGTAATTATTAAAACTAAAACAGGAAAAGGAAAACCTATTTATAATGTCAATTCTTATATTGGATTTAAAAAGGTTACCAATATTCCTAAAATGGTGAACACTGATCAGTATATCGAGTTATATAACGAAAAACTGATGAATGACAATGGCTCTAGTGCAGGATCTATTAATAGAGTAAATTTCCCGGAAAATACAGATTGGTTTAATGAAATTTTCCGTACAAGCATTGTTAATGCTAATGATTTTTCTGCAATGGGAAGCTTAGGAAAGCTTAATTATTATGGTAGTGTAGGTTATCTTCAAGATCAGGGTAATTTAGCTGCAGGACAAGGAATTAATTCAGGTAGTGGTTTTAATAGATTTAATACTAAGTTAAATCTTAGTTATAAAATAACGGATAACATTACAATCGGAAACAATTTTAGTTTCTCTAAAATGCGTACTGATGTAGCGCAGAATCCTTTATTGGACGCATATAATGCCCCTCCAATATTTTCTGTTATAAATCCTAGTACTGGCGATTATCAATTTTTCAACGGGTATTCGATACCGAATCCTAGAGCTAAATTAGACATGTATCGCTCACAAGTAAGACAGGAAAGATTACTAAATAATATATATGGAGAACTGAAATTTTTGAAAGATTTTACTTTCAGAATTAGCTATTCTACAGATAATTATAGCCCAAGTCAATATGAATATACTCCAACCCTTACGTATACTCCCGTAACAAGCCAGGAACAGTCAACATTGGTGACTAGAAACTTCAAAAACAGAAATTATGTTTGGGACAATACAATTAATTGGAAAAAAAGCTTTGGCAATCATAATTTTGATGTGTTAGCTGGTTTTTCAAGAACAAGAACAACAATATCTCAGGTTTATTGGGCTTCAAGAGGAGTTAATTATGATGGTACTAACGGTTCTTTGAATGCTGCAAATGGAACCGGCCAATTATATGTAAGTGGTATAGATAGAGATGATTTAGGAGTAGATCAGGATCAACAAAGAGTCGAATCATTTTTTGGAAGATTAAATTATGATTATAAAGGAAAGTATTTGGTAAATGCTTCCATTCGTAGAGATGCAAGCTCACAAATTAATGTTGATAGAGCAAGGGTTTTTCCTGCTGTAAGTGCTGGTTGGGTAATATCTAAAGAAGATTTTATGAGCGAGCAAAATGTTTTTAATCTTTTAAAATTAAGAGCAAGTTATGGTGAGTTAGGAAATCCTAATGTAGGTAGAGGATTTAATCAAAATATATCAATTATCGGTGGAGGTGCCTATTTTGGTAACTCGGGTTATCCTGCGGCAACTATCGACCAATTTGTGGATACAGAAATTGGTTGGGAAACCACTGTGGGAAAAGATCTTGGTTTAGAGATGGCATTATTTAATAATAAGCTTAAAATTGATGCAGCTTATTTTGATAAAGACTCTAAAAATGTTGTGTACGATGTTGTGCAAGGAACAGTATCTGGAGCAGGTAACTGGGATAAATTTAAAACTAATGCTTATTCTTTTAATAATAGAGGTTTTGAGGTTTCAGTTAATTATAATACTAAGTTAAGTGACAATGTAAGTTTTGGAGTTTATGGAAATTTCACTTCTCTTAAAAATAAAATTACATCAGTTTATGGCGATTCGTATTTAGAAACTGGTGCTAGTTTATTCGGAAATAGAATCGTACGATTGCAGAATGGTCAGCCTGTAGGTGCATATTATGGCTATGATGTTGCAGGTGTTTTCCAAACAGATGCAGAAGCAGCAGCATCAGGACAAGCAGGTGCAAAGGCAGGATGGTTTAAATTTGCAGACCAAGATGGTAACGGAGTTATTGATTCTAGAGATAAAACATTCTTAGGAAGTCCTATTCCTAAAGGAACGTATGGTTTTGGAGTTAACTTTAATATTTACGCTTTTGATATCGCTGTTGATTTCCAAGGTGTATTTGGTAATAAGATCTACAACTACAATCGTGAACGACGTTTTGGAAATGAAACATGGGATTTAGATATGTATGAAAACAGATGGCAGGGTGCAGGTACTTCTAATACCAATTCGATGATTACATCTAACCAATTAATTATTGCACCAAATAGTTTTTATGTTGAAGATGGAAGTTATATCAGAATCAGAAATATTCAGGTGGGTTATAATTTACCTAAATCTTTAGCAAATGCTTTATCTGTAACGAAACTAAGATTGTATGTAAGTGCACAGAACCCTTGGACAAGTTTCAAATATAACGGTTTCTCTCCTGAGATTAACAATACTGATCGAGTGCAAATGGGGATTGATAATAATATTTACCCAATTTCAGCAATTTACACAATGGGTATGAACTTAACATTTTAATTAAAAAATCATGAAAAAAATATTTTTAACACTGTCTCTTTTTTCACTAATTGTTAGTTGTAATGAGGATTTTGTAGATATTAGAGATGAGGGTGAAATTGATATTGAAAATTTCTTCACCACACAAGATGACGCAATGCGTGCAACTAATGCCGTGTACAGTTTTTTAAGAAGTTGGGAAAATACAGGTTTTCCTGCACAATTTATTTATGGTGTAACGGGTGATGATGTAGAAAAAGGTTCTAATCCTGGAGATGCTTCATTTATTAATGCATATGACAACTTTACATTTACAAGTAGTGATGATGGGGTTAGAGGATATTGGATTGGGCAATGGCAGGCTATTAACAGAGCCAACCAGGTAATTACCAATGTACCTAAAATAGATATGGATGCTACGCTAAAGAATAGATTGATAGCTGAAACTAAAATGTTGAGAGCATACTTTTATTTCAATTTAGTAAGAATCTACGGAGGAGTTCCTATTTTTGATGGTCTACCTGCTGATGGAATTTACACTAAGCCAAGGAATTCTGCTGCAGAAGTTTATGCTTTTATAGTTAAAGATTTAACAGAAGCTGCTGCTGTGTTGCCTCAAACTTATCCGGCTTCAGAGTTAGGAAGAGTTACAAAAGGTAGTGCATTAGGATTACTTTCTAAAGTTTATCTTTATATGAAAGATTATCAAAAAGCATACGATACATCCAATCAGGTTATTGCAATGGGATATTCTTTAGATCCAGACTTTAATCATCTATTTAGACCTGCTGGTGAATTTGGAACTGAGTCAGTATTCGAAGTAAATTGTGGTTGTGACCCTTCTTTAGGTAAGGATGCTGGGAGCCAATATGCAGAAGTACAAGGAGTAAGAAACCAATTCGGGTGGGGATTTTTTACCCCAACAACAGCTTTAGAAAGTGCATTTGAACCAGGTGATATTAGAAAGGAGTTATCTATTTTAAGAGAAGGCGAAACTACTCTTGAAGGCGATTTAATTAAGAAAGGAGATCCTAACGCTGGAGATATGTGGAACCAAAAAGTTTATGTACCTAAGGCTTTGAATAATAACTCTTGTGGTTACGGTTCTATTCAAAATGTTAGAATCTTAAGATTTGCAGATATTCTTTTAATCAATGCAGAAGCCGCTAATGAATTAGGAAATACTGCTGCTGCAATCTTAAATATTAATAAAGTAAGATTCAGAGCAAATCTTGGAAATACAACAGCTTCTACACAAGCTGCTCTTAAAACTGCTATCTGGCAGGAAAGAAGGGTAGAACTAGCTATGGAAATGGATCGATTTCCGGATCTTGTAAGAACAGGACAAGCTGCTACAGCTTTAGGCTCTAAAGGATTTACAGCCGGAAAAAATGAACTTTTTCCTATTCCTATGGATGCGATTAATCAAAGCAACGGGCTTTTCGTTCAAAACCCTGGTTACTAATAATAATCAAAATATATGAGAGGAGAATGAAAATTCTCCTCTTCTTTTAGTATGTAAGTCTAAAAAATGATATAATGAAAAGGATAATACTTTCAATCGCAGTGACATCATTACTCTTTGTTTCCTGCCAAAACGCTCAGAAATCACAGAATATTTCAGAAAATAAAATTGTAAAATCAAATATTACCGATGAGCAGCTGATGGATAAAGTTCAGAAAGATGCTTTAAAATATTTTTGGGATTATGCAGAGCCTAATTCCATGTTGGGAAGAGAGCGTTATCATGAGGACAATATTTATCCGGATAACGACAAACATGTCATTACGACAGGAGGCTCAGGTTTCGGATTAGCGACTATTTTGGTGGGTGTTGAGCGAGGTTTTGTTTCAAGAAAAGAAGCAGTGAAAAGATTGACAACCATGATGGATTTTCTTGCAAAAGCAGACCGTCATAAAGGAGCTTGGTCACACTGGATTAATGGAGAAACGGGAAAAACCGTTCCTTTCGGAAAAAAAGACAATGGCGGAGATTTAGTAGAAACTGCATTTCTTACTACAGGGATTATTCAAGTTCGAGAATATTTCAAAAATGGAAATGCCGAAGAAAAGGCCCTTGCCAAAAAATGTGATGAGCTTTGGAAAGGAATTCAATGGAACTGGTACACCAAAGGCGGCGAAAAAGTATTGTACTGGCATTGGTCACCAGAATATCAGTGGGAAATGAATTTTCCTTTGGAAGGATACAATGAATGTTTGATTACTTATATTTTGGCAGCCTCATCGCCAACATATTCTATTGATGCAGAAACGTATGAAAAAGGCTGGACTAGAAATGGAACTTATCTTTCAGACAACGAAAAATACGGACTTCCGATGTATGTAAAGCATAACGGAGCCGAAGAATATGGTGGGCCTTTATTTTGGGCACAATATTCTTACATCGGTTTAGACCCTACCAATTTATCAGATAAATTAATCAAAAATTACTTCGATTTAAATAAAAATCAGGTACTTATTGATTATAAATACTGTGTCGAAAACCCAAAACATTGGAAAGGATATGGACCGAATTATTGGGGATTAACGGCTGGTTATTCAAGAAATAAAGACGGAAGCGTAGGCTATGATGCTCATTTTCCGCAAAATGACCATGGTGTAATTACTTCAACGGCGGCTTTGAGCAGTTTTCCTTACACGCCCAAAGAATCTATGGATTTCTTAAGGTTTATGTATTCAAAACCTGAATTTATCGGTTCCGCAGGGCCTTACGACGCAACTTCAATTCATTATAATAATTGGACGACGCCAAGATATTTAGCCATCGACCAAGGAACGATTGCTCCGATGATTGAAAATTATCGCACAGGATTTTTATGGAAATTATTCATGAATGCCCCTGAAATTCAACAAGGATTAAAGAAATTAGATTTTAAATCAGAAAAGTACAATATTAAATAGTTTTTAGGAGCTATTTGACTATGTCGATTGCTTTTAGAAGCAATTCCCGCTATCCGCTGTATCTTTTTTGTTACGACCTCCGCTTCGCTCCGGCCGCAACAAAAAAGGATGTCGCTCCTATCGGGGCTAAAAAATTGTTTACCCAAAAATCTTTGTCAAGGTTTTAAAATCTTGACAAGGATTATAAACAAAGGCTTTTATCAATAGAAACGGGCTTTAACCCGTTTAAATAAAGAAATAAAATCAAACGGCTTTAGCCAAAACCTAAAGAAATATGAATTTAAAATTAAAACACTTACCATTCTTACTTCTTCCGTTTTCTTTAAGCTTAAACGCTCAGGAAATCAAGGCAGAACTAAATAAAGAAATTAAAAGAACAGAAAAGATATCTTATATTTTAGATTATCCTCAAAACACAAAAGGCAATGTTCCTTTGATTGTATTTCTTCATGGTTCGGGAGAAAGAGGTAATAATTTAGAATTGGTGAAAGCACACAGTCCTTTTACGTATAAAAATCTGATAAAAGAACCTGTGGCAATTTTAGCTCCTCAGTGTCCTGAAAATACTTGGTGGGATACGGTAAGCGTTTATAATTTAATAAAAGAAATTCAGTCAAAATATAAAATTGATGCTTCCAGAATTCACCTTACCGGGCTTTCGATGGGAGGTTGGGGAACATTAAAACTGGCAATGGAACATCCGGAAATGTTTGCTTCTGTAGTTTCCGTTTGTGCACCGACAGACAGAGTAATGTATGCCAATATTCATCAGTACAAAAATTTAAATATGAAAATTTTCCATGGTGGAATGGATGATGTCGTATTGCCGGAAAATGCATTTAATTTTTACCAAAAGCTGCATCCTATCAATCCATCTGCAGAATTGACGATTTTCCCAAATGATAATCACAATTCTTGGGATTCTACTTATTCAAACCCAAAATTGTACGAATGGATGTTGTCTAAGAAAAAAGATAAATAATTAAATTAAATGATAAAAGTCTTTGAAAAATTAACTATTTAGTTTTTCTTTGCTTTAAATAGAATCATTGATAAAAGAAAAAGAAATATAATTTAAGAAGGAAGATATATGAAATCGAAGATTTACGAATTCCTTAAAAAAATGAAGTAGTATGAGTAAAAAGTTAATTTTAATCGCAACGTTAGCATTGGCTCCAATGTTTTCGGCGCAGGAAATGGTCACGAAACCAGTTCAGGCTTATCAGACAGCTCAATATCAGAATAAGAAAAAAGCTTTTGTTGATGCCTTGTTGGCTAAAATGACCTTAGACGAAAAAATCGGACAGCTTAATTTACCAAGTTCAGGAGATTTTACCACAGGTTTGGCTAAAAGTTCAGACATCGGAAAAAAAGTAGAACAAGGTTTAGTAGGTGGACTTTTCAATATAAAAGGAGCAGATAAAATTAAGGCTGTTCAGAAAGTTGCTGTTGAAAATAGCCGTCTTAAAATTCCGATGATTTTCGGGATGGATGTTATTCACGGGTATGAAACTACTTTCCCAATTCCATTAGGCTTAGCGGCTTCATGGGATATGAATCTGGTACAGCAGTCAGCAAGAGTTGCAGCAAAAGAAGCTGCTGCAGACGGTATCAACTGGACATTCTCGCCAATGGTAGATATTTCTCGTGAACCAAGATGGGGAAGAGTTTCTGAAGGTTCTGGTGAAGACCCGTATTTAGGAAGTGAAATTTCTAAAAATATGGTCTACGGTTATCAAGGAAAAGACTTGGCAAACGGAACCAATATTTTAGCATGTGTAAAGCACTTTGCACTATACGGAGCTGGTGAGTCTGGTAGAGATTACAACACGGTTGACATGAGTCATGTGAGAATGTTTAATGAATATTTTCCACCTTACAAAGCAGCAGTTGATGCAGGAGTAGCTTCTGTAATGGCTTCTTTTAATGAAGTTGACGGAGTTCCTGCAACGGGAAGCAGATGGTTGCAGACAGAAGTTTTAAGAAATCAATGGAAATTCAAAGGTTTTGTAGTAACCGATTATACCGGAATCAACGAAATGGTTGACCACGGAATGGGAGATTTGCAACAAGTTTCTGCTTTAGCATTAAAAGCCGGAGTTGATATGGATATGGTGGGTGAAGGATTTTTAACCACATTAAAAAAATCTTTAGCTGAAGGAAAAGTTATCCAGGCTGAAATCGATATGGCAACAAGAAGAATCCTTGAGGCTAAATATGATTTAGGTTTGTTTGATAATCCTTACAAGCATGGTGATGCAAAATTGGCATCAAAAGAAGTGTATAATTTAGAAAACCGTAATATCGCAAGAAGCGCAGCAGCGCAGTCTATGGTTTTGATGAAGAATGAAAATCAGGTTTTACCTTTAAAAAAATCAGGAACGGTTGCTGTAATTGGCCCATTGGTGAACAACTCGATGAACATGGCCGGAACTTGGAGTGTAGCTACAAAGCACGCGATTTCTGTTAATTTAATGCAAGGGCTTCAGGCTAATTATGGGAAAGATGTGAAATTTCTTTCTGCAAAAGGAGCCAACATTGATTATGATGCTAAATTAGAAGATATTTATGCAGCTCACGGTAAAAAAACCGATAGAGATAATCGTTCAAAGGAAGAATTATTAAAAGAAGCGGTTGATATTGCCAACAAAGCCGACGTTATTGTTTTGGCGATAGGAGAGTCTGCAGAAATGAGCGGTGAATCTTCTTCAAGAGCTGAAATTACAATTCCTCAGTCTCAGGTTGATTTATTAAACGAATTGAAAAAAACAGGAAAGCCAATTGCAATGGTGCTTTTCACAGGGCGTCCTTTGGCATTAACCAATGTGAAAGATGCTCCTGATGCTATTTTGAATGCTTGGTTTGCAGGTTCAGAAGCGGGTAATGCAATTGCTGATGTACTTTTCGGGAAGGTAAATCCTTCAGGAAAACTGCCGATGACATTCCCAAGAAGTCTGGGGCAGGTTCCTATTTATTACAATGCTAAAAATACAGGTCGACCATTAAATCAGGAATCAACGGATAAATGTGAATACCAAAGATTCCGTTCAAATTATATGGATGAGTGTAATACGCCGTTATATCCGTTTGGTTATGGTTTGAGTTACTCTAAATTCAATTATTCTGATATTACGGTTTCTAATGCAAACCCGAAAGGAAATCAAACCATTCAGGCATCGGTTACTTTGACGAATTCTGGAAACTACGATGGCGCTGAGGTTGTTCAGTTGTACATCAGAGATATGGTAGGAACGATTACAAGACCAGTAAAAGAATTGAAAGGATTCCAAAAGGTAATGTTGAAAAAAGGAGAATCTAAAAAGATTACTTTCGACATCACTCCAGAAAGTCTGAAATTCTACAACGGAGATTTAAAGTATGATTGGGAAGCCGGAGAATTTGATATCATGATTGGTACAAACTCTGAAGAGGTGAAACATTCAAAAATCAACTGGACGAAATAAGCTTTTTTAGGTTTATTGTTCAATAAAAAGCCTTGTCACAATTGTGGCAAGGCTTTTTTATAAGTATTTAGTAGTGCTATTTCTTTACAATTTTGCTGGTATAAGTTTGGCGATTCGTTTTGATTTGAATAATATAGTTTCCTTGTAAAAGATTTTTTACGTTTACATTTTTTTCATTATTTCTAAAAATATCAGCAGATATTTTTTGTCCAGACATTGAGAAAATAGAATAATCAATTAACTTTTCCTGAGTTTCTACGTACAAAATATTATCGGTAGGATTAGGAAAAACTTTTAATGATAGATTTTTCTGTAGGGCTTCCTGAGTTGATAGCAAAGAACAGTTTGAGGTGACCAATACATTATTACCAACTGCAACTTTTACTTTATTTCCATAAATAGATGTAGGATTATCTACACAAATTCCGGTTAATTGTGGCATAAACTGATAATTATAATTTGTTTGCCATATAATGTTTTGGTTAAAACCATTTTTTAAATTTATATATTTCATAAGTTGATTTCCCATGAAATCAATATAAACTAGACTTGGATTATTGCTAAGGTCTAGGCTGGTAAACAAATTATTTCCTGCAAGAAACATACGTAACTGTGATAAATGGCTCACATTAATAGTAGGAATGTAATTATTCGTAATACCTAATGTTTTTAAATTTAAATTGCTAGAAAGATCAAGGGCTGGTAAATGTGCAGCGCTTGCTTGAAACTCTTCCAAAAGTGGCTGATGTGACAAGTTGATGCCTCCCGCAAAATTATTGTTTGTAATATCTAAAAACTTCAGTAAAGAATTATTAGTAAGGTTTAATGATGTGATGGCTGTACCCCCAGTAAACAATCTCTCTAAAGCCAAATTTATACTTACATCAATAGAAGGAAGTAAAGAATGTCCTGAAACGGCTATAATTGTAAGCAAAGGATTCTGTGCAACATTCAAAGTAGAAATACTTGTCGGAATGCTTGTAGCTTTTTGTAAAACCAATTCTTCTAAAACAGGATTTTGTGTAACATTTATACTCGTCAAATTATTATCGTTGATCCATAATTTTTTTAATAAAGGATTTTGTGAGACATCGATTGCTGAAAGCCCACCCATAAGTGTACCTCCAATGATGATCTCTTCTAAAAGTGGCTTATTGAAAACATTGATGGAGGTATTAGGAGCAACACCAATACTCAAATACTTAAGTTGCGTTAATCCGGTCAAGTCAACTGATGTCACCGCTGTACCAAATCCTAATCTAATGTTTTGAAGCTGGATATTCTGACTAAGATTAAGAGGGGCAGTAATGGGATTGTTGTTAATCATCAGAATGGTTAGATTAGGATAATGCTCAATTCCACCCAGATTAGTGATATTTTGATTATTATCAATATTAATAGCAGTAGTGTTTTGAGCTTCACTCAAAGAAATCTGTCCGTCGCCATTTACATCTTGAAAAGGAAGTAATGCATTCTTAAAATTTACATCTGCGAAATTGATATTTTGTGATAAAACAAGGCTGAAACTTGTCAAAAATAAAAGAAAATAGATTTTTGATTTCATATATTTTTTTAATTATAGGATTTTAATGGTATATTGGTTTTTTTATCTCTAAAGGTAGATATATTATTTTAATCACAATGTGATGTATTAAAATAATTTGAAAAGCTTATGAAGTTTAAAAACTCATCCTTTTTATCAAAAAAGCAATTATTTGGAAACTTTTTGATAACTGAAATAATTTTTATAAACCGCTCATTTTGAGCGATTTTTTTTATATCTTAGAACTACAAAATACTAAATATGAAAAAAACAATTTTATTCAGTGCAATCTTCCTTGGTCCACTAGTTTTTGCTCAGAAAACTCCGGTTGTAGGAGGCGACAGAGACGTTCATGGTTGTATACCTTCTGCAGGTTACACTTATTCTCAACTCAGAAATAATTGCGTAAAAGTTTTTAATCAGAAAATAAAACTTAAAGAAGTAAACCCAGAAGGAAGTTCAACTTCGATGACGGCAGTCATTTTCAGTAAAAATATGAAGAAAGCTGAGATTTTTATTCCGAATCAAAGCGCAAAAAGTATTATTCTTGAAAGAGAAGGAAATGGCAAAATCTGGAAAAGTGGAAGCTACATCAAAGAAAGCTATGTTTTAGTTCCTTACAAGAAAAAAGGGTATCAAATTAAAAAAGATGATGTCGTAATTTATCAATAAAACAAAACAGGAAGTCAAATTGTCTTCCTGTTTTATTTTTATATTGATTTTTAAATTTTATTCTGTATGATTGACTTTTGATTGACTTCACTCATTTTTTATATAATTCTCGCAGATTAGACAGATTTAGCAGATTAAAAACAGAGATATTGATCTGCTAAATCAGCAAAATCTGCGAGATAAATTATTTTCATATAAATTTAAATAGGCTCTTACATTTTTGTAGCTTTTTCCCGCTCTCCACTGTATCTTTTTTGTTACAATCTCCGCTTCGCTCCGTTTGCAACAAAAAAGGATGTCGTTTCTATCGGGGCTAGTCATGATATTTTACAAATAAGCCTCACCGATGTTGAAAATCGGTGAGGCTTTATTATAAGAAAATTAAAGTAATAAATGGATATAATAATTTACACTAATACATTATACATCATACATCATACATCATACATTCCACTTTTTACACTCTACAAAACTGCTATCCTGCAACCATTTCTTCAGCATACACAACACCTTCATAGCAAGCATTGTAAATCGCTTTCAATTCATCTAAAGAAGGAACTCTTGGGTTAAAACCTGTACAAGGGTCTACCAAAGCATTGTTTGCGATATAATCAAGGTTTTTATCCCAATCTTCTCTTGAAATTCCAAAATCTTTGATAGCTGATTGATTGTTAATTTCAGAACGCAATGTCTCAATAGCTTGCGCCAATTCTTCCGTAGTTTCTTTACCAATCACTCTTGCCAAATCAGGGTAACGCTCAGTAGCAAAAGCATTATAACGGATAACATTCGGAAGGAAAATCGCATTAGAAGCTCCATGAGGAATTCCGTACAGAGCACCTACTTGATGAGACAATGAATGTACAATTCCTAACCAAGCATTGTTAAACGCTAATCCTCCCATAAAAGATGCATCATGCATATTTTGACGAGCAATGATATTGTTCGGGTTCTCTACAACTTCTTTCAAATTATCAAAAACCAGCTCCAATCCTCCTTTAGAAAGCGCATCAGCGATATTGTTATCGATATTCGAAACATAAGCTTCTACACAATGTGTTAATACATCAAGACCTGTATTTGCTGTAACATGTGCTGGCATTGAAGCACAGATTTCACCATCAATAATAGCAATGTCCGGAGTTAATTCGTAAGAAACAATTGGGTATTTTACGCCTTTTTCACGGTCTGTAATTACCGCTAAACCTGTCGTTTCAGTTCCTGTTCCGCTTGTAGAAGGAATAGCAATGAATTTTGCTTTGTTCCTTAAAACTGGTACGGTAAAAGGTTTAATCATTGCGTCAAAATCTGCATCTGGATACTCATAAAATACCCACATGATTTTTGCTGCATCAATTGCAGAGCAACCTCCTAAACCAATAATCCAGTCTGGTTGAAAATTTTGAATCACTTCAGCACCTTTCATGCACGTTGCAGATGATGGGTCTTCTTCTACACCTTCGAAAATTTGAGTTTCAATTCCAGCTTCAGTAAGATAAGCAACAGCTTTATCCAACGTTCCGCTTTTTCTCATCGAGCTTCCTCCGGTTACAATAACGGCTTTTTTACCTTTAATATTTTTTAATTCTTCAAGGCTTCCAGCACCGTGAAAAACCTCTCCTGCAATAAATAATTTGCTCATTTTTCTTATTTAATTTTAATAAGGCAAAATTAGATAAGCCAAAACGAGTAATGTTATACAAACAAGACTATGCGTTATACATTTGCGCCAAATCTTGTTGAAGTTCCGTAGGAGTTTCTTTAAGCTTTGCTTTTACAAACTTATTGAGTGCAGAAGGGGAATTAAACCCTAAATCAAAAGCAATTTCTTTGTGTGATAAATCTGAAAACATTAACTGACGTTTTATTTCCATTAAAATCCGATTATGAATTGCCTGAATTGCCGTTTCCCCACAATGTTTTTTGGTGATAGAGTTGAGCTTTTTTGTTGTAATTGCTAATTCTTCAGCATAATGTTGAACGGTTCTGTATTGCTTATAATGCTCATTCAATAGCTTTTTAAACCGAACGTAAATTGGTTTGTCTACTGTTTCTTTATGTAAAATAGGATGCAAACCATGCACAGACTCAATTAATCCCAACAGAAAAATCTTAATCTGAAATCTTGCCTGTTCTTTTTTAATAAGACTTGGTTTTTGATAAATTCCTTTAATAATTCTAATCGCATTTATACTTTGTTCAAAATCTTCGGAAGATAAAATTGTACAATTTAGCTGAGTGGAAAGATTCACATTATAAGTACTCAATTCATTCTTCAGAATATCAGAACAAAACAATATTTCCTCAAACAGAATAATTTTTCCTTTTAAATCATTACTTACATCTGAAATAAAATGCACTTGTTCAGGAAAAACCACAGAAATTTTTCCTGCCTTTAGATAATGAATTTTATCTTCAATATGAACCTGTAATGTTCCGTTTTCTATGACAACAATAAAGAAATGGTCTTTTTTGTGAGGTTTAAAATATTGATTTAAATGTTCCTCATTCAAATCAAAAACACGGAAGGATAGATTTTTATCTTCAAGTTTTTGAATGTTTCTCTTAATCTCCAGTTTCTTCATGGTTCCCATTTCTATGCTTTGTTTTAAAACGAAGCGACAAATTTAGACTAAAACATTCTGAAATTCCAAAACACAATGTTTTTAGAAAAGCTGTTGTCAAATTTTATCATTGAATAATTTTAAATAAAAAACTTTAAACGTCATTTTACAGCAAAAGAATCAAAAGAAATGACTAATTCAAAAGTTTACAAAATGTAAAGTTTTTATTTGCTCTCTGTTTTGATGGCTTTTGAATAACTCATTCTTTCATAAAATCTTTTGTTGCTTTTGCGGTTAAAAAAATGTCTTGCGCTAAAAGAATAATTAATTTCACAAATGAGCGATAAATAATGTAACGTTTTGGGTGTCTGAAGCGTCTTATTATATATCGTTTAACCAAATCCATCAAATATGAATTTAAATTCCAAAATTTTAGGTATTACACAAGTGGTAATAACAAGTCTCATGATGAATGCACAAACTAAAGATAGCAAATTGCCGGGTGATCCGACTTTGGTTTCTTCAAAAGCTACAATAGAAAAACTAATCTCTTATGACAAAGGAAATTTTAAGTATAAAGTAGAAGATTATTTTGCAAGGCCAAAAGCTTCACAATTTAAAATTTCTCCTGACGGATTGTATTTATCCTATAAAGAAAAAGATAAGGACAGTAAAAATCATGTCTATGTAAAAGATTTAAAATCGGGTAAAATTACAAAGGCATTGGTTGAAAAAGATGATTTAATAAGAAGCTACGGATGGCTTGATAAAAAACGTCTTTTTTACACACAGGATAAAGGTGGAAACGAAAATATCCATTTATACGCAGCAGATATTGACGGTAAAAACCTAAAAGATTTGACTCCTTTTGAAGGAATCACGTTAAATTCTGTAAGATTGATTAAAGATACAGAGTTTGTTATTGTGACTATGAATAAGAACAATAAGCAGATTTTCGAGCCTTATAAAATCAATTTTAATACCGGCGAAATTACTCAATTGTATGAAAATAAAGATGTAAAAAGCCCGATTGATGAATATCTTTTTGACAGACAGGGAAATCTGAGAGGCTATACCATTCTTGAAAATGGGTTAACGACCAAACTGTTTTACAAAGATTTGCAGACAGGCAAGTTTAATCTCGTTAAAGCGACCGATTGGAAAGATACTTTTAGTGTGATTGGTTTCAATGATAATTCTAAAAACAAAGATGAGGTTTATTTGGTAACCAATATTGATGGCGACAAATCTAGAATTGTATTGTATGATTTAAAGAAAAACGAAATTATTAAGGAAGTATATTCTAATCCAACATTTGATGTTTCTTCTATAACACAGGCTGGAAAAAACCGAAATTATGAGCTAGATTACATCAGTTATAACGGAATTAAAAACGAAACTATTCCTGTAAGTAAGTTTTACAAAGAAATTCACGATAAACTGACTTCTGAATTTGGCGATAAACAGTTTGGAATTGCTTCTTCGGATGATAAAAACGAAAAATTATTGGTTGTTGTTGATAGTGATAAATTGTACGGAAAATACTATGAGTACGATACAAAATCAAAAACAACCAAGCTTCTTTTTGATTTGATGCCTCAGCTAAAAGAAGAAGATATGGCAGAAATGCGTCCTATCGAATTCAAAAGTAGAGACGGACTTACCATTCACGGGTATATTACATTACCAAAAGCAGCATTGAATGGTGAAAAAGTTCCTTTAATTGTCAATCCTCACGGTGGTCCGCAAGGAATAAGAGACGATTGGGGGTTCAATCCTGAAACACAATTGTTTGCAAGTAGAGGATATGCTACTTTGCAGGTTAATTTCAGAATTTCAGGAGGCTATGGAAAAGAGTTTCAGACATCTGGCTACAAACAAATTGGCCGTAAAGCGATGGATGATGTAGAAGACGGCGTAAAATATGCAATTGAGCAAGGATGGATTGATAAAAACAAAGTGGCCATCTATGGTGGAAGTCATGGCGGTTACGCGACATTGATGGGATTAATTAAAACTCCTGATTTGTACTCTTGTGGTGTTGATTATGTTGGTGTTTCCAATATCTTCACATTCTTCGATTCTTTCCCTGAATATTGGAAGCCTTATAAAGAAATGGTAAAGCAAATCTGGTATGATTTGGATAATCCTGAAGAAGCCAAAATAGCAAAAGAAGTTTCACCAGTTTTCCAGATTGATAAAATTAAAAAGCCATTATTTGTGGTTCAGGGAGCCAATGACCCTAGAGTAAATATTAACGAGTCTGACCAGATCGTTAAAGCTTTACGAGGTAAAGGATTTGAAGTTCCTTACATGGTAAAATATGATGAAGGGCACGGTTTTGGAAAAGAACTCAACAGAATTGAGTTTTATAAGTCGATGTTAGGTTTCTTTGCCGAAAATTTCAAAAAATAAAAAACAGTTTTTATAAATTAATCGAAACGGAAAGTATTTTTACTTTCCGTTTTTTGTTTAAACACAAACAAGGATGTTTTTTTAATTGTGAAATTTGTGAAGAAAAATTTGTGTTTAAAAAACTGGATGAATAAAAGAAAACCTGAAATTTCCAAAAAATATTTTAAATTTATTAAAGTAAAACAAAATAGACACTCGTCTTAGTAATATGGAGGTTGTCGAAAAATTACCAATGCCACAGAAGGAAAAAGAAAACATAATTTCTCAAACCGTATCAAGTTACGGTGGAAAACTGATGTCTTTCATTCGTCCCAAAGTGAAAAATACAGAAGATGCGGAAGATATTCTTCAGGAAGTCTGGTATCAGTTTAGCAGTTTGACCAATCTTGCAGAAATTGTAAATGTTGGTGGATGGCTGTATCGGGTAACAGCCAATAAAATCACCGATAAATACCGTAAAAAGAAAACCGAAAATCTTGAAGATTTTGTCTACGAAGATGAAGACGGAACTTTTTCGATAAAAGATATTCTCCTTTTGGATGAAAGTGCAGGGCCGGAAGTGAAAATGTTTCAGGATGAAATTTGGAAAAAACTCTTTGAAGCCTTAGCCGAACTTCCTGAAAAGCAGAGATTGGTTTATACAGAAAACGAACTTAATGATAAAACTTTGCAGCAAATTGCAGATGAACAGGGCGAAAATATAAAAACCATCATCAGCAGAAAAAATTATGCAGTAAAGCATTTAAGAAACAGATTGAGAAAGTTATACGAAGATTTAAATAATTAGAAATAGTAGAAATGAATAATAAATATAAGAAAAGTTGGGCTCTTTTAATTTTATGTCCACCCTTGATATTCCTTGTCGTTGCATTGATTGTAATGTCATTGTGGAATTGTATTCTTCCTGAAATTATTGGCGTAAAAACCATTAATTATTGGCAGGCAATGGGAATTTTAATTTTAAGTAAAATTCTTTTCGGCGGTTTTCATGGGAAATTCGGACAGGGAATGAGAGATATGAAAGAAAAGCATCTGAGACATAAAATGGAAGGAATGTCTGATGAGGAAAAAGAAAAATTCAAAGAAATCTGGAGACAAAAATGCTCAACAGGATTTTTCAACAGAAATAACGAATAGTTTTATTTTAAGAAGTAGTAAAGTAAAATCAAAACGAAATTCGTCTCTATAAAAAACAAAAGTATCTGTCTTATTTAAAAATAAAACCTTGTGTTCTTAGCTGAGTGAAACGCCTTTGCGAAACTTAAAAACAGTTAGCTGGCAGAAAAAACTTTGCGGACTTTGCGTTAAATATTTTGTTTTTGATAAGACATATTTTAAAACTAGAAATAGTAAAATTTAAAATTTAAGAAAATGAAAAATTCAGTATTAAAAGGTATTTTAGGAGCTGTTGCAGTTGCAGGTGTTGCCATAATTGCCAAAAAAGTAATCGAAAGAAAAAGATTTGTAAGAGGTATTTTTAATGAATACGGAATCAAAGAAAAATCTCCATTCGGATTGGCAGATAAAATCAGAGAAATGGATGAAGAGCAATATCAAGAACTGAAAGGAAAGTTCAAGAAAGAATTTGCGTCAAGATGTTGCAAAAAAGATAATACTTGCGAAGCGTAAGTTTTATATAACTAAATTGAAATTGTTAATTCCGACGCGAGAAGTTTTGTTTCTCGCGTCGGAATTTTTTTTACTATGAATGAGCTTTGCCACAAATGCACGAATTTTCTTTCATTAAATCAATACAAAGTTTGTCATTCCGGAGGAATCTAAGCTATTTTTAGGCTCGTTGCCGAGATTCCTGCGGAATGACAAACTCGACGGAGAATAAAATTCAAAAAATTAAAAAATTCCTCTTAACTGAGTGAAACGCCTTTGCAAACGAAAAATATTTTCAATAATTTAAAAAGAATCTTTGCAACCCCTGCGTTAAAAAAAAATTATTTCGCTTTGCTCGCAATGACAAAATTCGTGAATTCGTGGCTTCTTTATTTTTGCCCGAATCGACAAATTCCTTATTTTTGTTTCTCTAAATGAAAGACTACTACTATTTTCTCGGTATTTCTCACGATGCTTCAGATGAAGACATCAAAAAATCTTACAGAAAACTTTCATTAAAATACCATCCCGACAAAAACCAGGATGATGATTTTTTTGCAGAGCGTTTCAAAGAAATCCAAGAAGCGTATGAAACTTTAAGTGATAAAGGAAGAAGAATTACGTATGACCAGAATTTAGAAAGTCAGCAGAAAAGCTTCAGATATACCGTTCCACCAGCGATTAAGACTTTTACAGCGAATAAAATTCATGCAAAAAAAGGGGAAGAGATTATCATAACCTGGCAAACTCAAAATGCTGATGTGGTAAAAGTTTTACCATTTGGCTTAGAAAAAGCGTATGGGGAAAGAATTTTTAAAATCACAGAATTTAAAAACGGTAAATTCCAATTGTTGTTGCATGCTACCAATTCTCTTTTGCATAAAACCGTCGTTCAGGGAATTACAATAACAGAAGTTTTTGAGAATGATAGTGAAAAATTCAGAGACAGAGCCGAGGAATTATTTAAATCACAACCACGCACGGCAGCAAATCCTAAAGGACATCCAAAAATTTTCAGATTAATCTCTGGTTTGTTGATTTTAGCTTTAGTAATTTACTTTTTAATTAGTAGCCTAACTAACTAAGCCAATTTCTTATTTCCCGGGCATTTTTTGCAACGTTTTCCTTTTTTAAACTTTTTGCAACACGATTTTTTGTCACCGCAGAACATTTCTTCGTTCTTAAAAGAAAAAGCAGGAGACAATGGTGGTACCTTAAATGGAGTGATGATATTCATGATGCAAATATATTAATTTAGAATAAATATAATTAATATATTTTGATAAATCTGTATTCGCTGACTAGCAAGTAGTTTGAAGTAATTTTAAACGTTCAAATTTTAATTTTTGCTTTAAAATATATAACCAAAACAAGTTGTAAGAACATTTAATATCAACTTAACATAAGTTGCGCAATCGGCTAAAAAATCGTAATTTTACGAATCTTTTTTTACAAACAAAATCTAATATAAAAAATGAATACAGAACAGTTTGTGAGCCGTCACATTTCCGTAAATGAAGCCGATAAACAGGCAATGTTGGAAAAAGTTGGCGTTTCAAGTATCGAAGAGTTAATTTCTCAAACCATTCCAGCATCAATCCGTTTAGAAAATGATCTGAACATCTCGGAGGCACTTTCGGAGTATCAAATGCTAAATCATTCGAAAGAATTGGCATCTAAGAACACAGATTATACAAGCTATATCGGTTTTGGATATCACAATACGCTTTTACCTTCGGCGATTCAGAGAAATATCTTTGAAAACCCAAGTTGGTATACCGCTTATACGCCTTATCAAGCTGAAATTGCGCAGGGAAGATTAGAAGCTTTATTAAATTATCAAACTGTAGTTTGCGATTTAACAGGTTTTGGCTTGGCAAACGCATCTTTGTTGGATGAGTCTACAGCAGCTGCAGAAGCAATGCACATGTTCTTTAATAACAGAACAAAAGATCAGAAAAAAGCAGGAGCAAACAAGTTCTTTATTTCTGATTTGGTATTGCCACAAACCGTTTCTGTTCTTAAAACAAAAGCTGAAGGTTTAGAAATTGAAATCGTAATCGGTGACCACAAAACGCATGAGTTTGACGGTTCTTATTACGGAGTTTTATTACAATATCCTGGTAAAAACGGAATCGTTTTAGACTATACAGAAGATATCGTAGAGTACAAAAAATTAGATTTACAGGTTGTCTTAGCTTGTGATCCTATGGCTTTGGTTAAATTGAAATCTCCTGCATCAATGGGTGCTGACTGTGCCGTTGGTACTTCTCAGAGATTCGGTATTCCATTGGGTTATGGTGGTCCTCACGCAGCATTTTTCTCTTGTAAAGAAGATTACAAAAGAGATATCCCAGGAAGAATCATTGGTGTTTCTCAGGATATGTACGGAAAACGTGCATTGAGAATGGCTTTGCAGACGAGAGAGCAACATATTAAGAGAGAAAGAGCAACTTCAAATATTTGTACTGCTCAGGTTCTTTTGGCTGTAATGGCTGGAATGTACGCTGTTTATCACGGTCCTAAAGGATTAAACTATATCGCTGATCAGATTCACTTTAAAGCAAATGCATTAAAAGGTGGTTTGAAAGCTCTAGGATATCAGACTGCAGAAGAGCCAATCTTCGACACCGTGAAAATTGTAATGGCTGAAGAGGAGAAAGCAAGATTAAACAGATTGATGCTTGATCATAATTTAAACCTTAACTATTTCACAGAAGGAGTTGTAAGTATTGCCATCAACGAAAGTACAACGCTAGAAAAACTAAATGTTTTGATGGCTTCTTTTGCTCAGTTTAAAGATAAGCAAACTTTCAAATTAGAAATTAAAGAAGGATACAGTATTCCTGAAGAAAATCTTAGAAAAGATGAGATTTTAACAGAATCAGTATTCAACAAATATCATACAGAGACCGAATTGATGCGTTACATCAAGCGTCTTGAAAGAAAAGATTTATCATTAACGCATTCAATGATTTCTCTTGGATCTTGTACAATGAAATTGAACGCTGCGACTCAGATGTTGCCACTTTCGTGGGCAGATTGGGGAAGTGTTCACCCATTTGTACCGGTAAACCAAGCTGGAGGTTATCAGGAAATGATTCATGAACTGGAAAAAGATTTAGCTGAAATTACAGGTTTTGCAGGAACTTCTCTTCAGCCCAATTCAGGAGCTCAGGGAGAATATGCAGGATTGATGGTGATCAGAGAATATCATATCTCAAGAGGTGAAGGTCACAGAAATGTAGTATTGATTCCTCAGTCTGCACACGGAACAAACCCTGCTTCTGCAGCAATGGCAGGAATGAAGATTGTTGTTGTTAAAAACCTTGAAAATGGAGAAATTGATTTCGAAGATTTGAAAGCTAAAACAGAGCAGCATTCTACAAACCTTTCTTGTGTAATGATCACCTATCCGTCAACTTACGGATTCTTTGATGCCAACATTATCGAAATTACAAACTTAATCCACCAACATGGCGGACAAGTTTATATGGATGGTGCCAACATGAATGCTCAGGTAGGATATACAAGCCCAGGAAACATTGGCGCAGACGTTTGTCACCTTAATCTTCACAAAACTTTCGCAATTCCTCACGGAGGTGGAGGTCCTGGAGTTGGTCCAATCTGTGTCGCTAAACACTTGGTTCCTTTCTTACCAACGAATGCAAACATTAATGTAGGTTCTAGTGAAGCTATTGCAGGGATTTCTGCTGCACCTTACGGATCAGGATTAATCTTAAATATTTCTTACGCTTACATCAAAATGTTGGGAACTTCAGGTTTGAAAAAAGCTACAGAACACGCAATTTTAAATGCAAATTATTTAAAAGAGATCTTAGCTGAACATTTCCCAATTTTATATTCAAACGAAAACGGAAAAGTAGCACACGAATGTATCGTAGACTTCCGTCAATTCAAATCTTTAGGAATTGAAGTGGCTGATGTTGCAAAGAGATTGATGGATTATGGTTTCCATGCTCCAACAGTATCTTTCCCGGTTGCAGGAACATTGATGATTGAGCCTACAGAATCTGAAAGTAAATCTGAAATCGACCGTTTTGCTGAAGCTTTAATTGCTATCAAACAAGAAATCGATGAGATTGCAAATGGAGAAGCTGATCAAACAAACAACGTATTGAAAAATGCTCCTCACACTGAGCAATTGGTTATTTCTGATTCTTGGGATAAACCATACAGCAGAGAGAAAGCAGCTTATCCGCTAGAGTGGGTAAGAGATCACAAATTCTTTGCTTCAGTTTCTAGAGTTGATGAAGCTTACGGAGACAGAAACTTAGTTTGTACTTGTGAGCCAATTGAAGCTTATATGTAATTAAAAGTTTTTTAAAAATAGAACTCCCTTTCAGTGATGAGAGGGAGTTTTTGTTTAGTTGTGGAGGTATGATTTATTTTGAACATCCAACTTCTTCCAAATAGTTATCGTAAGTAAATTCACCTGAACCCGAAGCTTCACTAATATATTCCTCACTAGATACTCCTTCGTTTATTTTTTTTTGATTTTCAGAATTTAAATCTCTTAAATATTTATTTGTAAATATGAATTTTCCATTTTCATATTTGATTTTTATGTATATCCGTAATTGTCCATAATTTCGTATATTTACCTATAGTTTAATAAGTTAGATGGATATATTTAGTTTTACAGCTCATTTTGGTACTGAGGAAGATTGCAAAATTCATTTTAAAGAGCAGAGAGATAAAATTGGGGTTGTTTGTAAATGCGGTCACAATGAGCATTTCTGGATTAAAAGTATCTGGAGCTACGAATGCAAAAAGTGTCGTAAAAGGATTTCCTTGAAGAGCGGTACGATTATGCAGAACTCAAATCTTTCTTTTTTAGTTTGGTACAAAACCATGTTTCTGATGAGCGTTACCAAGAAAGGTTTTTCGTCTAAAGAAATCCAGAAACAATTAGGATTAAAGCGTTATGAGCCAGTTTGGGCAATGGTTCATAAACTAAGAAAAGCCATGGGAACCCGCGATGAAAGATATACTTTGGAAGGGATGATAGAGTTTGATGAAGGATATTTCACGGTAGAATCCAGCGAGATTGAACAAGAAAAAGGAGTTCGAGGCAGAGGTGCAGCAGGCAAACAAAACGTTGCTGTGATGGCTGAATCTACCCCTTTGGAGAATCTTGAAACTGGAGAAAAATCTAGTTCTTGTAGGTATTTTAAGGCTAAAGTTTTAGAAACGCATCTTTCCTTAGAAATTAATGAAACCATTAAAGAATGTATCGATAATGAAAGTATTGTTTTCACTGATAAAAGCACATCTTACGTAGATATTTCTGATTTTGTTGAGCTTCATATTACAGAAAAATCGGACAAAGAAACTACGGAAGAGATTTTAAAATGGGTTCATATTACCATCAGCAATGCGAAGCGAAATTTATTGGGAAATTATCATAAAATCAAAAGAAAGTACTTACAACTATACTTAAATGAATTTATCTACAAACTAAACCGAAGATATTTTGGAGACCAACTCTTCGAAAGGCTCATTATTGCTAACATTACGGCAGTATGATGAAAAACGGATATACATATTGATTTTTAATGTTTTAATATCTTCCAAACTCTCTTCAGAATTTTCTTCAGTATGAGAATATAATACCGGGTGTTTTTGTGCCGCCCAATATATAAAGCTATTGCTTTTTGTGAATTTATTGTTTTTAAAGAAAACGATATATCTTTCTACTAATTTCTTTTTAGAATCAAAGCCTTCTACAAAGTAAATTTCTTTTATATTGCAGTTTTTTATATTTTTTATTACTTGTTTTTTATAGCTGGTTGATTTTTTGAAATTATGCTTAATGTATGAGTCTACATTAGTGATTGAATTTTGACCAAATAAAAATATGGCAAAAAGTAAAAGTATTATTGTTGTTATTTTTTTCATTTTTAGTAATTTATAATGATTTTGATAAGTTGTAATAAGTATTAATTAGTCATGCCTTAAAATGTATTTAATTTATTGTATTTCAATATTTTAATTAAACAAAACACATAAGCTCTATCTTCTAAATTGCCAAAAAGTTGTATTTTAGAGTATAGAAAGCGGCAATATGTTAGGCAAAACAAAACAAGATTTACAACAGGATTTATTTAAAACCAGACTCACGGAACTCATTAATATGGAGCATCCACTTGTGCAATTAGCCCATGAGCTTGATTGGGATCATTTGGAACAAGAGTTTGAAAAATTCTTTTCAACCCACGGAAGACCCTCTGTTGCCATTCGAAAAATTGCCGGTTTATTACTTTTGAAAGAACTGTTTAAAGAAAGCGATGAATCCGTTGTGGAAAGATGGATAGAGAACGCCTATTGGCAATATTTCACGGGAGAAACCTTTTTTCAAACCGCACAACCATTTGATCCAAGCCAGTTCGTTCATTTCAGAAAAAGGATAGGAGAAAGAGGTCTGGAATATTTGTTGAGTCAAAGCGTAAAGCTTCATCCGAGAGCAAAATTTGAAAAAGAAGTTCAAATAGACACGACGGTTCAGGAGAAAAACATCACTTTTCCCACGGATGCAAAACTGGCAAAAAAAGTGATTGACAATTGCGTGAAAATAGCTAAAAAAGAAGGTATTCCCCAGAGGCAAACCTACAAAAGAGTGAGCAAACAATTGCTGAGAGATGCGTATTTTGGTCATCATCCGCGACGAAAAAAGAAAGCATTGATGTCACGGAAAAAGCTTCGGACTTTGGGAAAAAGACTACTTCGTGAATTGGAGAGAAAATTACCGGAAACTATTTTAGAAAACTACAAACTGGAGTTTGAAAAGTATCAAAAAGTTTTGACCCAAGAGCGAACTACGAAAGATAAGATTTACAGTTTGCACGAGCCCCAAACTTCGTGTATTGCAAAAGGGAAATCGGGGAAGGCTTATGAATTTGGGTCAAAAGTAGCGATTGTGAGAGGAAGAAAAACGGGTGTTATCACTTCCATAAAAAGATTTTCAGGGAATCCACATGACAGCAAAACTTTAGAAGAATCTCTAGCCCAAAGCCAAAGGGTTCGAGAATTAATTGGCGGAACAAGACCTGAAATAGCGAGTACAGATCGAGGTTTTCGAGGAGTAAAAGAAATAGAGGGAACTGAAATTTTAATTCCACAAAATAAAAAAGCAAGCACCAAATATGGGCAAGAAGTTGCCAGAAAAAGATTCCGAGCGAGAGCAGCCATTGAACCTTGTATCTCTCATTTAAAAAGAAGCCATTCTTTAGGTTTAAACTTTCTAAAAGGAGTTATAGGAGATATCCATAATGCTATTTTAGCGGGGATAGGATACAACTTAAAGCTTCGATTAAATCAGATCAAAGCCCAAATTATTTTTTGCTTTCAAATAATATTCAACTTTTCAAAAAAAAAAAAAGCCACTATTTTTGTTGAAACTAAAATAGTGGCTTTTTAAGGAATGACTAATTAGTTCCCCATAATACTTTCCTGTTGAAATATTTTTATGTCCTTGCTTGAAATCTCCATCCATGTTTACAGATCCTCTATTATATGCAATAGCTGTAAATACTTTTTCTGTGCTATTTAATATAGTTTTGTTTTTAAGTCTAGGTGTTCTTTGTTGAGCAGCGATTAACTCTTGGAGTAACAGATTTAAACATTTTTCAAAATTTCTCCATTCTTTTTTTAGAAAATAATTGGGATTAGTTTTAAAATGTTGTAAATCATACTGGAATATCCCATATCCTCTACAGAATTTATTTGGATTTTTATCATAAAGTTGTTTATATGTAGAGTCCCATTTGCCAACATTTTTTAGTGCTTCACGAGCAATTAAAAACATTTCATTACCTTGGGGATAAGAAAGTAATTCTGTTTTTGTTTTAGGGAATGCATTTCTATTTGGGCTATCGAGCGTATCTCCTGTACAACAAAGTAGCAATTCGTCTAAACTTGTTTTACCAATTATTTTACTCCAAATATAGCCGGTTTCCTGATATGCTATTGCTGCTAATAAATCTAAATCGAATGGTGTACCTTGTAATTTATCTTGAATAATTGTACCAAATGTATTTTTGAACCATAATAAAACTTTTTCAAGATTTGTATAAGCTTTTACTTTTAAAAGTGATAAGGTACCCCGTCCACAACAATTCCTTTTGTTCTTTGAAAATTAGTCACGGCTTGTGCAATTTCAGTATTGTATTCATCTGTAATTTCACCATGAAACAAATTTAATTTTTGTAGATTTTCTTTTGTTTCTTTTACGATTTTATTTTTCATGACAGGAGAGCTGACATAAAAATTAAAGGGTGGGTTTTGATAGTCAAAAATAAAATCATTATTAATATCATATTGAACATTGTTGATTAATAAACCATACTCCCATTTTCGACCAATTATTTTACTTTTACAAACACCATCATTTTTACTTTTTGCTTCTATGGTACCTCCATTACCATCACTAAATACAATATGCCCAATATCTATATTTTTGAATCCCGGAGACCTAAGAAGAATAGCTCCATAAGTTTGAGCAGCTTCACTAATACTAATTTCTGTGCAATGTGTTTTAATATCCTTTTCCCAATAACCTGTATATGATTCTTTTCCCCTTATTCCAATTTTGAAATTAGTTGTTTGAAATACTACCCAACTAATAAATTCTGCACAATCCCAAGGTCCTTTATAATTAGGATTATCAAAGGGAACATTCGCTCCAAACTCATATTTTTCACCAACGTGTTGGTTTGCAATATTTAATAATTCTTTTCCAGTTGCCATATCATTAGTTTTTTTTATATTACTTTTTATAATTCTGTTTTCCCAGATTACTTTTAGTTTATTTAGATTTAGCCTCAATCCATACTTTATTTAATTTATAAAGAATATTCTGATATTGTTGTTTAAATAATTCAATCGTGTTTTCATCAATTTGGTAATTTTGTTTTTCTCTGAAATTAATTTCAAATTTTAATTTATATATTTCCATCAAGGCATTATTATATGCTATCCACATTCCTTTATTATCAAAAAAGGTATTGTAAGCACTTATTACTGTTATGCATCCGGAAATAATAAGGGCAATAATTCTTAGTCTGTCTTCTATTTTTTCTAAATTTAATCCTAAAACGATTGTTGAAGTTGCAGCTAAAACTGTTATACTTAAATAAGTACAAAATGCAATTCGTCTATAATATAATCTGCTGCTATTGATTCGGGTTATTCTACGATCTATTTGTTCTTTAAGAAATTTTAGCTGTTCAGATTCCATCCTTTTTCTCTTTTAATAATTCAAAAACAATTTTCATCATTTCTATCTGTATATCTTTATGCTCATTCTGAGCTTCAATATTTATATATGGAATTTTATTTTCTTTACAATACACGGATAATGATCCATCATCAGTTGGTTTATCTGTTTCTAATGCAACATTTTTGTTTAGATTCTTTAACTTATCAAAATCTTCTTGCTCTGTTACTACAAAATAATCATCAGGATCTACTCCTTTCGCACTAAATACATCTTTTGCATTTACTCCTTTTTTGTAATTAATGATTGATGCAGTTCCATTATTTCCTCCATAACCATCCATATTGTTATGCACTGCAATAATGTATTTGTTTTTATTTTTTGTGGAAAATTCTTTTAATAAATCTTTACCAAATTTTTCTAAACCAATTTTAAATTCTTTAGGATATTTAGAATTAAATGTTCTATTAATTCCTTCAGTAGAAAAAACTCTATTGGGATCGAATTCATAAATTTGATCTTTCAATCCGAAAATTAAATTTCTTTTACCATTTCCTACTTGGCTTACTTCAAGGAGACTGAAGCTTACCTCTTTCGGCAAACTGTGAAAGGCTTCTATAGCTGTATTTTCGTCATCATGTAATGATAATAATGTAGCTATCGCAATAGGGTTTTCTGTGTATATGATGTTACATGATTTTGTTCCGAGTGGCAATGTGAATGGTTCATTATGGTTTAAATTACATATAAATACTGCCGGTATAAAAAGTAATCTAATGAATTGTGTCTTCATGATTTATAGTTTTATCTATACAAAGCTATACCACATACTATACAAAAAAAATAGCTATTAATAGCTATTTTTTAATTTCTAAATCCATCCTTCTTTTATCGATTTGCTGAGTAATTCTAGTGGAGTGTGCACTTCAGCCTTGCAAAGAATGTTTTTCCGATGATTATTTACCGTATTCAGGCTTATAAATAATTCTTCAGCGATTGTTTTGCTGTTTTTGCCTTCTACAATGCATTTCAGAATTTCTTTTTCTCTTTTGGTAAATAGATCAAACGATTTGGTGAGGGGTTCGGTAATCTCTACATTATAGTAAGAGGGCTCATCATCAAAGCCAATAATAGAAAAACATGGGATGCCTGATTTTTTAATATGCGTGATATCTGTATGTAAAACTAGGCTTCTGTAATAGTTGTTTTCATCAAATTCTATGGCAACAATCTGATGGAGTAGGCGTATATAGTTTTGGTTTTTATTCCGTATTCTGTAATCGTGCTGAAATTTGTAGCTGCCTCTTTTTTCTAATGGTAACTTATCAAAAAAATCGGTCAACTTATTTTCGAAATTCAAAAAATAAGGTTTGTCATCTGGATGAATCTGATCCAGAAAAAAAGAAGCATTTATTTCGCTAGGTTCATATCCAAGAACATCTTTAATATTGGGGCTGATGAATTCTAATTCCATCTCGCATATATTAAAAATCATATAGTAATGGCGACCGGTTTGAAAAATGTTTAATAATCTCTTATGAAGTTCTAATGTTAACTCCAAATCTTTCACGTAAGGTGTATCAGTTTTAATAACTTTACCCCAAACTTCTGTAGCAGCTTGATACAAAGATGATTTTGATTTTTTCATGATAATATTAGTTTTTCACCAAGTATATCTATAGAAAATCAGCAATCTTTATGGTAGTAAACTATTTTTAATGATTTATAGCTTCTGTCAATATTTGATTGAATAAAATTCTATAAATAATGTAAGGCATTGTGTTCTTGTTTTGAACAAATATAAAGCTTATTTTAACTGAATCTTTTTTATAATCAATTATTTTCTGATTATTGGGATAAAACACACGTTATATAGGACTTAGCTTGTTATTTACAGCAAGTGATAGATCACAAATTCTTTACTTCGGTTTCTAGAGTTGATGAAGCTTACGGAAATAGAAACTTAGTTTGTACTTGTGAGCAGATTTAAGCTTATATGTAATTGAGTTTTTTAGATATAATGAATCCCTTTCAGAGATTAATCTGACTAAACCCATTGTATATTTTAAATCTTTGTCTTTAGAAAATAAGTGAAACTGCTTCGTTTGTCTTTATTTCAGTTTTCTTATTGAACTCTTTGTAATAGATATAGAAATTCTCGAAATGAGAAAACCGCTCAAATGAAAAAGAATTGTAATAGTGATGAAGTCCGAGATTAACATTCTTGCTTTACTTTTTAGTTTATTACTCAAAAAGAAATCCTTCGATAATTTTTCAAAAAAAATCATCATTTAATGAATAAATATCCAATATTTTATAAAAATAAGTAATGAAATCATTTTATTTAATTGGTTGTTTTTCAGTTGTTTAACAATGTTTTTATTGGTTTTTTTGAAAATTATATTTTGAAAATTATTAATTAAGCTAACTTTAACAATAAAATATTACCTTGGTATCTTTAAATTTTACAAACAAAAAACGATGAAATTCAATTACAAAAAAACAATACCTGTATGTGTAGGTATTCTTTTTTCAGGACTAAGTTATGCACAAGCTCCAGCCATAGAATGGCAAAAATCTTTAGGAGGAACAGGTGATGAATACGCAAGTTCCATTATTCAAACTGCTGATGGCGGTTTTATGGTTGCCGGAACTTCTAATTCAAATAATGGAGATGTAACAGGAAATCATGGAAATCAGGATTACTGGCTAACAAAACTAAATCCAGCAGGAAATCTTTCATGGCAAAAATCTTTTGGGGGAACAGCAAGTGACTTTGCAACTTCTATTATTCAAACTGCTGACGATGGATATGTGGTTGCTGGAAGTACTAATTCAAACAATGGAGATGTAACAGGAAATCACGGAAATTCAGATGGCTGGATCTTAAAAATAAATTCTGATGCCGGAGTTGTTTTTTGGAAAAAAACTTTGGGCGGAACAGATTATGAAGTTATCAGTGAAATTATTCCTACGACAGATGGCGGATATATATTTGCAGGAAACTCTTCTTCAAATAATGGTGATGTACCGGGAAATAATGGCTATGTGGATTACTGGATTGTAAAAGTAAATTCTGATGGGGATGTTCAATGGAAAAAAAACTTTGGCGGAACAGGAGACGACAGAGCATCTTCTATTGTTCAAACTAGTGATGGGGGATATGTAGTAGCAGGATATGCAGAAAACAATAATGGTGATGTAACAGGAAATCATGGGGGGAAAGATTATTGGATTTTAAAATTAAATACTGATGGGGGCGTTATTTATTGGAAGAAATCGTTCGGAGGAGTGTATCAAGAATTACCGGCATCTATTATAAAAACTTCAGATGGAGGCTTTATTTTAGCGGGTTCGACGAATTCTAATGATGGCGATGTATCAGGAAATCATGGAATTGATGATTATTGGATCGTAAAAGTAAATTCAACGGGAGATCTTCAATGGCAAAAAGCTTTAGGAGGAAGTTCAGCAGATCAGGGGTCTTCTATTATTCAAACTGCCGATGGAGGATATTTAGTTGTAGGAAGTTCTGCTTCTAATGACGGACAGGTAACAGGACATCATCCTTCTTCAGGCGGTGTCGGAGAAGGTCCTTTTTCTTATGATTGTTGGGCCGTAAAATTAAATTCCGCAGGAAGTATTCAATGGAATAAAAGTCTGGGTGGGTCAGGTAGTGATCATGGTAACTCTGTTATTCAAACTACGGATGGCGGTTACGTTATTGCAGGAAGTTCAAATTCAAACAATGGCGATGTGACAGGAAATCATGGAGGAGAGGATGTTTGGATCGTGAAACTTGCTCCGGATAATTTGGCCACTAATGAAATTGCAAAAGATGTTACAACAGTTAATGTTTTCCCTAATCCGGCAAAAGACAATGTTACTTTAAAACTTGATTATTTTACACCGTCTATGGAGGTCACAATTACTGATATGGTAGGGAGAACCATTCAAACTCAGAAATTAGAAGGACTGACAACAAAAATAAATACCGACAACCTTAAAAAAGGAACCTATTTTCTTAATTTAACTGGAGGTAGAGAAAATGTAAGCAAAAAATTTATTAAAGAATAATTTACTTTTTATCAATGTCTGAAAAAAACCTGTCTCGTGCAGGTTTTTTTGTTAATTATTAATCAGAATAACAACATCAGAATATTACCCTAAAATTAATCTTTATGAAGTATTATCGTATTAGCTCTTGTGTTATCAGAAGAATCTTTAATTTCTATTCTAAAATGATTTTCCAATTTGTAAATAAACACAGAATTGCCACCATATCCTGTAGATTGGCTAATTATTAATTGTTCGATACCATTATATTTTTCATATACATTTGTTTCAAAGTATAACTTACAGTATTTCCTTTAATTTTATTAACTGTGTAATCAGTAGAAATTTTCTCTAGCTTTTAAAATCCAAAACTCCTCACTTTTTCTCTAATGATTTCCAGATTATTAATTTTTTTAAATATAATAAATCCCTTTCAGTGATGAGAGGGATTTTATTTATGGTGAAGAAATTATTTATATTAAGATAAATTTGAAGTCTCGAGAATTTACAGACAAAAAACTTGTAATGCTTATTGCTTACTTTCGCTTGTTTTCTCTAGCTTTCGTTTTTTCAGATACTCGGTTGTATTACCGTTCCAATAACATTTTATGCATCTTTTATTTTCAAAAACGTGAGTGCAATTTTCGTAATTATACAGTATATGTGAACATTCAGGACAAAGATTAGACATTTTGGATGTCGTAGAAAAATATTCGCTTTGGCATTCTTCACATTTTCTAATTTCATTTTTCATTCTTAATATTTAGCATCAATGGAGGTGAATAATTCTTTATTCTCATAAAAGTGGTGTGTATCAAAATAATTGCTAAGGTATCTATTTTATTAATCTCAAACTGAAAATTTGATTTATTAAAACTTCTCATAACTTTTTGGCTATCATCTTTTTCTTTTTGGTCACTTTATTTTTTTCTATTAATAGTAAATCTCGATGGAGCGGGTTCGTCGGGATTGGTGGGCGTCTATGGAGTGGATGCTCTTTTGCCTTGTAATTTTCGATTGTGGATTTTTGCTTCTTCCTTCCGATGCACTTGAAGCCTGTATCACATTGATGAATCTTGTTGTCATCGTTTTAATGCCGCTGAAAGCTTCCTGTCTTTCACTTACTTTTCCATTGTAAACTGTGTTTTTAGATAAAACATCCGCCAAAGTAAAGTCAGCAGATTCTTTTAATACGGTGAGTGCAGGTAATTGTAAGTTGGGATTTGAGGGATTGTACGAAGTGCCGTAGCCAATTACAAATTCGATTAAGGTCTGAAGGTTTGCAATGTTTTTTGCATGACCCGTTTCTGTGGTTGATGCCATAAGTCATTTGTGTTTAAATTGTTAGTGTAACAAATGTAGATTTTTTTTGGATGTGGATGAAGGGTTAGGATTGAGTTTTTTTAATGGGAAAACCTCGCTTGGGTGCGAGGTTTGTTTAAAATTATTTTTGTTGCTTATGGATTTTTTAGAGTACGAGCGAGATGTTGGTACTAGCGGGACGCATAGTTAATGTTAATTTATAGAAATCAAAAATATATTTTCTAAAATTAGATCTATGAATTTAAATCAGAATAAAATGAAAAAAATCTGCTCCCAAAAGAAACAGATTTTATATTATTAAAGTATTTAATTAAGCTTTCACTACCAACTCAGCTTCAAAAACATCTGCAAAATGCTTTCTGATTTTAGCTTTAATATCTTCCATTTCTTCAGGAGTAAGGTCTCTTTCAAGCTCTCTTTTCAGAGATGTCACCTGTTTGTCTTTAATACCGCAAGGAATAATATATTCAAAGTAACGCATATCAGTATTAATGTTTAAGGCAAAACCGTGCAAAGTAACCCAACGGGAAGCTTTTACGCCCATGGCGCAGATTTTTCTCGCGTAAGGTTTTCCCACATCCAGCCAAACTCCGGTTTCTCCGGGAGAACGCTCACCATTTAATCCGTATTCGGCAATAGTTCTGATAATCACTTCCTCAAGATTTCTCATGTATTTGTGAATGTCTGTGAAGAAATTTTCTAAATCTAAAACCGGATAACCTACGATTTGTCCGTAACCGTGATAGGTAATATCTCCGCCACGATTTACTTTTACAAAAGTGGCATCTATCTCTTTTAATTTATCGATTCCGGCAAGCATATTTTCTTCATGACCGCTTTTACCGAGTGTATAAACGTGAGGATGTTCTACCAAAAGAAAATGATTGGGCGTTGTAAGATGTTGCTCCGCAGGGAGATCTCTGTTTTTAACTTTAATATCAATAATATCTTTCATCAGTTTTTCCTGATAATCCCAAGAAGGTTGATATTCTTTGATACCTAAATCTTCAAATTCTACGACTTTATTCTGATGTGTATTCATACTTTTTGTTAACGAACAAATTTAGTGATTTTTAATTTTTTATAGAATTAATAAAATCTATGGCTTTTATTCTCCAATCTTTATCGTTGAGCAAGATGTTAACGAAGGCGGTGCCGATGATTCCACCGTCTGCTTTTTGGGTAACATTTTCAAAATCTTCTTTAGATTTAATTCCAAAACCTATCATTACAGGATTTTTCAGTGGGAGAGAGGCTACTCTGGAAAGGTAGTCTTCGTTTTTTAAAACAGCATTTTCGTTTCCTGTTGTGGATGAGGAGCTTACAGCATACAAAAAGCCTGAACTTAATGAATCCAAATATAACATTCTCTCATCTGAAGTTTCAGGAGTTACCAAAAACGTAAAATTCAAATTATATTTTTTTAAAATTTGCTGATAGTTTTTTTCAAATTCAATCGGTGGTAAATCAGGAATAATTAAACCTGAAACTCCACTTTCCGAACATGCTGCGCAAAATTTTTCAAATCCGAAACTCAATACCGGATTGATATATCCCATTAAAATAATTGGAATTGTTATTTCATTTTTAACAGATTTCAACTGAGAAAGCAAAGTTGAAATGGTCATTCCGTTGTTCAAAGCCAGTTCATGAGCTTTTTGAATGACTGGTCCATCTGCAACAGGGTCAGAATAAGGCATTCCGATTTCCATCATATCGGCTCCGGAATCTTGAATAAGTTTTATAATTTCAGCCGTATTTTCCAATTGCGGAATTCCTGCGGTGAAGTAGATGTTGAGGAGTTTAGGTTGGATATTATTTTGAGACATATGTTTCTTTTTATATTGGTTTGATAGGATTTTATCCTATCCTTTGTTAAGCCGTCCTTTCAGGATTTTTTTGAAAAATTTTATAATTGTTGACGAAATTGCGACCCACTTCGACAAGCTCAGCATAAACTCTTTGAGCGGAACTCCTTTTTTATTTTTTGTCCCTCGACTCAGCTCAGGATGACAAAAAATAAAAAAGAGTGGGAGCCCTTCGATAAGCTCAGGATAAACTACAGACGGAATTTGTCGCCATAAAAATTAATTTATCATTGATAATTAACCATTTATAATTTAGAAAGATACGTTTCCATATCCTTATCACCACGACCAGAAAGACAAATGACAACAATATCAGTTTCGTTAAATTTCTTTTTATCTAAAACCGCCAAAGCATGAGCGCTTTCCAAAGCTGGAATAATTCCTTCCAGTTTAGTTAAATCAAAGGCAGACTGTAAGGCTTCATCATCATTAATGCTAAAAAATTCAGCACGGTTTTCTTTAAATAAATGCGCATGAAAAGGCCCAATTCCAGGGTAATCTAAACCTGCAGAAATAGAATGTGGCTCAATAACCTGTCCGTCTTCAGTTTGCATAACCAAACTTTTGCTGCCGTGTAAAACACCCAAAGTTCCGAGAAAAGTCGTTGCAGCAGATTTTCCGGAATCTATGCCAAAACCTCCTGCTTCTGCGGCAATAATTTTCACATTTTCTTCTTCTACAAAATGATAGAAAGTTCCTGCAGCATTACTTCCACCGCCTACACATGCGATGACATAATCAGGAGTTGAACGCCCGATTTGTTCGTTAAGTTGCTCTTTAATTTCTTTAGAAATTACCGACTGAAATCTTGCCACCAAATCAGGAAACGGATGCGGACCAACCACACTTCCAATAACGTAATGAGTGGTTGTAGAATTATTAATCCAGTCTCGTAAAGCTTCATTCACTGCATCTTTCAAAGTTTTTGAACCAGAAGTTGCAGGAATAACGGTTGCTCCCAACATTTTCATTCTTGCCACATTCGGAGCTTGTCTTGCAATGTCGATTTCGCCCATGTAAACGATACATTCTAAACCAAGCAAAGCACAAGCTGTTGCGGTTGCTACACCGTGTTGTCCGGCTCCGGTTTCGGCAATGATTCTGTGTTTTCCCAAACGTTTTGTCAATAAAACTTGCCCCAAAGCATTGTTAATTTTATGTGCTCCGGTATGGTTGAGGTCTTCTCTTTTTAAATAAATATTCGTTTTATATTTTTTACTTAAATTTTTCGCTAAATACAGCGGAGTAGCACGACCTACATAGTTTTTCAGCAAATCTTGATACTCATTCTGAAATTCTTCAGATTCAATAATTTGCAGATAGTTTTTTTGCAATTCTTCTACATTCGGAAACAGCATTTCGGGAATAAAAGCACCACCGAATTCTCCGTAATAGCCTTGTTCATCTGGATTTTTATAATTTGTTTTAATCATTTTTATACTTGATTTCGGGTTGATGTTTTACTTTAAAATTTAATGAGTTGGCAATGAAACAATATTCATTTGCATTTTGATGAAGTTCGATTGCTTTTTCGACCATATCTTTTTCCGAAACCAAAATTTGGGGTTTTAGGATGATTTCTGTAAATTTTCCACTTCCGTTTTCGCTTTCTATCATTGTTCCTTCAGCAAAATCAAGATACTCCAAAACTAAAATTTTATTGACCGAACAAAAATGTAAATACCACAAAAGATGACAAGAAGAAACAGAAGCTAGCAACAAATCTTCAGGATTATGAAGCGCCGGATTCCCTAAAAACGCAGGGTCAGAAGAACCTTCGATTTCTGCTTTTCCATCCACCGAAATGATATAGCTTCTTTCATAGGAACGGTAATTTTTTGTGGACTCACCGGTATTTCCTGTCCATTCTATTTTTGATTTGTATTGATGATTTTTCATTTTTCATTTTTTTAAGTCCTGAAAGGACGATTTAATAAAGGATTGGATGAAGTCCAATCTAACGTATGATGAACAAAATTAATCCCAAAGATATTTTTCATCATATTCAATTTGGTATTTTTTATAATAATTAATGACTTCTGTTTTGAAATCAAATTCTCTATGATGTTCTCTTTGATTTTTAATATAACTCGTCACTGGGAAAATATTATTTGGACTTACGGAAAAAGCACCATAACCATCTTGCCAAAAGAAATTTTCATACTTTTTACCTTTCGTTTTTATCCATTTTGATGAATGCGCTTTTATTTCCTGCACCAATTTCATTAAAGCTATCTTTTTTGAAAGTAAACAAAGAATATGTATATGATTATCTGTACCTCCAATTTGCAATGCCGTGCTTTCAGAATCTTTACATAGCGTGGCAATGTATGAGAACAATTCTTTTTCTATGTTTTCATCAATAAAATCTTCGCGATGTTTTGTACTAAAAACAATATGGATGTAATTTTTAACTAATGATTGTGACATGTTTTTTTGTGTTCCGATTATTGTAATCGGATTTGCATCCGATTCTGTGCTAAATCGTCCTTTCAGGACTCGTTCTTTATTGAATCTTTAAATTCTTTTATTTTTTCTACATCTTTAATTCCAGGTTCAATTTCAAATTTTGAATTGATATCGAGGGCGAATGGTTGTTTTAACTTTGTCAAAGTTTTATTTTCATGCAGATTAACTTTGACAATTTTTTTCAAATTTTCAACATTTTCTAAAGAAATTCCGCCGCTTAAAAAATAAGGAAGTGGAATCTCTATGTCGTTCAAAATATTCCAATTGAATGTTTTTCCTGTTCCGCCGAACGCTATAGAATCGGTGTCGAAAAGGAGATAGTTGATAGTTGATGGTTGTTGGTTGATGGTTTTTTGTAATTCATCAGAAGATTGGTTGCCAATTCTAATAACGTTGATAATTTTAATGTTTTCGCCTATTAATTGTCTTAATTGCAATATGAATTTTTCATCTTCATCTCCGTGTAATTGAATCATATCAAGCTGAGCTTCTGAAGTGATTTCCACAATTGCTTTAATGCTTTCATTTACAAAAACGCCAACTTTTCTAAAATGTGGAATTTCAGCAATTTCTTTTAAACTCAAATAATTCAAAACGTATCTTGGTGATTTTTCGTAGAAAATAAAGCCAAGAAAATCAATTTTTAATGCCACTAATTCACGAATTTGATTGAGCTGTGTCAAACCACAAACTTTTAGCTTTGGTTGACGGTTGTTGGTTGATGGTTGTTGGCTTTCAATCATTGCTAAACTGTTATATTGTTACATTAGAAACAAATTCTCTGAATTTATTTCCCGGATTTTCATTTTTCATAAAATATTCGCCCATCAAAAAACCGTCAAATCCTTTTTCTTTTAAGAATCTGAAATCTTCTTCGTTATAAATTCCGCTTTCTGCAATCGATAAAATATTTTCTGGAAGCTGATTTTTTAGGTTTACAGAATGTTGTAAATCAACTTTGAAATCTTTTAAGTTTCTGTTATTAATTCCTACAAAATCGATGTTTTTGTTAATATGTTTGAGTTCTTCCTCAGTATGAATTTCCAATAAAACCTCTAAATTTAATTGATGAGCCAAATCGGTAAACTCTGAAACTTGTTGTGGCGAAAGACAAGCTGCAATCAACAAAATAACA
The DNA here is from genome assembly GCF_021010565.1 of Chryseobacterium turcicum. NCBI lineage: Bacteria > Pseudomonadati > Bacteroidota > Flavobacteriia > Flavobacteriales > Weeksellaceae > Chryseobacterium > Chryseobacterium turcicum. The sequence continues at coordinate 1,811,120 of NZ_JAJNAY010000001.1, forward strand.
TCAGCTCCAATTGACTTTGCTTCATAAAACTGATATTCATCAATCATAAAATCTTTTCGCAAAATCGGAATTTGGATATGATTTCTTACGCTTAAAATATCATTAAAACTTCCACCGAAAAAATCTTTGTCGGTAAGAATGGAAATTGCACTTGCCCCAAATTTTTCATACGCTGAAGTTACTTCTAAAGGCGAAATTTGATTATTAATAATCCCTTTTGAAGGCGATTGTCTTTTATATTCAGCAATAATTCCGGATTTTGTTTTAATCGTTTCTTTTAACGAAAAAGTTTCTCGGTTGAAAAATTCGGAATCTTTAAGTTGTTCCACAGAGATTTTAGATTTTGAATCTTTAACTTCCTGCCTTTTTCTTTCTATGATTTTGTCTAAAATGTTCATTTTTAATAATTATCAATTGTAAATTTTAATAATACTGTATAGTTAATCATTAACAATTAATCATTAATAATTGAGCGAAGCGACTTCAGCGCTTTTCCTTCAAATAAACTTTCTTTCACTAAAGCCAAACAATCCTCATACGTCCCAAATTTCTTTGTGTGATGCAACGCAACCGCTGCATTGACTAAAACAACTGCGTTTTGTGAGTCCGTGCCGTTTCCTTCCAATATATTTTTAAAAATTTGTGCCGTTTCTTCGATGGTTTCTCCAGCTTTTATATTTTCAGAATCAACGGATTTAAATCCTAAATCTTCTGCCGAATAAATGTTTTCACCGCTTTTTGTAATGATTTTGCTGTCTTGAGTAAGGCTTATTTCGTCGTATCCATCCATTCCATGAACTAAAACAAAATCCTGATTTTCTTGCTGCAACAAATACTGATATATTCTTGCGATTTCCAGATTGTAAACTCCAATTACCGAAAATTGTGGTTTTGCTGGATTTACCAACGGACCAAGCAGATTGAAAAAAGTTCGTAAACCTAAGGATTTACGTAAAGCTCCGACAGATTGCAATGCAGGATGAAAATAAGGAGCGTGAAGAAAACAAATATTTGCTTTTTCCAAATCTTGATTGAGTTCGTCTGAAGTTTTTTTGAACTGATAGCCTAAAGCTTCTAAAACATTCGATGAACCTGTAACCGTTGATGCTCCGTAGTTTCCGTGTTTGGTCACTTTTTGTCCTGTACCAGCAACTACAAAACTTGCCAAAGTAGAAATGTTGATGGTATTTTTTCCGTCACCACCTGTTCCCACGATATCAATACTGCCATTGGTGTTCAAATTAACCGGAACAGCCATTTGAAGAAGTGCTTCTCTGAAACCTTTCAATTCTTCTAAGGTAATATTTCGCATCAGAAAAATACTGATAAAAGCTGTGACTTCAGTTGCGTTAAATTTATTTTGAGCTATCTCAATCATAATAGCTTTTGCCTGCGATTTTGACAAAGTGTGATGATTAAATAGGTATTCTAATATTTCTTTCATTTTTAGTTGTTAATGGTTAATTGTTAATGATTAATTTGATTGGTTTTTAGTCATTAACAATTAATAATTTATAATTAACCATTGAGAAGAAAATTTTCAATAATTTTCTTTCCATCGGGTGTTAAAATACTTTCAGGGTGGTATTGAACGCCATGAACATCATATGTTTTGTGTTTCAGGCTCATAATCATTCCTTTGCTGTCTGTACTGGTAATTTCCAATTCATCAGGAAAGTTTTCAGGATTAACTGCCCAACTGTGATATCGCCCAACTTCTAAAGTCTGCGGTAAATCATTGAAAAGTTTATGCTCACTGATTTGAATTGCTTCCGTAGCAACACCGTGATAAATTTCAGTGAGATTAATTAAACTTCCGCCAAACGCTTCTGCAATCGCTTGTTGCCCAAGACAAACGCCAAGAATAGATTTTGTAGGAGCATATTTTTTAATTAAATCCAATAAAATTCCAGCTTCTTCAGGAATTCCTGGTCCTGGTGAAAGAATGATTTTGTCGTATTTCTCAATTTCTTCGAGTGAAATTTCATCGTTTCGGTAAACATCAACCTTTTGATTTGTAATTTGCTCAATCATCTGAACGAGATTGTAGGTGAAGCTGTCGTAATTATCAAATACCAAAATTTTTGTTGTTGGTTGTTGGTTGTTAGTTGAGGGTTTTATATTTGTCATTTTGTTTATATTTTTAATTGGATTTTATCCAATTCTATGTTAAATCGTCCTTTCAGGACTCATTATTATCTGTTTCTTGATTTTTATGAGCTAAATTTTCTATTTATAACAAAATTGCGACCCGGCTTGAGCGGAAATCCTTTTTGTTATTGCGATTGCTGAAAAATTCCAAAGATTGTTTCATTTTGTTCGCAATGACAAAAAGATTGGCAGCGGAAGACGGAAATTGTCGCCATGAAAATTTTAAACTAATTTCTCCGCTTTTTCAACCGCTTTTTTGAGGGCATTCAATTTATTGTTAACTTCTTCCAGCTCGTTTTGAGGAATTGATTTTGCAACAATGCCTGCTCCTGCCTGATAAAATAAAGTATTGTTTTTACTAAGAAATGTTCGAATCATAATGGCTTGATTACAATCTCCATTCAGACCAATCATTCCGATACAACCGCCGTAATAACCACGCGAATCTTTTTCGTATTCATCGATAAGCTGAAGGGCTTTATATTTTGGTGCGCCGCTTAAAGTTCCTTGTGGAAATGTTGCAGAAACCAATTCAAAAGGATTGGCGTTTTCTTCCAAATCTGCGGTCACTTCACTCACCATGTGAATAACGTGAGAGAAAAACTGGATTTCTTTAAGTTTGGTAACCGTCACATTTTTACCTTTTTTTCCTAAATCGTTTCGGGCTAAATCGACCAACATGGTATGTTCTGCATTTTCTTTAGGGTCTTTCTTTAAAGCTTCTGCAGATTGTAAATCGGTTTCGAAATCCCCACTTCTTTTAAAAGTTCCTGCGATAGGATGAATGATTGCTTTATCGTTTTTAATAATTAATTGACTTTCAGGGCTTGAGCCAAATAATTTGTAATTTCCATAATCGAAAAAGAATAAATAAGGAGATGGATTGATGTTTCTCAACGCACGATATACATTAAACTCGTCTCCTTTAAATTTTTGCTCAAATCTTCTGCTTAAAACCAATTGAAATACATCACCTCTTTTGCAGTGTTTATGGGCTTTGTCTACCAGTTCCAGATATTCTGCATCGTTAAGATTTGAAGTTTCATAACCGTCTTTTTCAAATGGATAAACGAGGGTGTTTTTATTTTTGATTAAATCCTGTAATAAGCGCATTTCAGACTTTACGCCATCAATTTTATTTTCGATAAGATGCATCTCGTCATTAAAATGATTAATAGCAATGACATATTGGTACAATCTGTAACGAAGAATAGGGATTTCAACTTCTTTGCTTTGAGGTTTGAATTTGATATTTTCAAAAAACGGAACCGCTTCAAAACTAGTATATCCAAAAAGACTTTGCGCCGTTTTTTCTATTTTGTCATCTGTTTTTTCACAAACAAAAACTTTTGAAAACTCATTAAGCAATTGAGTAACTTCAATGTTTTCTAAAGATTTTTTCTCCGGATTTTCATTGGGAAATTTAATTTCATACTCGTGGTAATTTTTTATTTCAATTCCGGCAATAGCGTTTATAGCGATGAAAGAAAAGTTGTTGTCGATACTTTTTGCGTCTGAACTTTCAAGCAAAATGGTATCGCGAAATTTATCTCTTATCTGCAAATAAATATTCATAGGAGTCTGTAAATCACCTAGTGTTTTTTTTGAAGTGGTTTTTATATGGATGGTATTGTTAAACATTTTTATAATTTTTTTAAAATTTGGAACAAAAAAAAGACTTCAACGCAATCGTCAAAGTCTCTGTATGTTTTTCTATAGAATTCTAGTTGTAATTTTAACAACACGACAATAGCATCAGACCCGACGAAGAGTTTGAGTGCCACCACCAATTTTTGTTGTTAGAAATAATCATGGTACAAATGTAGAAAATTTTTTATTATCAAAAACAAGAAAAATTAAAAAGCTGAAATTTATTTTCATTTCTGTGGAATCAGTTTAAATATGATTTAATATAGCTGCAAATCTCACATTTAAAACTTTATTTTTTATATTTTTGTGACCAAATTAGAAAAGCAATGAAAAAAGTATTAGCAATCGTATTCTTAGGAAGTTTAGTAGCAGTAAGCTGTTCAAAAAAAGCAGATAAATCTTTACAAGACAGCAATATTATGCTAGAAGAGCCTGCAGCAACTACTGTTGTAGATTCTACAGCTAAGAAAACAGATTCTACACCGGCTCCGGCTGCAACGCCTGCACCTGCAACAACAGATTCTACAGCAACAAAATAATGAAACAACTGTTTTTAACAGGAGTTTTAAGCTTATTTATTGTTTCCTGTTCTAAAAAAGAAGATTCTCAAACTCTATCAACAGATTCTACAGATATTTCAACGCCTGTACCTACTAATGTTTCAGGAAAAGATTTAATAGAAGCTTCTGATTGTATGGCTTGTCATAATGCTGTGGAAAGAACGATAGGACCATCTTATAAAGAAATTGCCGAAAAATATTCTGAAAAAGATATTGAAACGCTGGCTTCAAAAATTATTGAAGGCGGAAGTGGAGTATGGGGAAGTGTTCCTATGCAGCCTCACTCGCAAATTTCTAAAGATGATGCCAAAAAAATGGTAGAATATATTCTAAGTCAGAAGAAATAGTTCATGACCGAAAAATCAACTCTGCACCCAAGAAATCTGCACCGAAATCCTTATGATTTTGATTTGCTGGTTTCTTGTGTGCCAGAATTGAAACATTATGTTTTTACCAATTCTTATGGTACACCAACCATTAATTTCAGCATTCCTAAAGCGGTAAAATTGCTTAACAAAGCTTTGCTGGAGCATTTTTATAGTATTAAAAACTGGGATATTCCAGACGAGAATCTTTGTCCGCCAATTCCTGGGCGTGCAGATTACATTCATTATCTCGCAGATTTGCTAGGTGAAAATTCCAAAGAAATTCCGAAAGGTGTATCGGTAAAAGGTTTGGATATTGGTACAGGTGCCAATTTGGTGTATCCTTTACTAGCGCATCAATCTTACGGTTGGAAAATGTTGGGAACCGATGTTAATCAGAAATCTTTAGACAATGCTCAGAAGATTTTAAATGAAAATCCTGATTTTTCTGAAAATATTCAGTTAAAATTTCAATCGGATTCCAATTTTATATTCAAAAATATTCTCTCTCCTGAAGATAGATTCTCATTCTCGATGTGCAATCCGCCTTTTCACGATTCTGAAGAATCTGCAATAAAAGGGAATCTTAGGAAGACAAGAAATCTTAAAAAAACGAAGCTTCCAAAAGCTAATCTCAATTTCGGCGGACAACAATCTGAGTTGTGGTGCGAAGGTGGCGAATTATCTTTTATCTCAAAGATGATTACGGAAAGCACTTCGTATTCCTCACAAATTTTATGGTTTACGTGCCTCGTTTCTAAACAAGAAAATTTGTATAAATTGACTTCCCTTTTGAAAAAAATAAAAACGGTCGAGGTGAAAACGATAGATATGGCTCAAGGTCAGAAAATCAGCAGAATCTTAGCGTGGACTTTTGTTCCCAAGGAAAATAGGAAAGATTGGTTTTAAAATTTGCCGAACCATTTCTTTAGGTTTGGGCAGCTTAATCCGCCTGTAGTTTATCCTGAGCTTGTCGAAGGGCTCCCGCTTTTTATTTTGTTGCTTTCGACTCCGCTCAACCAACAAAATAAAAGAGCTCCGCTCAAGTCGGGCTGCAATTTTGGTATCATAAACTAGTCTTTAGCAAGATTAGAAGGCTTTTGTTTTGTGAACTTTAAAAGAGAAACATACTCAACTTCAATTCAATATGAAACTTTTGTTACTTTTATGGTTAAAACAAAATTCCAGTTTCATAAACGTTTAAAATTCACTATTTTTGCAATTCGAAAAAATTGAATTACAATGCAATTATCAGAACAGGAAATCATTAGAAGAGAAAAGCTGAATAAGCTTGTTGAAATGGGAATCAACGCATTCCCAGCGGAAGAATACACGATTACAGATACTACAGAATCTATAAAACAGGATTTTTCTGAAAGTAAACAGGTGAAGATTGCAGGTAGATTGATGTCCCGTAGAATTCAAGGGAAGGCTTCTTTTGCTGAATTGCAGGATTCTACAGGAAGAATTCAGGTTTATTTTAACAGAGATGAAATTTGTACAGGTGAAGATAAAACTTTATACAATGAGGTTTACAAGCACCTTTTAGATATTGGAGATATTATCGGTATTGAAGGAGAATTATTCACCACTCAGGTTGGTGAAAAGACAGTTTTAGTAAAAAACTTTACCCTTTTAACGAAATCTCTTCGCCCGCTTCCGTTGCCAAAAGTAGATGCTGAAGGTAATACACACGACGGTTTTACAGACCCAGAAATGCGTTACAGACAGCGTTATGCGGATTTGGTGGTGAATCCTCATGTGAAAGAAATTTTCATGAAAAGAACAAAATTGTTCACCGCTATGAGGAATTTCTTTAATGACGCAGGATATTTTGAAGTAGAAACTCCGGTTTTACAATCTATTCCTGGGGGAGCAGCAGCACGTCCTTTTATCACGCATCATAATGCTTTAGATATTCCATTATATCTAAGAATTGCAAACGAATTATATCTTAAAAGATTAATCGTTGGTGGTTTTGACGGTGTTTATGAATTCTCAAAAAACTTCAGAAATGAAGGGATGGACAGAACGCATAACCCAGAATTTACAGCGATGGAAATCTATGTAGCTTACAAAGATTACAACTGGATGATGGATTTTACTGAGAAATTATTAGAATTCTGTGCAATGCAGGTTAATGGAGCTTCGGAATCTACTTTTGGAGAACATACCATCAGCTGGAAAGCACCTTATCCAAGAGTTTCTATGACAGAAGCTATTCAAAAATATACAGGTTTTGATATTACAGGAAAGTCTGAACAAGAATTATTTGACTTTGCAAAATCTATCGGAATTGATGTGAACGAAACGATGGGTAAAGGAAAATTAATCGATGAAATATTTGGTGAAAAATGTGAAGGAAACTTCATTCAGCCAACTTTTATCACAGATTATCCGGTAGAAATGTCGCCTTTAACCAAAAAGCACAGAAGTCAGGAAGGTCTGACAGAACGTTTTGAATTAATGGTTTGTGGTAAAGAAATTGCAAATGCATATTCTGAGCTGAATGACCCAATTGACCAAAGAGCACGTTTCGAAGACCAGTTGAAATTGGCTGAAAAAGGTGATGATGAAGCAACAGGATTTATCGATGAAGATTTCTTAAGAGCTCTAGAATATGGGATGCCACCAACGTCAGGTTTAGGAATCGGTATGGATAGATTGATTATGTTCTTAACCAATAATCCATCTATTCAGGAGGTATTATTCTTCCCTCAAATGAAGCCTGAAAAAGCAGTGCCTCAAATCGAATTGGGAGAAGATGAAAAAATAATTCTTGAAATTCTGAAATCAGGAGAGCAGATTGCTTTGACAGAAGTAAAAACTTTAAGTAAATTATCTGGTAAAAAGTGGGACAAGGCTTCTAAAACTTTAACCAAAGGAAACTTGGTGAAAGTGGAGAAGATTGACGAGGTAGTTTTGATGAAATTGGCTTAAGCTTAATTATCAAAGAAAATTATATTTAAATTCCTGAAATTATTTTCAGGAATTTTTTGTTTTATTAAACAATAATTAAATATTTTTCCGTTTTTAAAGAAAACTCAAAATCTGATGAAATACTTCATTTTCTTCTTTTTAATTTCAGCAGGATTGAATGCACAAATGATGACTTCTGTTTATTTTGAGCACAAGTCTTATGAATTAAATCCTGAGTCTAAGAAAAAACTGGATAGTTTAGCACAATTGAAAACCAGCTTAAAATTCAAAATTTTTGGAAATTGTGACTCTTCCGGAACGAATGAATACAATAATAAGCTTTCAGAAGACCGTGCAAATATAGTTCGTCATTATCTTCAGAATAAAATTTCAGAAAATATCCAGTTAATCAGTGTTATTGGTTTGGGAGAAGCAAAGCAAATCAATGACAACAGTACCGATGAATTGAGTGGGAAGAACCGTAGAGTAGATGTTTTTATTGAAAACGCTTTTGCTCCAGGAGAGAAAATTTCAAGAAATGCTTTACCTAATTTTTTAAGTACGGAAATTTCTCAGATGAAAGTAAAAGATACTTTTGCGCTTCCGAATGTCAATTTTGTTGGTGGTCGTCATGTTTGGCTTCCGAAAGGACAATCTGAAATTGTAAAACTTTTAAAAATACTGAAAGAAAATCCTAGATTAGAAATCGAATTGCAAGGACATATTTGCTGCGATTACGAAAATTTTGATGGGGAAGATTTAGATTTAAAAACATTCAATCTTTCGTTTACCCGAGCCAACGCAATCAAAGAATTTCTAGTGAAAAACGGAATAGATTCCAATAGAATTATAGCGAGAGGGCTCGGTCATCTTAATCCTGTAGCATATCCCGAAGAAACAGAATTAGATAAAACTAAAAACCGAAGAGTTGAAGTGGTTTTAATTAAAAAATAATGCTCTGATTGGGTAACTAATTATTTTTATAGGTCATATTTTTTAATAGCAAAAGCATCAAAAGAAAAGCTCATAACATGCTAAAATCTTTTGATGCTTTTGCGGTAAAATAAAATAATTTCAAATTATTTCTTTGATGCCTTTGAAAACGAAAACATCAGATAAAACAAAAATGGAAGGATAAAAAGTGAACCTAAAACCAAAGCCCAGCCTAGTGCTGAAATCGTCTTTGGAGCTGCAATATGTTTTAATAAAGAAAGATGCTGCCCATTTCCTAATAAAATAATATCCGGATAGTGCTGATAGGTTGCTGCGACCAAAATCATGATGATTTGAAATCCTGCCAAAGCTCTTACCGGAAGTAGTTTTTTCTGATGCATCGCTCTTAAAATTAATCCTAAAGCAACGGTTGCAAAACTTATTGCCATTACACCTAGATATTTTGAGAAAATCCATTTTGTTAAAGGAATATCAGAAAGATAGGCGGCTAAAAACACCAATAATCCTGTAATGACTACAAAAATCATTGTTTGGTGTGATTTGTGAATCATTAATTCTAATTCCAATCTATCGCTAGTTTCACGTAAAGAAAAAATTGATGCTAAATAGGCACAAAGTGAAACAGTGAATAGTCCTACAGCAACTCCAAACCAATTGAGCCAACTAAAAACATACAAGTCTAAAAAGTTATTCGCATCAGGATTGATTGATTGTGAAACGGTGGCAGCAGCTATTAAACCTAAGAAAAAAGGAGTTAAGAGACTTGCGTAATAGAAAATCTGCGTGTAAATAATCTGCCATCGGTCTTCTACCGCATCATAATGTCTGAAGGTAAATGCAGTACCTCTTGCAATGATTCCAACCAGCATTAGTACTAGCGGGATATGAAGGTAAGTTGATAGGGTAGTATAGATTTCAGGAAATCCTACAAATAAAATAACAATCGCAATAATGAGCCACATATGATTGGCTTCCCAAACGGGAGCAATCGACTCGTACATGATTTTTTCAGTGTGCTTTCTGTTTTTCTTTTTGGTCATTAATTCTACGATTCCCGCTCCAAAATCAGCTCCGCCCAAAATCACATAAAGACATACGGAAAGCCATAGAAAACCAATTACAACGTAAATCATGATTTTTTGTTTTTAGAATTAAACTGAGGGTCTGTAGGGTCATAAAGTTTGGGAACCATCTGTATCTGTCTTCTCAAAAGAAAAATAATAATTAATGACAATGAAATGAATATAGCCGTGAAAAAATAAAACGAATATTGAATTCCCGGCATTGGTGTAACAGCATCAACGGTTTTCATGATTCCATAGATAATCCAAGGCTGTCTGCCTACTTCAGTGACCGTCCAGCCTGCTTCTAAAGCAATATATCCGAAAGGGGTAGCAAAAAGAAAAGTTTTTAACAACCAGTTTTTATTTAGCCAATCTTTTTTGAAAAAGAAAGCATAAAGATAAAGACTTCCTATGCTAATCATGACGACTCCAAAGAAAATCATAATTTGGAAAGCATAGTGTACCACCGCAACCGGTGGCCATTCATCTCTTGGGAAATCATTCAATCCTTTCACTTCAGCATTAAAATCATTACTCACCAGAAAGCTTAATACTTTTGGGATTTTTATAGCATATCTAATTTCTCCTTTCTCTTCATCAGGAATTCCGCCTAAAACAAAAGCAGCTCCTTTTTCGGTTTCAAAATGAGCTTCCATTGCGGCTAATTTAATAGGTTGTCTTTCTGCAACAGATTTTGCGGCAATATCACCACTCAAAGGCGCACCAAAAGCACCAATCATTGCAAACGCAGCCGCAATTCTAAATGCCTTGGTATGGAATTCTACATTTTTCTTTCGCATAATTAAAAAAGCATGAACTCCTGCAACAGCAAATCCTGTCGCACAAAAAGCGGCAACGGTCATATGCAGCGCTTGCGGAAACCAAGCGTCATTAAACATTGCTTTTATAGGGTCTATATTGAGGTATTGCCCATTGATATAATCAAATCCTGTGGGTGAATTCATCCAGGCATTGGCAGCAACTACTAAAATTCCTGATGCTAAACCACTTAAACCAACCAGAAATCCGCAAAACCAGTGAAACCATTTGTTAAATTTATCCCAACCATAAAGAAAAAAACCAATGGCAATTGCTTCAATAAAAAATGCTGTTCCTTCTAAAGAAAATGGCATTCCGAAAATGGGTCCGGCGTGTTTCATAAACCCTGGCCAAAGCAATCCCAATTCAAATGAAAGCATGGTTCCGGAAACTGCTCCGGTAGCAAATAAAATAGCAACACCTTTACTCCAAGCTTTGGTAAGCCCTTTATAAATTTCGTTTCCGGTTTTGAGATATTTCCAATGGGCAAATGCCATTAAAAAAGGCATAACCATTCCTACGCAGGCGAAGATGATATGAAAACCTAAAGAAAGCGCCATTTGGGCGCGTGCAGCAATGAAATCATCCATAATATTAATTTTTCACTTGAAAGTTACGTATAAAATTACGGTAACTTTATATGATTTAAAACATTACAATAATTTCAAGTTTGCAATGTAACTTTATTGTTTTTTATTTGTGAAATAAACTCAGTATTTTAGGATTAATTCTGATATTTTTAGATGGAATTAACTTTGATAAGTCGAAAAAAATCACGATATTTGTGGGTCTTTGCATTAAGCAAATTTATTTCAATTAATATGAGTCAAAAACAATATACAGCTAGTAGTATCCAGGCGCTTGAAGGCATGGAACACGTTCGATTAAGACCATCTATGTACATTGGAGATGTAGGAGTAAGAGGTCTTCATCACTTGGTTTATGAAGTAGTAGATAACTCTATTGACGAAGCTCTTGCCGGTCATTGTGATACGATATTAGTTACAATACACAAAGGAGAAAGTATCTCTGTAAAAGATAATGGTAGAGGTATTCCTGTAGATTTTCACGAGAAAGAACAAAAATCTGCTCTAGAGGTTGTAATGACTAAGATTGGAGCGGGTGGAAAATTTGATAAAGATTCTTATAAAGTTTCTGGTGGTCTTCACGGGGTAGGTGTTTCTTGTGTGAATGCACTTTCTACCTTATTAATTGCTACAGTTAGCCGTGACGGTAAATTATATCAACAAAAATATTCTGAAGGTAAAGCTTTGGCTGATGTTGCTGAAATAGGAACTACGGATGAGAGAGGAACTGAGGTTTTCTTCCAGCCAGACGGAACTATTTTCCAGGAATTGGTGTATAACTATGATACTCTGGCAGCAAGAATGCGTGAACTTTCTTTCCTAAATAAAGGAATTACAATCACGTTAGTTGACGAAAGAGAAGAAAATGAAGATGGAACTTTCACTTTTGAAGTTTTTCATTCTGAAGGAGGTTTGAAAGAATTCGTTGAGTTTATCGACGGAAACCGTGATTCTATAATGGAACACGTAATTTTCATGGAAGGTGAGAGAGAAAATATTCCTATTGAAGTTGCGATGCGTTACAATACGTCATTCAGCGAAAATTTACATTCTTATGTAAATAATATCAATACTCACGAAGGTGGAACTCACTTAGCTGGTTTTAGACGTGCTTTGACGAGAACGTTGAAAAAATATGCTGATGATTTAGGGATTCCTGCAAAAGAAAAAGTAGAAATTACAGGGGATGATTTCCGTGAAGGTTTGACGGCAGTAATTTCTGTAAAAGTAATGGAACCTCAGTTTGAAGGGCAAACAAAAACTAAATTAGGTAACTCTGAAGTTTCTGGTGCTGTTGATAAGATTGTAGGTGAAATGTTGACCAACTTCTTAGAAGAAAACCCGAACGAAGCAAAAATTATTGTGCAAAAAGTGGTGTTGGCTGCAAAAGCAAGACAGGCTGCAAAAAAAGCACGTGAAATGGTTCAGAGAAAATCTCCGATGGGAGGTTCTGGTTTACCAGGGAAATTATCTGACTGTTCATCAAAAGACCCTGCAGAATCTGAACTATTCTTAGTCGAGGGAGACTCGGCAGGTGGAACGGCAAAGCAGGGTAGAGATAGACATTTTCAGGCTATTCTTCCGTTAAGAGGTAAAATTTTGAATGTTGAGAAATCAATGCTTCATAAAGTTTACGATAACGAAGAAATTAAAAATATTTATACAGCACTTGGTGTATCTGTAGGAACAGAGGAAGATAGCAAAGCTTTAAATATGGCTAAGCTAAGATATCATAAAGTAGTGATTATGACCGATGCTGATATTGACGGTTCTCACATTTCTACTTTGATTCTTACTTTCTTCTTCCGTTTTATGAAGGAAATGATTGAAAATGGATATATTTATATTGCACAACCTCCTTTGTATTTATTAAAGAGAGGAAACAAGAAGATATATGCTTACAACGAGAAAGAACGTGAAGAGATAACTTTACAAATGTCTCCGGACGGAAAAGGAGTAGAGGTACAGCGTTATAAAGGTCTTGGGGAAATGAACCCTGAGCAGCTTTGGGAAACGACTCTAAATCCTGAACACAGAATTCTAAAGCAGGTAACAATTGATAATGCTGTAGAAGCAGATAATGTATTCTCAATGTTGATGGGAGATGAGGTTCCACCAAGAAGAGAGTTTATCGAGAAAAATGCAAAGTATGCGAAAATCGACGTTTAAGCATTTTTTTAAATAATATTTTAAAGACTCCATTTTATATGGAGTCTTTTTTTTAATTAAAATTTAATAATTCTCATATTCATGATTTTATTTTAACATTTTCTTAAGATTTTTTATATTTTTGCCGAAAATAATAACCATGATGAAACTTCTTTGTTTAGGTGCTTTTTCCTTAGCATCTATTTATTATGCACAAAGTTATCCGGTATCCGAAATCAGTGATGTATTAAAAAAGAACGCAAGTGCTGTAATACGAAATGAGAGTACAGTCTTAGAAATTAATAAAATTGATGAAATTGTTTATCGAAATTCTTCAGCCATCACTGTCATCAACAAAGATGCGGTAAGTTTTTCTCTTCCTAAAATATATTATGAGAAAGGAAATTCGGTTTCAAATATTAAAGTAACCGTATATGATGAAAAAGGAGCAAAAATAAAGAGCTACTCTAAAAGTGATTTTACCGATGTTGCAGCTAATTCTCAAGGCTCATTTCATTCTGATAGCAGGATGATGTATTTATCTTATACACCTACCAGTTATCCTTATACCATTGAGTTTAGTTATGATCAGAAAGATCAGAATACTATTTTTATCCCAGACTTTACGCCTTATAATGATTTTAATATTTCTTTACAGAAAAGCAGTTTTAAAATCATCAATAAGTCAGGAATCAATTTACGTTCAAAAACGTATGATTCGCCTTTCGGTTTTGCTTCGGTTAATGTTTCAGACGAAGATGGAATTAAATTATATACCTATCAAAATGTTCCTGCCATTGATCAGGAAGATATGGTTCCTAATCCTAAAAAAATAGTACCCAAAGTAAGCTTTTCTTTGGATCAGTTTAATTTGGTAGGAAAAAAAGGAAGTATTACTAATTGGAAAGATTTTGGAGTTTGGTATTATAATAATTTATTGACACCGGTTTCAGCTTCTACTCCTCAAATAAAAGCTGAAATTGCAGCACTTAATCTTTCGGGATCTACCGAAGAGAAAGTGAAGAAGATTTATCAGTATATGCAAAGTAAAACACGATACGTTTTCGTTGCCTTAGGAATTGGAGGTTGGCAACCTATGATGCCCGATGAAGTACAGAAAAAAGGGTATGGAGATTGTAAAGGTCTTTCAAATTATATGAAAATACTTTTGGATGAAGCTGGAATACCATCATATTATTGTAAAGTCAATTCTAGTTCATCCTCTATTTCATTTGATAAAGATTTTCCTAAAATGGGAGGTAATCATATTATTTTATGTGTCCCTACAGAAAAAGGAAATATTTGGCTAGAAAATACCTCTCAGGATATGGCTTACAATCATTTAAGTTTCAGTACGACAGATAGAAACGTACTAGCCGTAAAGCCTGACGGAATTGAGATTATGGAAACTCCAAGTTATTCTTCACAACAAAATAAGGAAAAACAGGTGTTAAATATTCAGTTAAATCCTGATAAAACGATTACCGGAAAGGGGAAGTTTACTTATACCGGAAATCAGTATGATTTTAATTTATCTTATTCAGGTTTAGGACAGACTGAAAAAAATAGTGCCATAAAAAATGCGCTTTCTACATTAGATTTTGAGAAAGTAGAAATGTCTGATTTTAACAATAACAGAGATTTAGCAACAATCGATTTTAATCTGAATTTTAAAGCGGTTAATTATTCAAAAATGGTGGGTTCAAGCTATATTTTTAGGGCTGTTCCTATTTATACAAATTCGACATTTTATCAAAATGAAAACCGTAATCTTCCATTTGAAAACCGTTTTTCTTATGAAGACGATTATGAGATTGTTTATCAGCTTCCAGTAGGGTATACTATCGAAGAAATGCCGGAAAATAGTGCTGTTGTTTCAGATTTTGGAACGTACAAAATTACTTTTGAGAAAAAAGACGAAAAATTGATTGTAAAAAGGTTTATTCAAATAAAAAAAGGGTTGCATTCTAAAGAAAAATACAATGACTACGTAAGTTTCAGAAAAAAAATAATGAATGCTGATAACTCAAAAATTTTAATTTCAAAAAAATCATAAATGAAAAATATAATAACCCTATTGTCTGTGTTTTTAATAAATACAGCTCTTTTTGCGCAGGATAATAAATTTTTAAAAATGCCTAAGTTTAATAAAGATGATCTTAAAAAAGAGAAATCAGAAATTGATCCGAAAGCACCCGCAGAAATACTGTATCGATCCATACATTATCGTATAGATAATAACACCGGAAACCTTATAAAAGAATATACTTATCGTGTGAAAATTTACGAAAAAGACAAATCTGAAGATTGGCATAATCTTGAGGTTTCTCTTTATGATAACAACTCCGGAGATCGTGAATTTTTAAATAATATGAAAGCTTTGGTATATAATCTTGAAGGAGATAATGTAGTTGAAACTAAAGTTGATAAAAGTTCAAAATTTAAATCAAAAGAAAATAAATATATAACCGTTAATAAATATGCTTTTCCTAGCATAAAGAATGGATCAATTTTAGAGTACCATTACGAGGTTTCGTCACCGTTTTCGTATGAAATTCCATTGATTTATATAGAATTAGATACTCCTTCTGTCTATACAGAATATGTTTTTGATACCCCTTTGCAAATGTCTTACAACGTAGATTTTACAGGAAGTTTGTTGCCGAAATACAAAGCTATGAAGGAAGAAATAATGTATGGTTCACAATATAAAACCTATAGATTCGGTTATGATAACCTAAAAGGTTTTAAGACTGAGAAGTATGTGAATAATAATGATAATTACAGAACGAAAATAAGAGCTGAACTTCATTCAACTTATTTTGGTAATAATCTCAAAATGTATACCTCTAATTGGGAAGATATTAGAAAAAAATTATGGGATCATGATGATTTTGGGGTACAGTACAAAAAAGATAAATTGGTAAAAGAGTTGCTTCCTGCAGGAATTCTAAATGAAAAAGACGATATGTCTAAAGCGAATAAAATTTTGGATTATGTAAAAACGAGTTATACATGGAACTACAATAATGGTATTTATGCAGAAAACGGAATCAAAGATGTTATCAAAAATAAGATAGGAAATGATGCAGATCTTAATTTGATGTTGACTGCAATATTTAGAAGCGCAAATATTAAAGCATACCCAATACTTATTTCTACGGTAAGAAATGGGTACTTAAATTTAACATTTCCTAATTTGGGTAATTTTAATTATGTAGTTGTAGGAGCCGAAATCAATAAAGTATTTTATCTTTTTGATGCAACTTCAAAACAGTCGCAGGCCAATCTTTTACCATCACGAGTGTGGAATAATAATGGTCTCTTGATGAAAGATGATAAAGCAGAAACTATTTTTCTTAATAACGTTAAAATAAGTTACAATAGTCATACTGTCAAAGCAAAAATAAATTCTGATGGTACTGTTTCAGGTGTTTATCAAGATCAAGACGAAGGGATGATGGCTATGAATGCAAAAGAAAACTTTGATGAAAATCCAGATAAATATAAAAAAGAGTATAAGGAAAATTTTTCAGTAGATTTTAATAATATCAACTCTAGAGTTTTGGATGGGGGAGAGTTTCGTTCTACGATGAGCTTCGCATCAAACAATATGATTGATAACTTAGGGAAAAAGATAATTATGAACCCTCTTTTATTTTTACATCAGACCAAAAATGATTTTGACCAATTGGATGAAAGAAGATATATGATTGATTTTATTTCGCCCATTAGTAAAACAAAAGTTGTTGAAATAGAAATTCCTGAGGGATATGACGTAAGTGATTTACCAAAAAATAAAAAAATTGTTACCGAAGATAAAGAAATAAGCTATTCTTACACGATAGAGAAAAAAGATAATAGAATTATTACGATTTCAGAATATAATATTGCAAGTGCAAATTATCCCAAAGAATATTATCCGGCATTCAAAAAAATATGGAAAGTAATTTCAGATTATGAAAGTCAGGTAATGAGTTTGATTAAAAAATAATCAATTATTGATGCAAATTTTAAAAACCATTCATTTTGTGAATGGTTTTTGCATTCTAGTCGAAAAATAAATTATTATGAAAAATACAGTTGTTCCCATTTTACTTTCTGCAGTCTTCCTTTTTTATGCCTGTAAAAAGACTGACTCAAAAACAGTGGATACCAACACAGAAATCAAAAGCCCCGAAAAATTTACAATAGATTCTCTTAAAATGAATGATTCTATAAAGATTAACGAAAAGCTTTCTGTGAATTACGCGTCAAAAGTATTGGTTTTTCCTACTTTAAAAGATAAAGCGTTATTAGACAGTATTTACTACGATAAAACTGGAATTATAGATTATTCAAAAAAAGGATTGCAAAGCTTTCTAGAAAAAGATAAAGCTGAATTTTTCTCATCGGTAAAAGAAGACAGTAAAGAGTGGATTTCTGATATTCAAAATCCTCAAACTTGGGAAGCTGGCTCGTTTATGAAGCTTATTTCACAAAACGACGATTTTCTTCAGATTGAATATTTGCATACTTCTTATGAAGGTGGAGCTCATGGTAATTATTCATTCGATGTGAGAGTTTTCGATTTAAAAAACAACAAAAAATTAGATTTAAAAGATATTACTACAATGCCTAAAGCAAAATTGGAAGAACTTTTAATGAAAAATCTCGACAAAATTCCTAGTGGAACGACTGATTCTGATGGTCCGGTTAAAAATTCAGATATGCTTTTGGTAGATGTGATTCCGGTAAACAAAGATTTTTACTGTGATGAGAAAAATCTCTATTTTCATTACAGCCCTTATGAAATTGCAGCTTTTGCAGCCGGAGATATTGTAATTCCTGTCTCTTGGAAAGAACTTGAAGGAACAATTAATCCTGAATTTAAAAATAGAATGAAAATAAATTAATATTAATGCTTCCAAACCGGAAGCATTTTTTACTTTTGTGGCAATGGAGAAAGTAGCTTTTATCATCAATCCTTTTTCGGCAAAAAAAAATTATCAGCCATTTTTGAACGAACTTAAAAATAAAGTGCAGAATCCGCTGTATTATATTTCTGAGTCAATTTTGGGAACTTATGATTTTATTGATAAGCATTTTGATGAGGTTGATTTCTTTGTAGCCATTGGAGGCGACGGAACGATTTCTACAGTCGCCAAACAGCTCATTAATACCGAAAAAGTGTTAGCTATTTTTCCTGCAGGTTCTGGAAATGGTTTTTCTAACGAAACACAGTTTAGCAAAAATTTAGATGAATTATTAGATAAACTAAAAGCTAAAAAATCTCGTAAAATAGATACTTTTACGGTAAATGGCAGACTTTCTATCAATGTTTCAGGAACTGGTTTTGACGGAAAAGTGGTAAAAGAATTTGAAAAAACCAACCGCGGATTCAAAAATTATATTAAAGTTTCTTTGAAGACTTTCTTTAGTTATAAACCCATTAAACTGAAGTTTTTTGACGAAAATTATAAGCAGTATAACGGAAAATATTTGATGGTGAATATTGCCAACACCCGCCAGTTTGGTAACAACGCTTACATTGCGCCTATGGCAAGTAAAAGTGACGGTTTGGTAGATATGGTTTTGGTGAAAAAATTTCCGTTAACGTATTCGCCGCTTTTTGCATTCAGAATGTTTACCAAAAAACTGAAGGAAGATGATTACATTACCTATCTTCCTGTTTCAGAAATTGAGTTTAAAGTAAATACCAAAAACTGGCATCTCGATGGGGAATTCAATAAAATAAAATCTCCGATTCACGTGAAAGTTCAGCCTTCAAGTCTGAATATTTTAATCTAAAATCATTGTGAAATAAGAAAGCCTTCCGCAAAGAAGGCTAAAACATAACTGATGAATGCATTATTGTTATGATAATAATGTATTCTAAGGTCGGTAATTAGAACTTATATTTTTATGGTTTTAATCATATAGATAAAAAAACTTAATTTTATTGCCTATTGCCTATTGCCTATTGCCTATTGCCTATTGCCTATTGTTTCATGAAGGGCAATTCGGTTTCCTTCACTATCTTCAAATTCGGCAACCGCAAAACCATGTTTTTGATTTATGGTTTTAGGATAAAGAATTTTTCCATTGCTTTCTAGAACTTTTTTTAGGGTAGAATCAATATTATCAGTTTTAAAATAAATTATTATTCCATCTTTAGTTGGTTTATAAACATCTCCTTTTGCCAAAGCTCCGGAAATTCCGCTTTTGGTTTCTTCGAAAGGAAAAAGTACCATTTCATAATCATCGATGATTTCTTTTTCAAATTTAAAATTAAAAACATCGGTATAAAATTTTTCTGCCCGTTCTATATTGGTTACAGGAATTTCAAAATACACAACAGGGTTATTTTTATTCATTTTTTTGTTATTATTTTGCTCTTTGCAGGCTAAAGAAATACATGCAATAAATAGGAGTATAAATTTTGTGAAGATTTTCATTAAATAATTCTTTAAACTTCCAGTTTTTTCTCAATTTCATTAGGATTAGCAAGACAATATTGAAGTTGTCCTTTATCCAGCTGTTTTTCCCAATTGGCTACAACAACAGTTGCTATAGAATTTCCAATCACGTTGGTTAAAGCACGGCATTCACTCATAAATTTATCAATTCCTAAAATTAGGGTCATTCCCGCAATAGGAATTTCGGGAACTACAGCCAGCGTTGCGGCCAAAGTTACAAAACCGGCTCCCGTAACTCCTGCTGCTCCTTTAGAACTCAACATTGCCACTAAAAGGAGCATCAATTGTTTTTCGATAGATAAATCTATATTTAATGCCTGTGCAATGAATAATGAGGCGAGAGTCATGTAAATATTCGTGCCGTCAAGATTAAAAGAATATCCGGTAGGAATCACCAAGCCTACAATCGCTCTAGAACAACCTGCTTTTTCCATCTTTTCCATAATTCCTGGGAGTGCAGATTCTGAAGAACTTGTGCCTAAAACTAACAAAAGTTCTTCTTTTAGATAATACATCAGTTTAAAAATATTGAAACCGTTGTACCAAGCAACTGCGCCTAAAACCAAAACTACAAATAGGATAGAAGTGATGTAGAAAGTTCCTACAAGAAGAATTAAATTTAAAACAGATGCCAAGCCATATTTTCCAATCGTAAAAGCCATTGCTCCAAATGCTCCTATGGGCGCTAATTTCATCAGCATATGAACGATTTTAAAAACCGGAGCAGCAAGAACCTGTAAGAATTCGGTTACTTTTCCACTTTTTTCTTTTGTTAAAACCAAAGCAACTCCCATTAAAATCGCCACCAAAAGTACCTGAAGAATATTATCTCCAATGAGTGGGCTGAATAATGTTTCAGGAATAATATTCATAATAAATCCTGTAAGCGTAGTATCATGAGCCTTTTGCTGATATTGTGAAACATCGCCCGATAAACTTACAGGGTCGATATTTAGTCCAGCTCCCGGTTTGATGATATTTCCTACAACCAATCCGATAATTAAAGCTAATGTTGAGAATGTGAAAAAGTACAACATTGCTTTTATCGCAATACGACCTACTTTTTTCAGGTCTGTCATGTGAGCAATTCCTAAAGTAAGGGTAATGAAAATCACCGGAGCGATAATCATTTTCACCAATTTGATAAAACCGTCGCCTAAAGGTTTCATTTTTTCGCCTAATTCGGGGTAGAAATTACCTAAGAGAATTCCTAAAGTGATGGCAATAATCACTTGGAAATATAATTGCTGATAGAATTTTTTCTTTTTCAAAGCTGAACGTTTCTTAAATATTTCCGAAAATTACAGAATTTAAACAAATTATTTAAAAGAATAATGAAAGCTTCGCACATATTTTGGGGATTAAACATATTTAAATTCATTGTTGTCCGGTAAAATTTAGAAATACAATAACAGGTCGTTCCTCTGGAACTTTAATGATAAAAGAACTCCTATTTTCTATTAACAGTTTGCTAATAATGAGCTGTATTAATCTAATCCCATCGGGATTTACTGTTAATAGAAAAAATGAAATTACCAAAAAAACAAAGCTCCAGAGGAGCGACCTGTCGATTTATCTTATTAATATTGAGTTTGTCAATTTGTTTATTGTTTTAACCGGACAAAAATGATATAAATTAAAACAATCATAAAAATCAAAGAAAAAAATAGCATTGGTTTTAAACTTTAAATCTATCCTGAAAACGAGAAAGTTATCAACTTAAACCTAAAAGATGATAAAAATTACCTACTAAATCGCGATTTTGTTTTCCCATCGTATTCAAAATATTTATTTTTGCCTTCAATCATCTAATAATAAATAAAAATGGAGTCCTACACGGAAAAAATATTGATTACAGGTGCTTTAGGGCAAATCGGAACGGAGCTTACGAATAGATTAGTAGAAATACATGGAGCTGAAAATGTAGTTGCTTCGGGTCTTGACAGATACCAAAAAGGTCTTACTTCTGCCGGACATTACGAAAGAATGGACGTTACCAATACTCAATTGGTAAGACAGGTCATCAAAGATTACGAAATTACAACCGTTTATCACTTAGCTTCTCTTTTATCAGGAACATCTGAAAAGCAGCCAATTTTTGCTTGGAAATTAAATCTTGAGCCCCTTCTTCAATTTTGTGAATTGGCGAAAGAAGGTTTGCTTAAAAAGATTTTCTGGCCAAGTTCTATCGCTGTTTTTGGGAAAGGAATTCCCAAAGAAAATGTAGGTCAGGATGTTGTTTTGAATCCTACAACCGTTTATGGTATTTCTAAAATGGCGGGTGAAAAATGGTGCGAATATTATTTTGATAAGTATGGAGTAGACGTAAGAAGTATCCGTTACCCTGGTTTAATCTCTTGGAAAACTCCTGCAGGTGGAGGAACTACAGATTATGCAGTTGAAATTTTCTACGAAGCAATTGAAGAAGGAAAATATACAAGTTTTATTTCTGAAAATACAGGAATGCCAATGTTGTATATGGATGATGCCATCAATGCAACTTTGCAGTTAATGGATGCTCCAAAAGAAAGTTTAACAGTTCGTTCTTCATATAATTTGGGTGGAATGTCTTTCACTCCGAAAGAACTGGCAGCTGAAATTAAAAAAGAAATCCCTGAATTTGAAATTGATTACAAACCAGATTTCAGACAAGCTATTGCAGATTCTTGGCCAGCTTCAATTGATGATTCTGTAGCTAAAAAAGATTGGGGATTATCTTATAATTTCGGAATTTCTGAGATGTCAAAAGACATGATTAAGAATTTAAAAGTAAAATTGAATAAAAATTAATTTAGAACAATACTTTTGCGGTTAAAAATATATCTTAAGTTTTTTTATCATGTACAAAAATAGGCTGTCGGATTTCACACCATCAACCGACAACTAAAAACCAACAACGATTAAATGATATTGCTCACTTTTAACATCGTAAACTTTGAGGCTGAAATTAAAAACGGCGTCATTATTTCTGATGATGAAAGACTGAAAATTACAGAAAGTAATACCAAAGCAATTCTTAGAATTTTAGATTTACACGATATAAAATCGAGTTTTTTTGTAGAAATTTCTATCGCAGAAAAACTTCAAAATTTATTAAAAGCAATTTCTGCTCAAGGGCATGAAATTGCTTTTTATAATAAAAATTCGAGCCTCGAAACTATAGAGGCTGCAAAAAAAACAACTCAGGATTTTCTTGAAAAACAAATCAAAGGAATTCGTCAAAAAGACAACCAATTTTCTTTAGAAGAATTAAAATCAATAGGTTTTAATTATATTTCAAATATTGACCATGCAGATATTCTGTTTCCTTTTAAACGCTTAAAAAGAACTTCAGAAATCATTGAAGATAATGGATTAAGTATTGTTCCGGAAAGTATTTCGCCGTACAGCCAGTTACCTTACAATGATTTTGTTTTTCAGATTTTGCCGATGCAGTATTATCAGAATATGGTTTTTGAAACCTTGAAAAATGATGACTTTGTCTTAATTTATCTTGAATCTTGGCAGTTTACCGATATCAATAAATATCAGTTTAAAGTTCCGTTTTACCGAAGTTTTTATTTAGGAAAAAAAATGGAAGACAAACTTGAAGCCTTACTTTCCTGGATTAATGAAAAGGAATTGGCAACTTCAAGAATGAAAGATTATATTTTTTAGAGTTTCGAGATACGAGATTCGAAAGATTCGCAGTTTAAATTCGGAATTTAAACCGGAAACTAAAATTTTCAAATTAAAATCTTTAATCTCGAATTGCAAACCCTGAAACTCGTATCTCTTAACTCAATTCAAAGAGTGTAATTTCAGGTAAAACCCCAACTCTTCCGGGATAGCCTAAAACTCCGAAACCTCTGTTTACGTACAGCATTTTTCCTTCACTTTCATATAAATCTGCCCATTTTGGATATTTATATTGTACGGGAGACCATTTTATATTTTTTAAATCTAAACCAAACTGCATTCCGTGCGTGTGCCCAGAAAGTGTCAAATGAATGTCTATTGGATGTTTTTTTACCACGTAATCGAAATGAGTAGGGTCGTGGCTCATTAATATTTTAGTGGCGTTTGGCGGTACGTTTTCTAGAGCTTTGTCAATTTTCCCAAATTGTGGAAAAGGTTTTAATCCCCAGTTTTCAACACCTAAAATGTAAATTTCTTCACCGTTTTTCTCAATAACTCTGTTTTCGTTACGAAGCATGTTAAAACCGGCTTGTTTTTGATAATCAATTAGGTTGTCAAGGTTTTCCTTTTGTTCGTTTGGAGATTTCCATTTTACATAATCACCATAATCATGGTTTCCTAAAACTGAAAACTTGCCGTCTTTCGCTTTAATTTTAGAAAATAATGAAATAAACGGCTTAAACTCATCAGCAACATTGTTTACCATATCTCCTGTAAATAAAACTAAATCAGGGTTTTGCTCATTAATTAAATCAATAGCATGCTGTAGTTTGCTTGGGTCAGAAAAACTTCCGCTGTGAACGTCTGAAATCTGAATGATTTTATATCCTTTAAAGCTCTTAGGAAGATTAGCAAACTTTACTCTTACTCTTCTTACAGTATGTCGGTATTTCCCAAATGTAATTCCATCTATAAAAAGCGCAGAAAGTACACCACCTAAACCTAATCCCACTAAGCTTAAAAACTTTCTTCTTTCTGGGAAAAAATTCTCTGTAGGCCTTGTTAATCCTACCAAATAACCTCCAGTTCTGAAAATATCATCAATCAATAAAAACAGAACGATGAAAATTTTAGGTAAAATAAAAATTAAAAATAAAGAAATCGTTATTTGAGCTCTCTCGGTACTTCTGTCTGTTCTTTGAAAGTGAGCGACTTCGTACGCAAAAATGCTGTAGATTGCTAAAGAAAAAATAATATAGCCGAGTCTTATCCAGAAATTATCGGTTAAGGTTCTTATTGCCTGAAAAATGTAAACTTCTAAAAATAAGAAGATTGCGGCGATAAATAAGAAGTTTTTCTGCATGATAAGATTTAAAAAAAGCACAAAAAATAAATTTCCTGTGCTTTTTTATATTTTTTAATTAATATTCTTAGGGAAATTTATAAACGATCGCATTAATGTTCATTCCGGCTCCAACCGAAGTCATCACAATGTTACCTTTATCTTTAAACGTATGACCCTCCATTTTTCCTTTAATTATTAAATCAAACATCGTAGGAATTGTGGCTACAGAAGTATTTCCCAAATCCTGAACAGTCATAGGAGATACAGCATGGTCGTAATTTTTCACATCATATAACTTGTGAAGTCTGTCTATCATTGCATAATCCATCTTTGCATTAGCTTGGTGGATTAATATTTTGTCGATATCTTCAATAGATAATCCAGCGTCATCGATAGTTTCTTTAATTGCAGAAGGAACGTTCTTTAGCGCATATTCATAGATTTTTCTTCCCTGCATTCTTACAAATAGACGAGTCTGATCTGATTCTTCATTGATAGAAGGGCCATTTGCAAGGTAATTAAGCTCCACACCATTATCACAAATTGTATTGTGAGCGATGATTCCTACATTTTCTTCGTCAGTAGCTTGTACTACTACAGCTCCCGCTCCATCAGCAAAAATCATTCTGTTTCTATCGTAAGGATCGGTTACTCTGCTTAGCGTTTCGGCACCGATGACAAGAATTGTTTTTGCAACTTTAGCTTTAATCAAGTTATTTGCTAAAATCATGGCTTCAACCCATCCTGGGCAACCGAAAATCATATCGTAAGTAATACATTTTCTGTTTTTGATGCCTAATTTGTTTTTAACTCTTGCAGCCATGGTTGGCATAAAATCTACATAACCATTGACGGTAACTTCACCAAAATTACTGGCGTAAATAATATAATCAAGCTCTTCCTGATCTACATTAGCATCAGCAATAGCAATTTTTGCAGCTTCAAAACCGATTTGTGAATTTGAAAGATTATCATCAATAAACCTCCTGTTTTCTATCTCTGTAATTTCAACAAATTTTGCAATAGTTTCTTCAGCAGGTTTGTCAATCTTTACTCCTTCGTCCGTATAAAACTCTGAATCTAAGAAAAAATCTCTTCCAATTACTCTATTCGGAAGATAAGATCCGGAACCAATAATGATCGTATTTGGCATTCGCGTATGTAATTTTTTTAAAGACGCAAAGTTAATAATTAATATTAATAAGAAAGAATTAAAAATATTATTAAATTTGCAAAAATTGTTTCAGACAATCTATGAAAAACAATCCGTCTTTAAAAGGTTTAATTATTGCCGCTGTGGTGTTTATCGGTGCTTTCGCCGTATACAACTTCTTTCTGGCAAAGAAAAACTACTATCTTGTAGATAATCCTACGCCTAATACTTACTATTTTAAAATAAACAATGGCTCTGAAGGCGTTATTTCGGCAGGCCAGTTTGTAAAGGTAGATTTACAAAAAGGAAAAAATTCTATTAAAGTTTTTGATCAGAATAAGAAAATGCTTTATGATTCTGCTTTTGAAGTGAATAAGGTTCGTGGTCTTTTAAATATCGCCCATAAAGATTATTATATTAATGAGCAATATTATGGATACAATCTTAAAAAAGATTCATTACTTTTGGCGTTAGATAAAACCATGATTGATGGAAAACAATATTATGGGGGTGCTAAACGTTTTAATAAACTCTACACAGAAGATTTTTATTATAATGTAGATGAAGATTATGATCAGATGATCAAAAATATTCAGAAAGTAGAATCTCGTACAAAGATTTTCCGCAAGCAGGATTATCTTAATTATTATAAAGAATACTATAAGTTTTAAGTTTTGACAAAAGATATCAACCAAGTAACGCCCTACAATTCTGAATCTAGCAAAAAGAGTCAGGTAGAAGACATGTTCGACAATATTGCGCCTAAATACGATTTATTAAACCACGTACTTTCTATGAAAATAGATGTGCTTTGGAGAAATAAACTGGTAAAATGGATGAACCACGATGCCCCAAAAGAAACGTTGGATGTCGCCACAGGAACCGGTGATTTAGCTATTGCCGTAGAAAAAGGAACCGGAGCAAAAGTTGTGGGATTAGATTTGTCGCAACAAATGTTAAATGTTGGTATTGTTAAAATAAAAAAACTTAATTTAGACGGCAAAATTTCCATGCAAAAGGGCGATGCAGAAAATTTACCTTTCGAGGACAATAGATTTGATGCCGTTTCCGTTGCTTTTGGAGTGAGAAATTTTGAAAACCTTACCAAAGGTTTGGCAGAACTGAGAAGAGTAGTAAAAGAAAACAAAAGCGTTTATATTCTGGAGTTTTCTAAAGTAGAGGGTTTTTTAGGGCCATTTTATATGTTTTATTTCAAAAATATATTGCCGGCAATAGGCAGGTTGGTTTCTAAAGATAGTAGAGCGTATACTTATCTTCCGGATTCTGTAAATGCATTTCCATTTGGAGAAAAGATGAGACAAATTCTCTTAGATACAGGATTTAAAAAAGTAGAATACAAAAAGCTAAGTTTAGGTATAGCCACAATTTATAAAGCAACAAAATAACCTATGAATAAATTTCTATTAAAAGCTCTGGTTTTAGCCTCAGTTAATATTGCATTCTTTGCAGATGCTCAATTTAGAACCCGTAACAGGATGGACAAGTTGGAAGACTTCGACCAAAAGACAGTCAGCTGGGGTTTCTATTTGAATGCAAATGCAATAGACTACAAAATTGTGTTTAATCCTAGATACGGAATGTATGAAAATCATAATCTTGTATCTTCTAAACAAAGCACAAGTTTCGGAGCAGGTCTTATTGCCAAGTTTAGATTGAATGATTATTTAGACGTTAGAGTAGAACCGGGTTTGCAGTTTGCTCAAAGAGAATTGACTTTTAATACACAATCAAATGATATTTATAAAGATGGAAGTTTAACAAATGCTCCATTTATTCCTATGACTTTAACAGATAAAGACAGAATAAGGGAAATTAAATCTACTTTAATTGATATTCCTGTGATGTTAGAATTACACGGGGAAAGATGGTATAATTCAAGACCATATGTTGCGGCTGGGGTAAATTACATTGTTAATCTACAGTCAAACTCAGATTCTCCAGATGACAATATGCAGCAGGTTTTCAGATCTACAACGCATAATTTTGCTTGGTCTGCAGAAATGGGAGTTCAATTCTATTTTAATAAGTTTAAACTGACTCCAGCGGTAAGAGGTACATTCTTTATGAATAACGAAATCGTTGCCGATAATGCTACTACGCCTCCTTATTGGTCTTCAGCAGTTTCTACATTGCAAACAAGAGCGATTATGTTTGTATTGAAGTTTGAATAAAATAATATAAAATTAATATAAAAAGGAGGTGCTTGGCATCTCCTTTTTTATTTTTGTTAAAATATTGAGATTATTATTTTTATCAATACTATTATTTTCCTATTTTTGCTAATAGTTAGAAAATTTATAAACCTGAAATGCTTCAAGAATTAGAAAATAATTTTTCAGAATTAGAGAAAAAGATTTTGAACCTCCAAAAAAGTAATCAAAATTTATCTGAAAAATATTTAGAATTAAATAAAGAGCATACCGAGCTGAAGGCGAAATATGATGAGGAAAGAAAAAAAAATCAGGTATTGGCAGAAGAACAGAAAAATATAAAATTGTATTCAGCAATATCAGGAAATCCTGAACACAACAGACTCATGAAAAACCATATCAACAGATTGGTAAAAGAAGTAGACTTTTGTATTGCACAGCTTCAAAATAGTGGATTATAATGGAGGTAAGGAGAATAACCATCAACATTGCAGGAAGAGTATATCCGCTAAATGTACCCGCAGCAGAAGAAGAAACACTGCGTAAAGTGGGGAAGCAAATTGAAAATATGATTAAAGATTTTGAACAAAATTTTGATGTAAGAGATAAACAAGATGCTTTAGCAATGTGCGCCCTAAAATTAGGAACCAATGCAGAAGTAGTAGCTCTAACTCATGAAAAAAATATAAAATCGACCAACGAAAGATTAGTGAAAATTAATCAGTCGATGGATGATATAGGAAAATAGATATTTTTTCCAGAAAAACTGCCTACAGTAATTCTAACACATTAAGGTAAACTCAACACTAAACAATTAATGTTCGAAAGTCTTTTCAATGGCGTGCTGCACTACGCAGATTACAGAGAGAAGGAATCAGATCAAATCGTGGAGATCAGGAGTTTACTCTAAATCTATGAATTGCTGTGGGTTTTTTATTTTAAATTAACAAGACAATTAAAAACTCAATATATATATGACAACAGCCATAATAGTAGGCGTTATTTGCTTAGTAATCGGTGCAATAGCAGGGATGTTTTTCTCTAAAAGTTCACTGAATACAAAAGCTAAATTCATTGTAGATGATGCACAAAAGAACGCTGAAAACCTTATAGAAAAAGCTAATGTACAAGCTGAATCCATAAAAAAAGAAAAAAACCTTCAGGCTAAAGAAAAATTCTTAGAACTAAAGTCTCAGCATGACTCAGATATTCAGTCTCGCGAAAAGAAAATGCAGGATGCTGAAAAAAGAACCAAAGACAAAGAAAATAAGCTGAATGACGAGCTTAGCAAAGCCGGAAAATTAGAAAAAGATCTTGACAGACAGATTGCTGATTATGCTAAGAAAAATGAAATTTTAGAGAAAAAGCAAAGCGACTTAGAGCAGGCAACTGCTAAGAAAGTTGAAGTGCTGGAGAAAATCTCAAACTACACCGCAGAAGAAGCTAAAGCAGAATTGGTAGAAACCATGAGAGCAGAGGCTAAAACAAGAGCTCAGGCGCACGTTCAGAGCATTATGGAAGAAGCTCAGCTGAATGCTAAAAGTGAAGCAAGAAAAATCGTTATTCAGACGATTCAACGAATTGGTACAGAACAGGCGATTGAAAACTCCGTTTCGGTATTTAATATTGAATCTGATGAAGTAAAAGGTAGAATTATCGGTAGAGAAGGTAGAAACATTCGTGCTTTGGAAGCAATGACGGGTGTAGAAATTATCGTTGATGATACTCCAGAAGCAATTCTTCTTTCATGTTTTGATCCTGTAAGAAGAGAGATTGCAAGATTATCACTTCACAGATTGGTTACGGACGGTAGAATTCACCCGGCAAGAATCGAAGAAGTTGTAGAAAAAACAAAAAAACAAATCGAAGAAGAAATTATCGAAGTTGGTAAAAGAACGATTATCGATTTAGGAATTCACGGGTTACACCCAGAATTGGTGAAAATCGTGGGTAGAATGAAATACCGTTCTTCTTACGGTCAAAACCTTTTACAGCACTCAAGAGAAGTTGCCAACATTGCTGCAACAATGGCTGCTGAATTAGGATTAAACGTGAAATTAGCGAAAAGAGCAGGTCTTTTACATGATATTGGTAAAGTTCCTGAGCAGGAATCTGAGCTTCCACACGCACTTTTAGGAATGCAGTGGGCAGAAAAATATGGTGAAAATGCAGAAGTTATCAATGCTATCGGTGCTCACCATGACGAAGTAGAAATGACCTCTTTATTGTCTCCAATCATCCAGGTTGCCGATGCTATTTCAGGAGCAAGACCAGGAGCAAGAAGACAGGTTTTAGAATCTTACATCCAAAGGCTAAAAGATCTTGAAGCTGCAGCATTAAGCTTTGAAGGAGTTTCTTCAGCATATGCAATTCAGGCTGGTAGAGAGCTAAGAGTAATGGTAGAAAGCAGTAGAATAAACGACGAAATGTCTTCTCAGCTTTCTTATGATATTTCTGAGAAAATTCAAAACGAATTAACGTATCCAGGACAAGTAAAAGTTACGGTAATCAGAGAAACAAGAACTGTAAATATCGCGAGATAATACATCTTATTAATAATACGAAAGACCTTTCATTAAATTGAAAGGTCTTTTTTATGAAAATTTATTAAGATTAAATTATTTTATGAATTCTTTTGTTTAAGTTAAGTTATTTGTAAATATTTCATAATATTTATTATTTTGTTGTCGTTTTATTGGTGAATTATATTTAAATTTGAGAATCAAACTATATTAATTGAAAAACAAATAACATGACAAACAACATTTTAAAAAACGCGAAAAAATTAAAACAAGCTGATCTTAAAAACATTGTCGGAGGAGTAAGCGGAAATCCTGATTTATCTTTTTGTGGATGCAGTTGCACAGGAGCTGTTACAGGTCCTTTATATTGTACAAAGTATTTTGCTTGCCCTCAAGTATATACTTGTAAAGACGTATACTAATTTAGATAGTAAAAAATAAAAGATCTACTTCAAAATTAAGGCAGATTTTTTATTGACTTTCTATTTATAAATTTTTTTAAATTTGAACATCAAACTATATTATTAAAAAAACAAATAACATGACAAACAACATTTTAAAAAACGCGAAAAAATTAAAGCAAGCTGATCTTAAAAACATCGTCGGAGGAGTTAAAGGAGGAAATCCTGATTTATCTCTTTGTGGATGCGATTGCGCAGGTACCGTTACAGGTCCTGAATATTGTCCACAATATTTTGGCTGCCTACAGGTATACACTTGCAAAGACGTGTATTAAATATTTAAAAATCATAAAAAAATACAGTAAAAAAGACCTTTCATTAAATTGAAAGGTCTTTTTGTAAATTATTTTAATGCAAACTAGATTATGTATGTTAATCTGATAATATTTATTGTTTTATTATCGTTTATTGGTGAATTATGTTTAGATTTGATCATCAAACTATATTAATTAAAAAACAAATAACATGACAAACAACATTTTAAAAAACGCAAAAAAATTAAAACAAGCTGATCTTAAAAACATCGTTGGAGGAATTAAAGGAGGAATTCCTGATTTATCTCTTTGTGGATGTAGCTGCTCAGGATCTGTTATAGGTCCAAAATATTGTCCACAATATATTGCTTGCCCACAAGTGTATACCTGCAATGAAGTATAGTAGATATAGATATTAAAATAAATGAATCCGTCTCACAACTGAGGCGGATTTTTTATTTATTTTCAAGTTGATAGCCATTTCCGTTGGCTTACAAAAACGGTTTCATTTCATCTTCAATCTGTGTTCTTAAATCCATCAATCGTTTAGCGTACTTTTCCTGTTGCTTTTCTTCTTCAGATTCGGGAATCCATTTGGGAACAGGCAGTTTTTTTCCGTTTTCATCAACGGCTACAAATACAATGATGCAGTGTGTTTTCTTGTCAAAAGTAGGTTGTTTTAAATTCCTTGAAAAGACATTGATGGAGATATGCATACTCGAAGAACCTGTATAAATTACCTGTGCTTCCACTTTTACAATTTCGCCGATTTTAATAGGCTCATAAAAACGGATTCCACCCACATATACTGTTACAGAATAATTTCCACTCCATGTTGTTGCACATGCATATCCGGCTTGGTCAATCCACTTCATCACGCTTCCGCCGTGTACATTTCCGCCGTAATTAACATCAGAGGGCTCTGAAATAAACTGAAAAGTAACAGGTTTGTTATCCATTTTTTTTTAATTTTAATAAAGGTATTTAATAATTTTCAGAATTTTATATTTAGCCTTATTTTTGAAGATTAAATTTTAATTATGAAAAAAGTTTTTCATCTTAATACCTGCGATACTTGCAGAAAGATTTTAGCACAGTTTGATTTGTCGGATTGGAAAAAAAGAGAAATAAGAAAAGAGCCGATTACCAAGGAGGAGCTTGAAGAAATGTATAAGCATACAAAGTCGTATGAAGCATTGTTCAGTAAAAAATCTACTCAGATTAAACTAAGAGAATTGGATGTGAAATCTTTACAGGAGAATGATTTTAAAGATTTGATTTTAGACCATTATACTTTCTTAAAACGTCCGGTTTTTATGACAGATAAAGAGATTTTTATTGGAAATGACAAAAAGAATGTGGAAGCTTTGCAAGAGTTTTTTGGAGTGAAGTAGATTTGCCATGAATTTGCAAACGTAAATATTTGTATCAAAATAAATTCAAACCTAACGGGTTTTCAAAACCGTTAGGTTTTTTTGTGCTGTTAATTAATAAATATTTTGCGAAATTTTAAGTAAATTGTTTGTAACCAATCAACTTTTACTTTTGTTTCAAACAACTTGCGGGAAGCAAAATGCAATTGACGGAAGTTAAAAACAAGTGTTTTGTCTTAAAATTACTTCTACGGAAGGTTCAAACGAACTGCGGGAAGCAAAATGCAATTGACGGAAGTTAAAAACAAGTGTTTTGTCTTAAAATTACTTCTACGGAAGGTTCAAACGAACTGCGGGAAACAAAATGCAATTGACGGAAGTTAAAAACAAGTGTTTTGTCTTAAAATTACTTCTACGGAAGGTTCAAACGAACTGCGGGAAACAAAATGCAATTGGCGGAAGTTAAAAACAAGTGTTTTGTCTTAAAATTACTTCTACGGAAGGTTCAAACGAACTGCAGGAAACAAACTGCAATTGACAGAAGTTATAAAACATCTGTTTTGTAACTAAATTAATTTTTGGAGAAGTTATGAATCGATAGAACGAAATAATGTAGGGTTGAATGCAAGCCTAGCCTGGATAGGAGCGACATCCTTTTTCTTGACGAAAGGGAAAGCGGAGGGTGTCATGAAAAAGATACAGCGGATAGCCGGAAATAGCTCCTAAAAAATAACCGCTTCATCAATAATGATAAAGCGGTTTTTTATATTTAAAGAATATTCGATTATACAAATGGAGTTTTCACCACTTTTGCAGGAATGTTTTTATTTCTTACCTGAATAAAGATTTCGGTACCTAATTTGAAGTGAGATTTATCAACATACGCTAATCCCAAACCGATTTTTTTCATCGGAGACTGAGTACCTGAAGTTACTTTCCCGATTACATTTCCTTCGGCATCTACCACAGGATAATCATGTCTTGGAACTCCTTTATCAGTCAATTCAAAACCAACTAATTTTCTGGTAATACCTTCTTCTTTTTGTTTTGTGAAAATTTCTTTAGAAACAAAGTCTTTGTCAAACTTAGTAATCCATCCTAATCCAGCTTCCATAGGAGAGGTTGTATCGTCGATGTCCATTCCGTAAAGACAGAATCCTTTTTCTAGTCTTAAAGTGTCTCTAGCAGCCAATCCACAAGGAATAATACCTTCTTCAGCTCCTGCTTCAAGGATAGCATCCCACAATTTTTCTGCAGATTCGTTGTTGAAATAAATTTCAAAACCACCACTTCCTGTATATCCTGTGTTTGAAATAATCACATCACTAACGCCTGCAACAGTACCAACAGTAAAGTTGTAATAAGGAATTTCTGAAAGATTAGTTTCTGTTAATTTTTGAAGAATTTCTGTTGCTTTCGGGCCTTGAATTGCCAATAAAGACATTTCGTCTGAAGCATTGGTCATTTTTGCACCGAAGCTGTTGTATTTTGAAATATGATTCCAGTCTTTATCGATGTTTGAAGCATTTACAACGACAAAATATTTTTCATCTTCCATTTTATAAATGATAAGGTCGTCTACAATTCCTCCGTTTTCGTTCGGAAGACAAGAGTACTGAGCTTTTCCATTTTCTAAAACATCTACATTGTTGGTTCCCACAAACTGCAAAAGGTCTTTTGCGCCTGCACCTTCAATGAAAAACTGTCCCATGTGAGATACGTCAAATAATCCTGCTTTTTCTCTTACTGCAAAGTGTTCTTCCGTTACTCCGGAATATTGTACAGGCATTTCAAATCCTGCAAAAGGTACTATTTTCGCTCCTAAAGAAACGTGTTTGTCGTACAATGCTGTTTTTTTCATAGGTAGATTTATTTCTATTTTTTTATTTTAAAACTTTCAAAAGTTTCGTTAAAAACTTTCATATAGTTTCCGTTCCAGTGTTTTTGTTGGCAATTGATGCTTACAAGAAAAAAGTCTTTATCTTTCTGATACAATTTGGTAAACCAGAATAATTTTTCTTTCTCATCAAAATATTCATACTGATATTCTGAATATCCTTTTTTACTGCCTGTAATTTTTACTTTTTTCTCGTCATCCTGAGAGTTATACAACGCCAGAATAAATTTTTTCACTTCTGTTTTTGGCAAATCCAAATCATGGTATTCAGAAATGGTAATTGCGCCAATTTCATTGGTGGGGAAGATGTTTACAATTCCATCATCATTCGTAGCTTTCCAGGTATCGGGCATTGTGATTGAGTAATTTTCACTTTCGTAGAGCTCAGTTCCCAATTTCTGAGCGTACGAATACATACTCAGGAAAAATGTGGTCATTAATACAATTTTTTTCATCGGTGTGTTTTTAAAAATGATGTTTATATTCTTCCAGAATGATTTTAAACCATTCTGTAAATTGTTCAGGGTGCTCAGAAATTTCTTTATCTAAATTTTCAAGTGAAATATAGCGCACTTCTTCCACTTCATCTTTATTTAAATTAAAATCTGAATGATAAGTTCCGGTAAAAACATGGTCGAGCTCGTGCTCCCAAAGTCCGCCTCCAACATCTGCTTTATAGATGAAATTGAATTTTGGTGAAAGTTCCGCATCAATTCCTAATTCTTCATTCAGTCTTCTTTTTGCTGCTTCAAGATAGGTTTCTTCAATTCTGGGATGCGAGCAAACAGCATTGGTCCATTGATGAGGAGAATGATATTTCTCCGCAGCTCTTTTCTGTAACAACATTTCGCCGTTTTCATTAAATAAAAAAACTGAAAAAGCTCGATGAAGTAAGCCATTAATATGAGCCTGCTGTTTTTCCATCAAACCTAAAACTTCATCTTGAGGATTTACCAATACTACGAATTCTTCCATTCCTACAAATTTAAGTTTAAAACGTGATTTTGTAAAATAAATGTTTAGTTTTTTTAAATATTTATGAAATTTTAGCTTTTTTGAACACATAAAATGGTAATGATGTTTATGAAAAATGCAACGAAGTGCTTGTTTTCATTGCTTTTAAATTTGATTTTGTGTTAAAATTTTAACATAAACTAAGATTAATATGAGTGTTTGGATGAGAAAGTGTAACTTTGCGCTTTAAAATTTTGAACGATGGAGCTAGATTATATTGAGCATATCAGTCCGATTCTAAAAGATGGAATTAAAAATTATCTTATCGATATCGACGGAACAATTACAGAAGATGTTCCCAACGAAGAGCCGGAAAGAATGGTTACGTGTGAGCCTTTCCCCGATGCACTAGAGACCGTTAATAGATGGTATGACGAAGGCCACCAAATTTGTTTTTTTACTTCAAGAACTGAAAATTTAAAACAAATTACAATAGACTGGTTAGACAAACATGGCTTCAAATATCACAGTGTTTTGTGTGGTAAACCAAGAGGAGGAAATTATCACTGGATTGATAATCACTTGGTAAGAGCTACAAGATACAAAGGCAAATTTACCGATTTGGTAGAAAAGCAAGTAACAATAGAAGTTTTTAAAGAAGATTAAATCATAGAGAGGATTTAAAGATTAAACGAAAGGTGAAAACCAATAATTCTTTTAATTTTTAAATCTTTTTACATTTTAAATAGATTATAAGTTAGTTATGAAAGTTTTAGCAAACGATGGTTTAGATCAATCTGGGATTGATGCATTAACCGAAAAAGGCTTTGAAGTAATTACGACAAAAGTTCCTCAGGAGCTTCTTTTAGATTACATCAATGAACACAAAATCCGCACTGTTTTGGTAAGAAGTGCGACACAGGTAAGGAAAGATATCATCGACAATTGTCCGTCACTTGAAATCATCGGAAGAGGTGGAGTAGGTATGGATAATATCGATGTAGATTATGCAAGAGAAAAAGGGATTCATGTGATTAATACGCCTTCTGCTTCTTCAGAATCGGTTGCTGAATTGGTTTTTGCGCATTTATTTTCAGGAGCTCGATTTTTACAGGATTCAAATAGAAAAATGCCTTTGGTAGGAGATACTCAATTTGCATCGCTTAAAAAAGCTTATGCTGCAGGGATTGAATTGAAAGGAAAAACCATCGGTATCGTTGGGATGGGAAGAATCGGTCAGGAAGTTGCTAAAATCGCTTTAGGTTTGGGAATGAGAGTAATCGCTGCTGATAATATGGTAGGAAAAGCCAGCATTAAAGTGACTTTTTACAATAACCAGTTTATCAATGTTGAAATTGAAACTGAACCTTTGGAGCAAGTTTTAAAGCATGCAGACTTTATTACGCTTCACGTTCCGGCTCAGAAAAATGGTTACATGATTGGTAAACCTGAATTTGATATGATGAAAGATGGTGTTGCTATCGTAAACTGTTCAAGAGGTGGAGTGATTGATGAAGCGGCTTTAATTGAAGCTTTAGATTCAGGAAAAGTAAGATTTGCAGGGCTTGATGTTTTCATTAACGAGCCAACTCCTTCAAAAGATATTATCACACATTCTAAAATTTCTGTAACTCCGCATACTGGCGCTTCAACACTGGAAGCTCAGGATAGAATTGGATTGTCTTTGGCAGAGCAGATTTCAAGTATTTTACAGGTACACTAAACAATAGAATAGTGTCATTATAATAAATCCGCTGTAACGTTGTGTTGCAGCGGATTTATTATAATGATAAAATATTTATTATTTCTTTTTCAATTCATCACGAATTTCAACAAGCAATTGTTCTGTCGCTGTTGGTGCTGCAGGAGCTTCAGGAGCTTCAGGAGCTTCAACTTCAGCTTTTCTCATTCTGTTAATTGTTTTTACAAGCATGAAAACAACCAGAGCAAGAAGTATAAAATTGATAGCCACAGTAATGAAGTTTCCGTAAGCAAAAATGGCAGCATCCGGAGCCAGTTCTTTAGCTTTTGCAAGCGTTGAACCTGCAGGTATATTTTCTGCACCTTTTCCCATTGCAAAATAAATACTGCTGAAATCTGGTTTTCCAACGATTGCTGCAACGATAGGCATAATCAAATCATCAATTACGCTTGTTACAATTTTTCCGAAAGCACCACCGATGATTACACCGACTGCCAAATCAAAAGCATTCCCTTTAACGGCAAATTCTTTAAATTCTTTAATAAATCCCATAATTTATATTTTTATTTGTTTTAAACAAAATTATCATTTAAATATAATAATCTTAAAGGTTTTGGGTATTTTTTTTGCTTTAAATTATCAAAATTTATATTTAAATTGAAAAGAAACAATTATTATGAAAATTTTTACTGTAGAAAATATCAGATTGGCTGATGAGTATACGATTCAGAATGAGCCAGTTTCATCCATTCAGTTGATGGAAAGAGCTGCTTTTAACTGTGCTGAATGGATTTTTTCAAACTGTAAACATCATACAAAATTTGCGATTTTTTGCGGAACCGGAAATAATGGCGGCGATGGTTTTGCAATTGCAAGAATGTTGTATCTGAAAGGTTTTGATGTTGATGTATTTATCAATAAAGATAATCTGAAGTTTTCAGACAATGCTTTAATAAATTATAAAAGGCTGAAAGAGATTTCCAGAATTTCACTGAAAGATTTTCATGAAACCTCACAATATCATTTTGATGAAAAAACAATTGTAATTGATGCTCTTTTCGGAACCGGATTATCAAGAAAACCGGAAGGGATTTTCAAAAAGGTGATTGAAATTTTAAAAACAAAAAGTAATCCTAAAATATCAATTGATATCCCGTCGGGAATGTTTGCTGACCAAATTCATGATGAAAATTCAATAATATTTAAAGCAGATTATACATTGACTTTTCAGTTTTGGAAAAAGAATTTCCTTCATCCTGAAACAGGAAGTTTTGCAGGAAAAGTAATTGTTTTAGATATTAATTTATCTAAAGAATTTATTCAAAATGCCTCCACTGATAATTTTGTAATTGATGATGAAATTGTTAGAAATATTTTTAAAGTAAGACAAGATTTTGCTCATAAAGGAACGTATGGTAAGTCAATTATTGTTGGTGGAAGTTACGGGAAGATTGGAGCGGTCGTTTTGGCTGTAAAATCTGCATTGAAAACGGGTTCAGGGTTGACCTTTGCTTTAGCTCCCAATTGTGGGTATGAAACTCTACAGACAAGTACTCCGGAAGCAATGTTTATCAATGGTGGTGAAAAAAACATTCAGCAAATTATAGCTCAAAAAGATGCTGTTTACGTAATAGGTCCCGGTTTGGGAACGGAAAAAGATATTGAAAAAGCATTGCTTGAATTTTTTGAAGATTATCATTCTCCTTTGATTTTGGATGCAGATGCTTTAAATATTATTTCTAAAAGTGAGAATTATTTAAAATTGATTCCAAAAAAATCAATTATTACACCCCATCCTAAAGAATTTGAAAGACTTTTCGGGAAAACAGCGAACTCATTTGAAAGATTAGATTTAGCGAAAACCAAAGCGAAGGAATTAGAAATTTTTATAGTCTTAAAAGACCATCACACACAAGTTGTAACACCTGAAGGAAAAGTTTTTTACAATATTACAGGAAATTCAGGATTAGCAAAAGGAGGAAGCGGAGATATTCTGACGGGAATAATTACCTCACTTTTAGCCCAAAAATACACTGAAGAGGAAGCGGCAATTTTGGGAGTCTGGCTTCATGGGAAAGCTGCTGATTTTGCTGCTGAAAAATATTCAAAAGAAGCGATGCAGCCTACCAATGTAATTGATGAGATTGGGAATGTCTTTCTTTATTTAAACAAAAAAGCCACAACTCAGTTGTGACTTTTAGTTTTTATATAATGTGAAATTTATTCAGGTTTAGCATTTTCAGCTTCTGTAATTTTAAATTTCTTAGAGTAAATCATAATAATAAATCCTGCAATTATAAAAGGAATTGATAAGATTTGCCCCGTATTTAATCCTGCGAAAGAAATAAATTCGTCACCTTGTGGCTCTTTTAAGAATTCTACAAAGAATCTGATTGCCCAAAGAATGATGAAAAATAAACCAAATAACCAACCTTGCTGGTATTTTTTGTTAGTTTTTCTGTATAAAGTCCAAAGTATAATAAACAATAAAACATACCCTACCGCTTCGAATAACTGTGTAGGATAACGTGGAACCGTTACTCCATATTCACTGCTTTGTTGTGGAAAAAGTAACGCAAAAGGTGAGTTTGGGTCAACAGGTTTTCCAATAATTTCAGAATTGAAAAAGTTACCCATTCTTACGAAAGCACCGCCTATTGCAACCACAATCCCAAGTCTGTCATATACCCATAAAGGATTTCTTTTAATGATTTTAAATGAATAATAAAGGGTTGTTAAAATTACAGCAATCGTCGCTCCGTGACTTGCCAATCCTGAGAAACCAGTAAATTTAAAGCCATTTTTTGTGCTAATCGGTAAAAATACACTCCAAAAATCTTCTTTGAATAATTCGGGCTGATAAAAAATAACGTGGCCGATTCTAGCTCCTAAAATTGTACCGACTAATGTCCAAGTGAAAATAGGCTCTACATATTTCAGGTTTACGTTATCTATTGTATACATTTTGGTCATTAAAACATAGCCTATACCGAAAGCAAAAATAAACATCAAGCTATAAAAATGAAGCGTTAATGGTCCTAATTGAATGCCTGAAGTAGGGTCCCAGATTTTAAACGGTGTTTCTAATGATACCGTATCGGCTGAAGTAATCGGGGTCTCCGTTTTTACAATATATTTAAGGGTTCCAATATTATCTGCTGTAATAGAAACATTTTCTACCAATTTAAAGTCTTTATCAAAAAACTCATATTTTGCGCTTTTATAATTTGCCAAAATCATTGAACTGCTGATGAAACGCTCTTTTTCAACATTAGATTTATTAAGAATCACTAATGTATTTGGGTTCTTATTTACCTGAGCAAAAGAATCGAGCGCAACAGGCTCTGCCGTTGCAAAAATCTTTACAGGAATTTCTTTGGAATTTATTTTTAAAGTTCCGTCGGATAAACCATCTTTATAGTTTTGTGAGAAAAAGCACTGAGAAATCAATGCAAAGGCAACAAGATAAGTTCGAAAGAGAATAGTACTCATTTTTATTTGTTTATTATTGAATATTTTATTTTTTTGGAGGAACTGGGTCATAGCCACTTCCGCCCCAAGGATGACATTTTGAAATTCTTTTTACACCCAGCCAAAATCCTTTAAAAATACCATGAACCTGCAAAGATTCTACCATATAATGTGAACAGGTAGGTTCATA
The DNA here is from genome assembly GCF_021010565.1 of Chryseobacterium turcicum. Lineage (NCBI taxonomy): Bacteria > Pseudomonadati > Bacteroidota > Flavobacteriia > Flavobacteriales > Weeksellaceae > Chryseobacterium > Chryseobacterium turcicum. Next base: position 1,851,906 of record NZ_JAJNAY010000001.1, read on the forward strand.
ACGGCAATTTTTGGGAAGTAAAGGCGAGATAAACCATTGGTAAAATTTAATGAGAATTACCAAAGGTGAAGTGATGATTTTGTTAAATGAAAGTTTCAAAACATTGCAAAAGTAGGGTAAAAAATTGAAATTTAGTTTAAATTTGTTTGAAGTTTCGGGTTGTAAACAGATGATTCGTCGGATAATTGAATGGGTTTGTCGATTCTGTTTATTTTTACTAATTATTTTAAATTCAAATAGATAAAATCTTGAGTCACAACACTCCTTTAGCAGAAAGATTAAGACCAAAAACCTTAGATGAAGTTTTAGGGCAGGAGCATCTTACCGGTGAAAAAGGTACCATCAGAAAAATGCTGGAAAATGATACCTTAAACTCCTTGATTCTTTGGGGACCTCCGGGAACCGGAAAAACTACTTTAGCGGAAATTATCTCAGAAAAATCGGGAAGAAAGTTTTTTAAACTTTCGGCAGTTTCTTCGGGTGTAAAAGATGTACGCGATATAATAGATGATGCCAAAAAGCAAAATCTTTTTTCGGGAAAATCGCCCATTCTTTTTATTGATGAAATACACCGTTTTAATAAGTCTCAACAAGATTCTCTTCTTCATGCTGTAGAAAAAGGTTGGGTAGTTTTAATTGGTGCAACGACAGAAAACCCAAGCTTTGAAGTGGTTTCGGCATTGCTTTCAAGAAGCCAGGTGTATATTTTGAAAGCTTTAAGCCATGAAAAGCTGGAAGAGCTTATTGATATAGCAACTGAGAGATTTAATAAAGATGAAAAATCAGATTTTATCATTAAAGAGAAAGCAGCTTTCATACAATATTCTGGTGGTGATGGCAGAAAACTGATTAATTCTGTGGAATTGGTGCTGAATCAGTTTAAAAACTCAACGAATAAAGAAATTACAAATGACGATGTGATGTCGGTTCTTCAGGAAACGATGGCACTTTATGATAAAAATGGGGAACAACATTATGATATCATCTCGGCTTTTATTAAGTCGATGCGTGGTGGTGACCCAAATGGAGCGGTTTATTGGTTGGCAAGAATGATTGCTGGGGGAGAAGATATTAAATTTATCGCCAGAAGAATGTTGATTTTAGCTTCTGAGGATATTGGTTTGGCTAATCCAAATGCTTTGGTGATTGCGAATAATTGTTTTCAGGCAATTAATGTTATTGGAAATCCTGAAGCAAGAATTTTATTGAGTGAAACGGCTATTTATCTTGCAGTGTCTCCAAAAAGTAATTCAGCGTATATGGCAATTAATGATGCTTTGGCTTTTGTAAAGAAAACCGGGAATCTTCCTGTTCCTTTACATTTAAGGAATGCTCCTACAAAGCTGATGAAAGATTTAGATTATGGTAAAGAATATAAATACGCCCATTCTTTTGAAGGAAATTTTGTGAATCAGGACTTTTTACCGGAAGAAATAAAAGATGCTAAATTTTACGAGCCTGGAAATAATGCCACCGAAAAGAAAATCTTCGAAGAGCTTAAGAAAAAATGGAACAATAAATATTAGTCATAAAAAAAACGGATGCTTAAAAGAGCATCCGTTTTTAAAATATAATTAGATTTATAGCTTTGCTGTAGTTGTAATGAATACCGACTTTACACCGTTGTAATCTTTTACTTCAACCTGCTGAGCGATTTCAGCATATATTCTCATATTGGTATCTTTAAATTCATAGCCCTCGATGATAACAGGAGTGTCTTTAGGGATATTGTTCTGCTCATTGTATTGTGCTAAGCTTACATTATCTAAAGGTCCCACATTGTTTTTAAACTTAACTTCAGTAAGGCCTTGTTCTGCTATGAAACTGAATTTTTTAAGTTTTTGAGGTAAATTAGCCATTTTATATGACTGTTTACTTTGTACGTATTCTTTTTGGTTTTCAAACAAAGTTGTTGTACCCACCATATCTCCTAAAACAGCAAATTTTACTTTTGTGTTTTTCTGAGCAAATAATGTTGCAGAAGCAAAGATGAATAGAGAATATAGGATTTTTTTCATAGTTGATAATATAAGTGTTAAAAACGTGATAAATATACTTACTTTTTATAAAATATCAAGAAAAATTTAATATTAATTGTAAAATATTGATGGATAATAGTTTTTGTAATGATTCTACATATCTTCTTCAGCAGAATTTTCATTCTTATCTACCAAATTCTTAAGCATATTTTTAAATTTTTGAAATAAAAATGAGCTCAGCAATAAAATAATTCCTAAAATAATGAATGCGATAATTCTGGAAACATTATCCATTTGCCAAACATCATAAAGGTATAATTTGAGAATCGTAAGGCTAAGTAAACTAAAACCTATTTTTTGAAGTTCCGAAATATTCTTTTTAAGCCCAGTGAAAATAAATCCACAAGATAAAATTGCCCATATAATAGGAAGATACAAAATACTGAAATGCTCTTGCAACTGATTGATGATTTTGGAAGAACCTGAATTTGAAAAAATATAAATTCTATACAATTCAAAGCTTACAGAAAGAATACAGGTCAATGAAACAATCCAATATCCTGTTTTTTGTTTTAAAAATTCTGATTTTGGAATGAGTTTTAGAATTAAATACAGAAGTGGTATTAAATATATTAAATGAATCCAATAGAAACGCAGCCCAATTTCTTTGGTTATGACAGCATTTACAATCTGTGAAGTCGAAATATGCGCGATAAATAAGAGTAGTAATCCGTAAGTCAACAGGTTCTCTAATTTTTCTGAAATGCTTAATTTGTTCTTTAATATTAATACTAAAATAGTAAAAAGGATACTGTATAAAAAGCTGTACGTAAGAACAATAACAATGTGTAGTGAAGAAAGCTGATAAATCAATTCAAATAAAATAGAAAGATAAATTACTCCAAAGCATGTTAGTGTAAAGACATTTTCGAAAAAATCTAAATCACTCTTTTCTTTAGTGTCTTTTTTTAATACCATTAAATTGAAACAACAACTCGTAATAACGACCAAACTCGTCATAAAAACCGGATTGAAAATGATGGCTAAATGTTTTTCATTGTTTAGATATCCATTCCAGGTAATCATTTGAGATAAAATAACCATCGGGAAGAGCGAATAGAAAAAAAATTTGAAAATACGGTGATTTGTTTTCTTCCATATATATAATAGGAGAGCGGCTTCTATTGCCCAAACACTTGTGGTGAGATGGGTTTTAAAATGCAAGGCGAGTCCTAAAGTTAAAAGACTGATGCCAATTCCTGCAAATACAGAATAGTTTCTTTCAAATTTTCTCCGTTGATATTCCCTGAAAATAAAAATACCATTAAACAACGCAAAACTAAGCGGAAAAATACTTGATGGCTCGTATTGTAAGACATTAAAAATATAAACTAACCCGATAATACTGGAGAAATTAATTAAAACCAACATCAAAATATCTAACTTCGAAAGTAGAGTTGCCTTAAAATAATTCTGAAGCGCAAAAGCGTAAAAAATGAGATAAGTAACAATGTAAAATATAATACTTGTGAGTTCTGTTTTATCAGTAGTCCAGAAAAAAAGATAGATGGCAGTGAAAATAAAGGCAATCCAACCTACACTTTTCCAGTTTTTAAGATAAACGGTAATTAGCATACCGATATTTAAAAGCGATAAATAAGAGAAAAGGAAAATATAATTGCTTTGTCCGGTACTAATCATCAGTGGCGCCAGAAAACCTCCAAACAATGAAAAAATAATCAGCGTTTCACTGTTGTAGCGATAAGAAAGGAATATCAAAAGTAGCGTTATGAAACATGTAATAAGGAATGCGGTATTTTGTGCAAACAAATGATACTCTCTAAAGGCAATGGTTGCTGTAAAATACAGTACGGCAATTCCGCCACCCATAATGATTGAAGAAAAGGTCTTGTAGTTTTTCCTTATAAAATGAGCGGTAGCAATAAAAGTAAATCCTGCAAGAAAACCAATTCCTGCTCTTGCGTTTTCACCAATCCAGTTTTTATCGATGGCGTATTTTACAAAATATCCTATTCCTAAAACTAGAGTGAAAATTCCGATAATCGTAAGGACGTTTTGTTTAATAAAGTCAAACAAAGGTGCAAGCCAATCTTTTTCCGGTTCTGAATCTTCTTCAATGGAGTTGACCGCCGTTTTTTCAACTTCGATTCTTTCATTTGGTAAATTTTCAGAATTGATGCTTTCTATGAAAGATTGTGCTGGCTTTTCGGTATTTGTTTTATCTTTTGATAAATCAGAAATTTTCTGTTCCAGAATTTGAATCTTTTTGTTCAGTTTTTGATAAACTAAAACAATCAGTAGAATTAATATCGTGATTAGTGCGTAAATCATTCATTTGATTTACTACCAAATATAGTGATTTGAAAGTTTAACCGTTAAAAAATCTTAAAACAGATTTACTCATTTTCTTCTTTCCAGTTTTCTTCAATTAATTTCATTAAAAAATCAGGACATCTAATGACTTTTTGCGTTTCTGAATTTAAAAAAAATAGGGTAGTGGAAGCTTCAGTTATTTTAATGCCTTCTTCATTATAAATTTCATATTCAAATTCAATTCTCACTCCCGGAATTTTTTTCATAATGGTATGAATTTCTAATTTTTGATCGTATAGTGCTGGTTTTAAATACTTAATTTTATAATCAGAAACCGGAAGCCAAATTCCTTGCTTTTCAATCTCATCATAAGAGACTCCGATGCTGCGAAAAAGTTCCACGCGCCCCAGTTCAAAATACGTTGCGTAATTGCCATAATATACATATTTCATAGGATCTGTTTCTGCGTAACGTACTCGTAATGAGTGTGTTGAGTGTATCATTTTTACTGCTTAATTATACATACAAATATATTTTTAAATAACCAATATGCGAATATTTTTTTTTAAAAATAAAAAATGAGACCTTTGTCATCCTCCTAAAAAGACTCACTAAAGAATTAATCAGGGCATAATAATGAACGAAAATTTAATGATGATATGGCAGAAGTGCCTTCAGTTTATGCGTGACAATCTTAACGCAGCTGAAGACAATTCTGATCTTAAAAAACTTGAAAAATCTTTCGATTTACTATTCGACAAAATACAACCAATTTCATTGGTTGACAATAATCTTACGTTGATGGTACCGAGTGATTTTTATAAAGAATATATTGAAGATAATTATCTATCATTGCTTTCGGCTGCCTTAAAGAAAAACATTGGTAAAGGCGTTAAGCTTTGGTATTCGGTAATGGAAAATAAACCAAGCGGTTTAGAAAAACCTGTTACCATGAATATGAAAGGAAAAACTGTTCCTACTCCAAAGGTTCAGGAAACAATGCCACAAGGTTTTTCTAGAAATATCGTAAATCCTTTTGTAGTTCCGGGAATTAAAAAAGTAAATATTGATTCTAATCTTAAAGCAGATTTCTCTTTTGACAATTATGTAGAAGGAGAAAGTAATAAATTTGCGTCTACTGTGGCAAGATCTATTGCAAAAAGACCTGGAGCAACTGCTTTTAACCCTTTGTTTTTATACGGAGGTTATGGGGTTGGTAAAACACACTTAGGTCAGGCTGTAGGTTTAGAAGTAAAAAGCCAGTTTCCAGATAAAGTAGTTCTTTATTTATCTTCAGAGAAATTTATTCAGCAGTTTATTTCGGCTGCTAAAGCTCATAAACAAACAGAGTTTGCCAATTTTTATCAAATGGTAGACGTTCTGATTATTGATGATATTCAGTTCTTGTCTGGAAAATCAGCAACTCAAGATAGTTTCTTCCATATTTTCGATTATTTACATCAAAACGGAAAACAGATTATCCTTACTTCTGATAAGGCTCCTGTAGATATTATGGATATTCAGGACAGGATTGTCTCTCGTTTTAAATGGGGACTTTCTGCAGAGATTAAATCTCCGGATATTTCTACAAGAAAGAAGATTATCGAAGATAAATTGAGCAGAGATGGTATCATTCTTACGGATGATATGCTAGAATTCCTTGCTGCAGAAGCAAAAACCAATGTAAGAGAATTGATTGGTATCATTAATTCTGTTATCGCTTATTCTACGATTTATAAATCAGATTTAAGTTTAGAATTATTAAAAGAAACAATCAGCAAGATTGCAGCTAATCAGAAAAAGGTCATCAATATTCCTTATATTCAGGAGGTAGTTTGCGATTATTTCGGAATAAAAAAAGAGCAGCTTTTATCTAAAACAAGAAAAAGAGAAATTGCACTTCCGAGACAGTTGGCAATGTATTTTTCAAAAGAATATACGAATGCTACTTTTAGTAAAATTGGTGAAGAAATGGGTGGTAAAGACCATTCAACGGTAATGTACGCTTGTGATACGATTAAAGATGTTTCTAAAATTGACAAGGAAATCAAAAAATACGTAAAAGATTTAACGGAAAAAATCAAAAATTAATTCTGTACAAAATATTTATAGAAAGGAGAATAGGCTTATTCTCCTTTTTTATTTAGCTTTGTTGAATAAAAAAATTTTGAAATCTGTTTGAGCTAATTTAACTACAGATCTTTTTAACACATCAGCCACATGAGAGTTTTATTTTGATGTGCATATTAAGACACATAAGCTTTTGAAAATCTTTGATTTTCTCTCCTGTGCTCTAATTTTTTCAGCTTTTAAATTTAAACTAATGTAACTCCTATGTTTAATTTATAATTATTTTTTTGTGGTTCAAGCATTTTTTACAAACTAAATTTTAAATAATATTGAAATGAAAATCTTAATGGTTTGTCTCGGAAATATTTGCAGAAGTCCGCTTGCAGAAGGTATTATGCGGTCAAAACTTCCCGAAGATTTTATTGTAGATTCTGCCGGAACTATCGATATGCATCAGGGAAGCAATCCTGATAAAAGATCTATAAAAATCGCTACCAAATACGGAATTGATATTTCAAAACAAAAATCCAGACCTATTACCATCGAAGATTTGAATGATTTCGATAAAATTTACTGTATGGATTTGAGTAATTTAAAAAATGTAATTTCTTTAACTCAAAACGAAGAACAACGAAGTAAAGTTTCATTATTAATGGAAGCTGCAGATCTTAATCATGCTTCAGGTGAAGTTCCTGATCCTTATTGGAGCGAGCTAGATGGATTTGAAAAAGTCTATCACCAGCTGGATGAAGCCTGCGAAAAAATTGCCGAAAAACTTCTCATTTCAAAAATCTAGAATTAACAATTAACAATTTATAATTAAAAAAAATGCTTTTTCTACTTCCTGCTTATCTTTCAGAAAACACGTCAATCAGTCATTTTTCACCTGTGATAAAAGACTACATCATGCAGACCGATTATTTTTTTGTTGAAAACGAAAAAACGGCAAGAAAAGTCGTAAAGTTTTTTGCACCTGAAAAAAAACAGTCTGATTTGAAACTTTTCTTGTTAGATAAGTATACCGAAAATGCTGATATTAAAGAAGCTCAAGATAGAATGCTCAACGGTCAGGATTTTGGGTTGCTTTCTGAAGCCGGTCTTCCGTGCATTGCAGACCCTGGGAATTTAATTGTAAAATGGTGTCACGAAAAAAACATTCGAGTAATTCCTATTTCCGGGCCTTCATCTATTATTTTGGCATTAATTTCAAGTGGTTTTAATGGTCAGGAATTTACGTTTAATGGATATCTTCCGATAGAAAAAGGCGAAAAGAAAAAGAAGATTCAGGCATTAGAAAGTGAACTTGAGAAAACGGGTTTTTCACAAATTTTTATGGAAACTCCCTATAGAAATAATGCTCTTTTCGAAGATTTGTGTAAGTTTCTTTCACCTAATACCAAGCTTTGTATCGCTGTAAACATCAATGATCCGGAACATGAATCGATTAAAACGAAAACAATAAAAGATTGGCAAAAACAAAAACCGGAACTGCATAAAATTCCTGCTGTTTTTGTCTTAGGAAAATAATTGATGTTCTATAATCTCTCGCAAATCAAGCAAATTGAGCAAATTTCTATTTATTAAAAAATCTGCGTAATCAGCAAAATCTGCGAGAGAAAAAATATTAATTATTATCTATAGATTTTCTCTTCCCGTTTCTCCATTTCTTCCAAATCAAAACAACAACTGGAATCAATAAAAAGAAAGGCCAAAAAGAAATTATTCCGAGAAAAAATGCCACAAAACTGTTCCAACCTTCGGTAAAAGAATCTCCAAAACGGCTTCCAAAACCTATTTTTGAAGTAGCAGAACTTCTTACTTTTTCTTTGTACAACATCAGATTCAATGTACTGTAATTTACTCTGTCATCTATGAAACGAAGCCTGCCTTCAGCAACATCAATTTCATCTTCAAGCTCTCTGATATTTTCCTGAATTTCCAGCATATCTTTCGTGGTTTTAGCACTCCGCAACATATCACGGTATTTTTCGAGATAGATTTTTTTGTTGTCTAATTTTATGGAAACATCAGTATATTCTTCAGTTACATCATCAGAAGCTATATTTTTAGATAAAACCGAACCGATTCCATTTGAAAAAGAATTGATTAAAGCATCAAAATTTTTATGCGGAACACGGATTGTAAAAAACTGTTTTTCATCAATATCTGTATTGTTAAAACGCTCAGTTTGTATGTAGGCGTTGTTACTTTTTACGATTTCGTTGACTTGTTGATATGCTTTTTTAATATTTCCCACCTGAATTTCTAACTCCCCATTTTTAATAATTTTCTTAACGATAACATTGTTTTGTGGTGTTGAAATATTGGAGCTTGCATTAACTGCTTTTGCTGAAACTTCACTAATTGGTACTTCTTGAAGAGGTGGTGGAGGCGGTTCATTCATATCTGCCGCAGAGCTCATTATTTTATCTTCTGAGATTATCTCCACTAAATCAGACTTTACTTCTTGTTGATTGCCAGATTTGTTGCAATTGATAAGAATTAAGAGAAATAAAGGGATAAATATTTTTTTCATAAATTGATTTTGTGAATTTGAGCAAAAACTATGCTTAAAATCTAAAATTACTTTTATATTTTTATTGAATGAAAAAAAGTCTTTTAGCATTGGCGTTTTTACCGGTTTTAATTTTTGCTCAGGAAAATCCTAAACTTACGGATGAAATGGCAATGAAATTATCTGAAAAACCACTTCACTGTATCAATCAGGAATACCCGAATAAGACGGCGCATATTATTAATAATGCTAATGAAGTTACCTTGACCCCGAAAGATTTACATCCCAGTTTTTATGGCTGTTTTGATTGGCATAGCTCGGTTCATGGTCACTGGATGCTGGTTCGATTGCTAAAAACAAAACCTAATTTATCAGTTGCTAAAGACATTGAAAAGATACTCGACAATTCATTTACAAAAGAAAATCTGCAAGTAGAAGCCGATTATTTCACAAAATATCAGTTAACCACAACATTTGAGCGAACATATGGTTGGGCTTGGTTATTAAAATTAGATGAAGAATTAATGACCTGGAATCATCCAAAAGCTAAAATCTGGCATCAGAATCTAAAACCTTTAAAAGATAAAATTCTGACTTCGTGGAAAACCTATCTTCCAAAACAAACTTATCCCAATAGAACAGGAGTGCACCCAAACACCGCATTTGCCATGGTTTTTGCTTTAGACTGGGCAAGAGCGACAGGTGATAAAACTTTTGAAAATGAACTGATTGAAAAAGCAAAATATTTTTACTTAAACAACACCAAAACGCCTGCTTATCTCGAACCGGATGGTTCGGATTTCTTTTCTCCGAGTTTGGAAATTGCAGATTTAATGAGAAGAATTCTTCCTCAGAAAGAATTTGTAAAATGGCTAGACCAATTTTATGAAAAAAGAAGCATAGAAAATATCGAAAAAATTCCTGTGGTAAGTGATTTGAGCGATTATCAAACCGTTCATTTAGTAGGTTTATCTTTTACCAAAGCTTGGTGCATGAAAGGAATCGCAAAATCTCTACCCGATAATCATCCGTTGAAACAGAAGTTTCAAAAAACAGCAAACATCTTTTTAAATAATGGACTTCCGTTATTATTTCAAGGGAATTATGGTGGAGATCATTGGTTGGCAAGTTTTGCGGTGTATGCTTTGGAAGATTAAAAACTTTTTTAAACTTTTCATTTAACCACAAGAGCTACAAAAGATTTAGATATTTTTATTAATGATTGTCCGCAATTCCTCATATTCTATATCTTTTTGTATTTCTTTGCTAAGTTTACGCCCTTGTTTAACTTTAAAACAGTCAAATTTTAATATTCTTTGTTTGCCTTTGCGTTAAAATATCGAATATTAGTGAAAACGGATATACATATTATTATTATTATTAAAGCTTATTTTTTAAATGAAAAAAGAGCACAACAGTTTTCAAAAATCTTTGATTTTTATTCTTTTGATAGCTTTGAATATCTTAATAATATAGATTTCAAATTTCTTTTGCCTCTTATGCGGTTAAACAAAAATTAGTTTAAACAGCTTTTAAATTTAAATTGATAAAATGACGATTTTAGAACAATTCGGAGTTGATGTTTTTACGCAACATAATATTTTCGAAAGAATATCTGTAGATAAGCCTTTTCGTCCCGACAATCCGGCTTTTATATTCATTAAAAGTGGTTCTATAAAGCTTCGTCAGCATTTTAATGATCTTGAGCTTACGGCTAATACATTTATGGTGACAGATCCGCAAACGGTGTATGAAATGATTTCGGTGAGTGACGATTTTCAGTCGAGAATGGTGTCTTATAAACGGGATTTTATTTCTGCTTTATCGTTGAAATTCAATAGATTAATTACCTACCGTTATTTCCGTCAGCAAATGAATGTAGGCGTTCCTTTTTCTAAAGATGATTTAGATTTAATTTGGAAAAGTGTCAATTTCTTAAAATCTATTTTAGATTCTGAAACCGAAATGACCTACAAAAAAGAGATTGTAGAGCACCTTTTTTCAGTGTTTTGCTATCAGATTGCAGGAATTATTTCTAATGAAGACAATAGCGCAATGAATCAAATGTCGAGACAACAAGAGATTGTGTTTGTTTTTTTAACTGATTTGTCATCTCATCATTTAAACAACAGAACGGTAGAGTTTTATGCCGAACGACAGTCGATTACAACTAGACATCTTTCATCGGTCGTGAAGTCGGTAACGGGTAAGTCGGCAAGTCAGATTATCGCTTCTATTGTAATTAATGAAGCTAAGGTGTATCTAAACTCTTCAAAAATGCCTATTTCAGAGATTTCTACAATCCTTGGTTTTAGCGACCAATATTCATTTTCACACTTCTTTAAGAAGCATTTAGAGCTAAGTCCGAGTCAATACAGGCAACAATATCAATAACTGAATCCTACATTTGAACATCTTTTTCCAAAATTCAAACATTTGTTTGACTGTGTTGTTGCGCTAACTTTGCATCTGTAAAACAAGGTAAAATGCTTAATAACATAAAAACAGCTCTATCAGTTCTGGTAGGTCTTTTTCCTGCGCTGTTTTTTTCACAGGAAATAAAACAGATGACCGTGAATGAAGTTGCCGAATTGGCCATTCAAAATCATCAACAACTTAAAGTTTCTGCCCAGAATATCGATATTGCCAAACAACAGACGGATATTACAAAACTTCAGAAACTACCCACAATCACAGCGTCTACAAGTCAGTTTTATTTGGGAAACGCCATTGCTATAGATAAAGATTTTTCCAATTCAATAAATGTTCCGATGCCACATTATGGTAGTTCGTATGCATTGCAGGCAACACAATTAATTTTTAAAGGAGGCTTGGTCAATAAATCTATTGAACTGGCAGGACTTCGTGAGCAGCTTTCAGAATTAGATTTAGAGAAAAATAAACAAGACGTAAAGTTGCTGGTGATTTCTAATTATTTGGATATTTATAAAATCATAAACCAGGAATCTGTCATTCAAAACAACAAAAAACTGGCTCAGCAAAGATTAAAAAACGTCAACGATTTTTATAAACAAGGAATGATTACCAGAAACGAAGTGATTCGTGGTGAGTTGGCGATTAAAAATCTTGACCAAAATCTTTTAACCTTAACTAATAACAGAAAGATTCTTAATTATAATCTGAATATCGCTTTAGGCTTAAGCTCAGAAACGCAGATTATTCCGATAGAAAATTTAGGAAATAAAGAAACCGGAATCGGGATGGATTATTACCTGAATCTTGCGCACGACAGCAATCCGCAAATGAAATCTGCAAAAACCAATATTACAGTTGCCGATAAAAATATAGAAATCATTAAAACCGATAAAATGCCGACACTTTCAGGGTTTGGAGGCTATACTTTGCAAAGACCTGTTACAACAAGAAATCCTGTTTTAGATATGTATTCGGGAGGTTGGCAAGGCGGTATTTCTTTGAGTTATAATATTGATAATTTATACAAAACCAAAGAGAGAGTAAAGCTGGGTGAGATACAGAAAAATCAGGCAAATGATGCGATGACTTTGGTACAGCAAAACCTCGATATGGCGGTAAATGCTGCTTTTACAAAATATCAGGAAGCGCTTCAACAATCAGAAATCCTGAATGATGCTAAAAATTTGGCCGACGAAAACTACAACATTACGGAAGCTAAATATCTGAATCAATTGGCTGTACAAGCCGAAATGATTGATGCTCAAAACCAAAAACTACAGTCAGAATTAGATTTTGCCAACGCTGAAATTAATGTGCTTTATCAATATTATAATCTTTTAAAATCTACGGGAACGCTTTAAGAATGCTAATGTTTTTAACGCAAAGTTTTTAGATTATTGAAAATATCATCAAGTGAGCAAAGATTAATCAACAAGTTGATTTTATGAAGCTTATGTATATGCTTCGCGAAGCAAATTCATTTGCCTTTGCAAACTTGAAAATTAAACATACAGAAATAAAATCTTTGCGTTAAAAAAATCCAACATAAAATATATCAAAACTGAAAATCAAGATAATGGAAAACAAGGAACAAAATACACAAGATATACAACCTACCATTTCGAGCGCAGAAGCTAAGAAAAAGCAGAATAAAAAGAATAAAATAAGAGCCATCATTTCTAACATTATTGTGTTTGCAGTGATAGGATTTGGATTGTTTTGGCTGGTTCGTCAATACTTTCACATCGGAGATAAAACTTACACCGAAGCAGCTCAAGTGGAAGAATTCATTAATCCAATCAATACAAGAGTTTCCGCATATATCAACGAAATTAGATTCATCGAGCATCAACCGGTAAAAAAAGGAGATACTTTGGTGATTTTAGACCAAAGAGAAATTCTTACCCAATTGGGTCAGGCTGAAGCGGCTTATCAAAATGCTTTGGCACAAAAAACGGCTACAAGTTCATCGGTGAACACCGTTTCCAATAACGTAAGTGTGATGGAATCTAATATCGCTGGAGCTAAAGCCAGACTTTGGAATGCCGAACAAAATTTAAACCGATACAAAAATCTTTTAGCTTCTGAAGCCGTAACAAGACAGCAATATGACCAAATGAAAACCGAATATGATGCCCAGAAAGCAGCGTACGAAACATTGGTCAATCAAAAGCAATCGGCTAATCTTTCAACAACCGAAGTAAAAAGCAAATTTGGAATCAACGATGCCGAAATCAAAAGAACAAAATCTGCCTTGGAAATGGCTAAAATCAATCTTTCTTATACCGTAATTACTGCTCCTTATGATGGCGTAATGGGAAGACGATTAATCGCTGAAGGACAATTAATTCAGCCAGGGCAACAAGTAGGAACAATCGTTTTGAATAATCAAAAATGGGTAACCGCCAACTTTTTAGAAAGCCAAATGCCCAATATCAAAATCGGACAAAAAATAAAGATGACAGCCGATGCTTTAGGTAAAAAAGAATTTGAAGGAACCGTAACGGCGGTCTCTGCGGCAACAGGTTCCAGATATTCAAGTGTTCCGACGGATAATTCTACTGGTAACTTTATTAAAGTTCAACAACGAATTCCGGTAAGAATTGAGTTTACAGCATCCAATAAAAAGGAAGATATTGCTAAACTTAGCGCGGGTATGAATATGAATGTTTCTTTATAAAGAGACGAATGGATTATAGACGGATAGATTATAGACGAATAGAATATAGACAGATAGATAAAAGACTTTTGTGATTCTTTGTAACCACCAAAGTTCTCATCTATTTAAAACCTTATGACTGTCTGTTCTCTATTAGTCTATTAGTCTATTCTCTATTAATCCATCATCTATTAGTCTAAAAATTATGTACAATAAAGGTCTTTTCAGCGATTGGGTTCCCAAGCCTGTTCAGCTGTTACTTATAGTTTTGCTGCTTGTTGTCGTGATGCCTTTAGGAGGTGTTTACGCAGGGAATATCAGCTTTATGGTGAGCGGAACCGGTCATCTTACCGAATATTTTATGTGGGCAAATTATGCCACAACTATCGGGATGGGCGCTTGTATGCCGGTTGTTCTCAGATTCAAAATGAGATATAAAGTACGTGATAAAGTCGTGCTTTTATTGGTGCTTTTAGGGTTGTTAAGTTACATTAATGGAACCACGATGGAACCAGCAATTATCATTGTAAGTGCTTTGGTGATTGGATTTTTAAAAATGATGATTACCATAGAACTATTCCTTCCGTTGATGGTCATAATGGGTGGAAGAGGTGTTTTCTACGGTGTATTTTATACATTCGTTTTAACTTTGACTCAGATTTCTGGTTACTATGCGGTAGAAATTTCGATGCTCTACAATTGGCAACAATTTTTTATGATTGCGGCACTTCAGTGTTTTGCGATGGCTTTAATTTGTTGGATTTTTATGCACAATAAATATTTTGCACTGAAAGTTCCGCTGCATTATATTGATTGGCTGAGTATTCTTTTATTTGTGTCGACGTTTATGTTTTCGGCTTATGTTTTTTCTTTCGGCAAACAGCAGGATTGGTTGAATTCCACAAAAATTATCAATGCGAGTATTGCGGCTTTTGTGAGTTTTTCTTTGTTGGCGATTCGTCAGTTGACTTTGAAAAGACCCTATTTATCTTTCAAAATTTTCAAGCGAAGTAATGTTCAGAACGGATTGTTTTTACTCTTTTGCTTGGGAATGTTTTTAGGAACTACTTCCATACAAAATATCTTTTCAGTCGGTGTTTTAGGCTATGACCAATTGACGAATGCTAAACTGAATTTGATGATGATTCCCGGATTGATTCTCGCCGGAATTGTCGCTGTATATTGGTTTAAAAAAGAGAAACCACTCAAAATGTTCATCTTCTCAGGATTTTCATCGATGATAGGCTATTGCATTATTATGTATGTTTCAATGGTCTTAGAATTCAACTATGAAAGCTGGTATTTGCCGATGTTTCTGAAAGGTTTTGGGATGGGTTCACTCTTTATTTCTGTTTGGTATTATACTTTAGATAAACTTGAATTGGATGATATGTTGGCGGCCATCGGATTAGTTTTGGTTTGGCGTACTTTCCTTGCGGTAGCCTTTTTCTCAGCATTATTTTCGTGGTTTCAGTATCAGTTTCAAGTCGAAAGTCTTGGTGATTTAGCAGTTTATTTGGATGGAATGACATTGACTTCACAAAACCTTTCATCGAACTTAAAAAATATTCAGCTCAATGCGATTCTTTCTGCCAACAAGAAAATTTTCGGTTACATCATTGTTGCAGGCTTTGGAGTATTATTGTTTGTCTTAACCCATCATTTCGGGGCAGAAAAATTCAAATACCCAAGATTCATAAGACTCATCAGCGGAAAATCGGTCATTGCCAGAAGAAGATTACAAGAGCGCAAAAGACTATTAGAAAACATAAAAGATGCGGCAGGACCTGCTGTATAAAGAACCTTGTTTTTTCTTGCGAAGTCCCGTTTTATTAATGAAATGGGATTTTGCTTTATTATAAATTCAAATGTTTTCAGCAATTCAAATTTTCATTTAACCAAAATAAATTAAAACAAACCTGAATGTCCCCATACATTCAGGTCGTTACTTCCAATAAAATACTTTTCTATATATTTATTTCAATACATTATCATAAATTGTATTCAACAGGTTTTGTCTCATCTTCGAGTCTCTTTTATTTAAAAGGATGACAATTCCCCAGTTTTTAGTTCTGTTGTAACAGATGATTGATGATTGTCCCATAGAATCTCCGGATTTTAGATAAATGGTGTCTTGGTCTTCGGTGTTGATGTTTAAACCTAATCCCATTTCTCGTTTTGCATCTTTGTAATATATTTTTTCCATGATTAATGCAGCGTCAGATATTGAGTTTCCTTTATTTAAAAGGGCTTTTAGGTATTTAACCATGTCAGAAGTATTAGATTTTATTAATCCTGCAGGAGCCGTAACATTCCATAAGAAAAATTCTTGAGCGCCTCCTTCAGGATTGTAGCCTGTTGTAATATTTTTCACGTTGAAATCTTTGGTTAAAGTCTGGTTCATTTTTGCAGACTTCAATATTTTTTCTTTGATGATGTCGTCATAACTTTTACCATATATTTTCTCCAGAATTTGCCCAAGCAAAGTAAAGTTGATGGTAGAATATCTGAATTTTCCATAATCGATTAAGTCTGTACAGCTGTTAATCATTGTTTCTAATGATTGTTCTGTAACGCTGCTTACGGGTTGTTGTGCATTAACTTCAATTAACTTTTGAAAATCGACATCTGGTAAACCCGATTGATGTGATGCTAAATCAGATATTTTGATTTTATGTTGAAGGTTTTTCTGTAAAATATATTGTTTTGGCAGATAGCTATCGATGTAGTCATCTACGTTCAGTTTCTTTTCAATAGCTGCTTGAGCAATCATATTTCCAGTTAATATTTTGGTAATAGAAGCAATTTCGAAAATCGAATTTTTATCGACATCTCTTGTGCTTTCCTTACTCAGTTTGCCATACGATGTGTAAAATTCTTTGTCATTATTAATGAAACCAACGCTAATACCCACGTCAGGATTTTTTAGGTAATTGTCTTTAATAATTGAATCGATTTTTTTCGTGAAATCTTGTCCAAAAGTAAAGTTGCAGATTAATAATGCTACGGCTAAAAAGGTGAATGAAGTTTTCATTGTATTGTTATTTAATGATTAATAATTATTTCGATACAAAGATGTGGAAGCGCTACATCTTATGCGACCGAATAAAAACAATCAAACGCATTTGGATAGAAAAAGAGTAGGAGTATCTCAGAAATAGACGTACGACTTTTTGCAAGATATTGTATATGAGGGTTTTGTGATTGTTTTCTGAAAATTGTTTGATTTACAGATTTGATGAAACTCAAACATAAATAATGAAGATATGATACAACTTTTACATTCCCAATCTTTACTATTTGCTAGATTCAGGATATTCTCTACATTTGTTTTTGTAATCCACACAATATGAAAAATATTTTAGCATTCTTATTTCTCACTTTTTCAATTTTCGCATATTCGCAGGACAATTATGTTCATTCAATCACTAAAAAACAGCAGTTTCTAAATCTTGCTGGAAAACCGTTGACCGATAAGTTTACCAATATGAAATCGGTAAAAGTAGTTTACGATTACAATGCGAAAAAAATGTATTTCTTTAACAGTACAAAGTATACTTATCATTATGATTTTTGTGTGCAGGTTTTAGGCTATAATCATGAAAACGGAGATTTCAATAAAGAATCTTATAACCCAACCAATAAAAGAGCGTATCTTCTTGCCAATATCAATTATCTCGCAGATTCTGATGATTGGGTAATGGAACTGGCTGCTTCAGACGAAATGAATGCAGGTCTTATCAATTTCTTTTTTAAGGAAGTTAATAAAAATGTGTTTTTCAAAGATAAACTGAAGTTTTATCTGAATTCTCCACATGTAATAGGTTTGAATTCTAAGAATCAGCTGAAAATTCCAACGGTTTTCTCAGATTTTATTTTTAAAAGAATTACAGAACAGTCGATTGAAAATACTTCTAGTATTGGCATTCTAAAGAAGTACGATTTGCAGAAAAAGGAAGATTTTAATCCTAAATCAGATGAGATTATTATCATCAATACCACTCCGGAGTTTATTCCTACCGTAAAAGGAATTATCATTACAGAACTTCAAACACCTTTAAGTCATTTGGTTTTATTGGCAAAAAATAGAAATATTCCCGTGTATGTAGATACAAAAATTTGGGAAAAGGAATCTGTAAATAATCTTTTAGGGAAGAAAGTAGAATTAATTACCAAGGAAAATTCATATTCATTAAAGGCTTCACAAAAACCAATTTTGGCTAAAAAAGCATTGAAAGAAATTGTTCTAAAAAGAGATTTATCAGTAACAGATTTAGTCGATTTAGAAACGGTAACTCCTATGAATATTGTTCATTCAATTGGTTCAAAAGCGACCAATCTCGGACTTTTAAAACAAATTCAGAAAGAAATGAAATCGTATAAAACTCCCGAATATGCTTTTGCTATTCCGTTTTATTATTTTGACCAGCATATTAAAGACAATCATTTTCAGGAGAAAATCAATGCATTGTATGCTATTCCGAAAGATTCTGTAAAGCTTCTTGATAGAGAACTTAAAGCTTTCAGAAAAACGGTCAAAAATTCAAAAGTAAATCCTGATTTGTTGAAAAAAATAGAAGAAAAGCTCAATGCACAGAATGATTTTAAAAACTTCAGATTCCGTTCTTCTACGAATGCAGAAGATATGGAAGGTTTTAACGGAGCGGGATTGTACGATTCTAAAACCGCAATCATTGGAGATGCTGATAAAACCATAGAAAAAGCAATTTTAGAAGTATGGTCGAGTTTCTGGAATTTCCGAGCTTTTCAGGAGCGTGATTTGTTTGGAATCAATCATGAAAGCTGTGCAATGGGTGTTTTGGTGCACCGTTCTTTTCCGGATGAAAAAGCTAACGGAGTTTTGGTGACAAGAAATCTTTACCGTAATCAATATGCCGGAATTACCGTGAATGTTCAGTTAGGTGAAGAATCTGTTGTAAAGCCAGAACCGGGGGTGACTTGTGATGAATTTTACTGTCACAATTTCAATTACTTGGGTTCGCTTGTAGTCGATTATCGTTCTACTTCAAGTCTCAATAGCGGAAAACCGATTCTTACCGAAGCGGAAATCAAAAAGCTGTTTGATATTTCTCCCGTTTTAGAACGCAAAATGTATCTTCTTTGGCAGAAGCGTAAAATGGTGAAAAAAAGTTATCCTCTGGATATCGAATTTAAATATTTAGGGAACGAAAAGCAATTATATATTAAGCAGGCAAGAGCTTATATGGATTGATTTTTTAAATATTTTCTTCTTTATTGATAACAAACCAGTCGTTCAAAACCAGTCCATTAAAATCTGTATCAAGTTCATAATATCCAATTGGTATTAAATTGTCAAGCCAAATATGGTCGGTATCTTCGATATAAAGTCCAACTCTTGTTTTAATAATAGAACCTCCATATCGTCTTTCAATTTGATATTCAAACCTGTCAAATATTTTTTTTATTTCATTTTTTTTTAACCCTTCTAAAAAGTTTTTGTCGTTTTCATTATCCTTGAGTATATGTTCAAGGCTTTCAAACGCAGTTTTTGTTAAGTCTAGATTCTTACATCTTTCTGTCAATAACACTTCAAGCTGTTGGTCTGTCATAAAATTGGCGTTAAGTCGTAGATTCAGCTGATGTCACAGATGATTATATTCAGAATCTGCTTAATCTCCTAAATCTGCGAGAGATTTAATTAATGCGAAAGTTTTAAAATCACAATATTATCATTCAAATTAATACTTTTAATATTGTAGCTGAAGTTTTTTAGTTTTGTTTTTTCAGTTAAAACTCTTTTGCGCTCTGCTTCTTCTAACTGAAGAAAATCTAAAGAAGAGATAACTTCAATCGAATTCTTCTCTGAAACGATAGGCGATTTTTTTTCGAAATAATTTAAAACTAAATAAATAACCACAATAGAAATGTTGATTCCTAAAAGAATTTCAAGATTTTTAATAGGCAAAAGTCCATCTAAGAGGGAAAGTGTGATGGAAACAAATAGAAAAACAATTGTCTGAATGGTAAAAGTTTCGGTTCTGAAACGTAGAATAGAAAAGATGGCAAAAAGTCCAAAACCCACACCAAGGCTGTATTCTGCTTTCGTAAAAACGAGACACATAAAAAAAGTACAGACGCTAATTAACCCTAAAAGAGGATGCAATCTGATATTTCTGTTTTTGTTTGAAAAATAATAAAGAGTGAAAATCGATATACAAAGTATCGCTAAACGTTCAAAAAGTTCCTGTAGTTCCAAAATTGTGCTTTAATTTCTGACAAATATACAATTTAGAATGAATGTTTTTTAGAAAAAATGTAATTCGTCAGTTCGAGTGTTTTTCCGTATCAAAGAGAAGGAAAAATGTATCGAGAACTTGGTGGTTTTGTAGTTAAGTTCTCGATACAAAATTCTTTCAGAATTTCTATTCGAACTGACGAGGTATCTTTAAAAGAAAAAAGGAAACATAAATTGTAAGCTCATGTTTCCTAAATATTTTTATTTAAATTGTTTAATTTCTAAATAACTGTCTTACATCTGCAGAATCAAAAGTATAAGTTGCACTGTTTTCTGATTTGTCTAATTTTTTGCTAATGGTTAAAGCCCAAAGAACTAATTCTTTACAAAAGTTTTTATCTTCCTCGTTTAATTCTGAAGTGTTTTCTTCCACAAGATTCGTTAAAGGAGTAACTTTATTCAGTTTTGTGTAAAATTCATCATCTGTATCGGCATAATTTAATTCCAATTGATTTTTGTTGAACCATTTGATTAAATCGGTGTATGGAGTTTTGATACCTTCTTTTTCCAGTTTAGAAATTCGTGGAAAAATACTTTCAAATTGTACCATTACGGCTTTATCAATTAAAATTTTCGCTACGTAATCTGCACCTTCCTGTTCGCCTTCGTAAACCAACTCAATTTTTCCGGTAATTGACGGAATAATCGACATAAAATCTAATAATCGGACGTATGTTTTTTCAGCTTCGGTTTCTATCAGACGTAGTTTTGCAGCAGCAACCAGATTTTCCATGGCACTGATGGTTAATCTTGCACTTACGCCACTTTTTGCATCAACATATTCGCTGTCACGGGCTGCAAAAGCAACTTCTTCCAAAAGATTTTTAGCTAAATCAGGAATTTGTATTTGCGCTTTATCATTTTCAGAAATTAAAGCTTCCTGCTCGGTAATTTGTTTTGCCAATGCAATCGTTTTCGGATAATGCGTGAAAATCTGTGACCCGATTCTGTCTTTTAAAGGCGTAACGATACTTCCTCTGTTGGTGTAATCTTCAGGGTTTGCGGTAAACACAAACTGAATATCCAAAGGCATTCTCAACTGAAACCCACGAATCTGAATATCGCCTTCCTGCAAAATATTAAACAAAGAAACCTGAATTCTCGCTTGTAAATCAGGCAATTCATTCAATACAAAAATCGAACGGTTAGCTCTTGGAATCATTCCATAATGCAAAACTCTTTCGTCAGAATAAGGTAATTTTAAAGTTGCTGCTTTAATAGGGTCAATATCTCCAATTAAATCCGCAACATTCACATCGGGCGTTGCTAGTTTTTCAAAAAATCTTTCTGAGCGGTGAATCCAGGAAATTGGAGTCTCATCACCGAGTTCTGCAATCAAATCTCTTGCATATTTTGAAATCGGTTGAAACGGACTGTCATTAATTTCAGAACCTTTTACAATCGGCATATATTCGTCTAAAAGACTCACCATACTTCTTGCAATTCGAGTTTTCGCCTGTCCACGTAAACCTAAAAGATTGATATGGTGACCCGCCAAAATCGCTTTTTTTAGTTGCGGAATTACAGTGTCTTCATAACCCCACAACCCTTCAAATACAGCTTCTTTTGCTTTAATTTTTGCAATTAAATTAGCCTGAATTTCCTGACTGATGGTTTTATCTGTATATCCCGAATTTTTTAATTCTTTGAATGTTGTATCGTTTTTCATTTTTGTAATGATAATTTTATTAATTGTCTTTTATCTATCAGTCTATTATCTTAAAGTCTAAATCCTTTTAATTCTATTCTTCTCATAATCCTCAAAAATCATCTGTCCCAAACCTGAAAGTCCGGTCAGAAATGCCTTTCCTTTATTTTGAGCGGTAAATGCATTCACAAACTGACGAAGATAAGGGTCTTGGGCAATCATAAAAGTTGTGATTGGGATTTTCAATTTTCTGGCTTGTGCCGCTTTATTGAGACATTCGGTGACAATTTTCTGGTCAAGACCTACACTGTTCATATAATATTCACCGGTTGGAAGTTTCAGGCAACTTGGCTTTCCGTCGGTAATCATAAAAATCTGCTTGTTGGTATTTCTTTTTCTGCGAAGAATATCCATCGCCAATTCCAATCCAGCAACCGTATTCGTATGATAAGGTCCGACTTGTAGATAAGGCAAATCTTTAATTTTAATCGGCCACGCTTCATTTCCAAACACAATAATATCGATGGAATCTTTTGGATATTTTCGTTTAATTAATTCTACCAAAGCCATTGCTACTTTTTTAGCGGGCGTAATTCGGTCTTCGCCATACAAAATCATTGAGTGACTGATATCAATCATCAAAACCGTACTCATCTGAGCTTTGTGTTTGGTTTCCTCTACGATGAGGTCATCTTCGGTCATTCTAAGGTCAGAAATCCCGTTGTTGATTTGGGCGTTCTTCAGACTTTCGGTCATATTTACCGTTGATAAATCATCGCCATATTGGAAATTTCGGTTTTCGCCGTCGCGTTCATCGCCAACTCCTGATTTATTGGTTCTGTGATTTCCAATGCCGCTTTTTTTCAGCTTTCCGAAGATTTGGTCTAAAGCATATTCACGGAGCGCTGCTTCCAGTTTTGCAGTCAGGATGTTTTTGCCTTTTCCCGTTCCAGAATTTCCATCTTCAGAATCATCTTCTTTTTTGATGTAGCCACGTTTTCTTAAGTCTTCTTCAAAATCTTCAAGCGTATATTCATCAGTGAAAATATCGTATTCTTTATCGAGCATATCGAGCCACTCAAAAGCTTCCTCAATATCCCCTGAAGTATGCGTTAAAAGGTCTTTGAAGACATCGAAAACCCTGTCAAAATGCGAAATTTCTTCGGGAATATGTTTGCTGAAAGTAAAGCCTTGATGAAAATTAAAATCTTTATTTGTCATTAGGTTGTTCTACTGTTTTTAAAAACATACAAGTTAGGGACTTTTGTATAAACAGTATACTTTTAAAAATAGAAAATGTGGATGATGATGATTGAAAACAAATGATAGGATGAAATGTATTCGGGAAATTTATTTTGGTTTCTTTTTACTTAAATTGATAAGTTTAAATTTCCAATCATAGTCCGTTCAAAAAGACTGCTGGAGATTTGTCTGTCTAATTCTCTTTTGCTGTAATTTTCTTGTTTAACGAGCTTGAGGTAGAATTCTTTTTCTTGAATCGATTTACATCTTGAAAAAATAAGCAAATTATGAGTCCAGCTAATTTCTCTCACCACTGGTGAGAGTTTTTGAAAATCTTTGTAAGTTTCATAAAACTGTTTCATTCTCCAAAGATTTTTATCAGAAAAACCCTTGATTTCAGGCTCAGTCGTTTGGATAAATACCGCTAATTCTTTAACGATTGATTGTCCCCACTCACTTTGTTCCATTTTTTTACTGATGTATTCTCCAATATTCCAATATAAATTAATGAGTTCTGCATTCACTGTTTTTATAGCGTTAGCTCTTGATATTTTGATGAGATTGATGATGTCAGTAAATCTTGTGTCCATTTTATTTAATACCAATAAGTTCAAATATACAACTATTTCAATTCGTCATAACATCTATTATTTTATCAATTCTAAAGATGGATTTTACGATTCATTCATTTTTATTACCAAGTCTAATTATTATCTTTGTCCCATTAAAATTCAACATGAAAGACTTAATGGGACGTGCAATCTGGGATTATTTTCACAATGAAAATCCTGAAGATTTGCAAACTGAAACTTCAATTTCCGAACTCGATGAGCTTCCGGTAGAGTATCTTTTCAGAGATTTTGAAGGGATGAATAAAATCGAAAAGAAAGCTTTGAAACTATCTCAAGGGAAAGTTTTAGATATAGGGGCAGGAGCGGGTTCCCATTCGTTATATCTTCAAAATGAAAGAAATTTAGACGTTACGGCTTTAGATATTTCCCCAAAATCAATTGAAGTTTGCCAATTGAGAGGAATTAAAAAAGCAGTTACTCAGAATATGCTTGAATTTTCAGGTGAAACTTTTGATACGATTCTTTTATTAATGAACGGAACAGGAATTTTCCAGAGCTTGAATGTGATTGATATTTATCTTAAAAAACTCTATTCTTTATTAAATAACAACGGACAAATATTAATTGACAGTACTGATATTCTATATATGTTTGACCAAGATGATGACGGCGGAGTTTTAATTCCTGCCAATGGATATTATGGCGAGCTTGATTATGTCGTTCATTACAAAGGCGAATCTGAAGACCCTATCAAATGGCTGTATCTTGATTTTAATACTTTAAAAAATGCTGCTGAAAATAACGGCTTTAAAATAGAAAAAGTTTTGCAAGACGAAGATTCTTATCTGGCAAAACTGACGAAGAAATAATTTGATTTTTTTAAATTATAAATCTTTATCTTTACCATAAATTGAAAGTCAATTCCGATAAGGTTTTGACTTTTTTATTTTAGATTAAATCCAAATTGTATTTTTAAATAATTGATTTGTAGTTAATTATATTATTGTTTTTGTCAAAAATAAAGAAAGGAACTTTCCACGGAATCATTTTTGTATTTATAATGATAATCACACTAAAATATACAATTATGAATACCAACAGACTTTCACCTGCGCTGGAAAAAGCTTTAAGCGACCAAATGAATAAAGAAATTCACGCTTCACACACATTTTTATCCTACGGAATTTGGGCAGATGATAAAGGATACAGCGGGATTGCCAACTTTCTATACCGTCATTCGCAGGAAGAGAGAAATCATTCTATAAAATTTATGGAATACGTTTTAAACAGAGGGGGAAAGCCTAAAGTAGATGCCATTCCGGCTCCACCTGCTGATCCTGAAACTTTATCGGCTTGTTTCGATGGCGTTTTCAAGCATGAAGTAGACAATACAACATCCATTTATAGATTAGTTGATTTGGCTTTAAGCGAAAAAGATTGGGCAACTTGGAATTTCATGCAGTGGTTTGTTCAAGAACAGATAGAAGAAGAAACTTTAGCTTCCAATTTAATAGACAAATTAAAAATTGCGGGAGGCGACAGAGCTACAGACGAATCATTATTTAATCTGGATAGTGCGATGGCTTCGGCTCCAAACGATGTTCCTTTAGCTCAGGAAGCGACAGGGAACAACCCATAAACACAAATCAATTAAAATTATTTCTGAAAAATCTGTCAAAATGTTGGCAGATTTTTTTATTATGAAATCCACTGTAAAATTACTATATTTGCACGCTGAAAGCGAAAGGTAATTTAACCTTAAACTTTAAATCTTAAACTTTGAATTTTACAATATGAAATGTGGAATCGTAGGCTTACCGAATGTAGGTAAATCAACTCTTTTTAACTGCTTAAGCAATGCTAAAGCGCAGTCGGCTAACTATCCTTTCTGTACAATTGAACCCAATTTGGGAACAGTTTCTGTACCGGATCAGAGATTATTCGAGCTTGAAAAATTGGTAAATCCTGAGAGAGTTTTGCCTGCAGTTGTAGAGATTGTAGATATCGCAGGTCTTGTAAAAGGAGCAAGTAAAGGAGAAGGTTTAGGAAACCAGTTTCTTGCCAATATTCGTGAGTGTGAGGCGATTGTTCATGTTTTAAGATGTTTTGAAAACGGAAATATTATCCACGTTGAAGGTTCGGTTGATCCTTTAAGAGATAAAGAAATTATCGATATCGAACTTCAGTTAAAAGATTTGGAAGCGGTTGGAAAAGCGGTTGAAAAAGCGAAGAAATTCCTTAAATCTGGTAAGAAAGAAGATATTTTAACATACGAAACTCTTCAAAATCTTCAAGCATTCTTAGAAGAAGGTAAAAATGCAAGAGAGTTTGCAACAACAGATTTTGCAAAAGCTGTCGTTGAAGAAGTGAAACTTTTGACCAATATCCCTGTTCTTTACGTTTGTAATGTAGATGAAAATTCTATCAAAAACGGAAATGAATGGATTGCCAAAATTGAAGAAATGGCAAAAAAAGAAAATGCTGAAGTGGTTGTTTTAGCAGCTCAGATTGAAGCTGATATTAACGAATTAGATACTTTCGAAGAGAGAGAAATTTTCTTGGAAGAATTAGGACTTACAGAACCTGGAGTAAACCGTTTGATTAGAAAAGCATACGATTTATTAAAACTTCAGACGTATTTTACAGCTGGGGTAAAAGAAGTAAGAGCTTGGACTATCGGACAAGGTTGGACGGCTCCTCAAGCTGCTGGTGTAATTCACACAGATTTTGAGAAAGGTTTCATCCGTGCTGAAGTTATTAAATATAATGATTATGTAACCTATGGTTCAGAATCAAAAGTAAAAGAAGCTGGAAAGCTTTCTGTTGAAGGGAAAGAATACATCGTTCAAGACGGTGATATTATGCACTTCAGATTTAATGTTTAAAAATATTAAAAGTTAGTTATATAATATTTTAAGACGCTTCCATGAATTTGGGAGCGTTTTTTTTGTTTTCAAATCGCTATAAATTTTTAGCACATGAGCCACATAAGTTTTAGTTTGTACGCTCTGAAAACATGAGAACACATAAGAGAAAATCAAAGATTTTCATAAACTGATGTGCTCTAAATATTTTCAAAATTTAATCTAAAAACTGATGTGACTCATTTGTTTTAAAAATGTCTTTTAGGGTTAAATTCTGTTTCAAAAACTTCTTCTTATATTTGATTTACACAAATTCCACATTATGGAAAAATTGACACATGCATCCTTAGAAGATTTTTACCTTGAAATGACTCAAAGACTGGGGAAAGATATGGAAAGTATTTTTCCGAAAGGTCTTCACAAAGATATTGGTCATTTTAATGTTTTTGATATCGCACAAACAATTGCGACGGTAAAGAAAACCTGTGAAATGCCTTACAACAGAAGGAAATATTATAAAATAAGTTTGATTCGAGGGAAAAACAGAGCAGAATATGCAGATAAGATAATTTCAATTAAGAAAAATGCTTTGCTTTTTGCAACCCCAAAAGTTCCTTATCATTATATTCCTGAAGATGACAATCAGTCTGGAAATTTTTGTGTTTTTACAACAGATTTTTTCACTAAAAACTCTTCACAGAATATCCTTGAAGATTTGCCTTTATTTCAGCCGGGTGTTATTCCTGTTTTTGAAATAGATGATGAAAAGGCTGATGAAATTGATTTACTTTTCGGAAAAATTAAAAAAGAAATCGATTCTGATTACGAGTTTAAATATGATTTGATTCGAAATTATGTTTCAGAATTAATTCACTACGGACAAAAATTGCAGCCTGCAGAAAAGATTCATAATACTCAGAATGCTTCGTTAAGAGTGGTTTCTTTGTTTATAGAATTATTAGAAAGACAGTTTCCGATTGAATCTCCAAATCAAAGAATCCAGTTAAAAGTGGCTAATGATTTTGCAGAACGATTGTCTATTCACGTCAATTATTTAAATAAAAACTTAAAAGAAAATACAGGGAAAACGACGACTGAATTTATTGCAGATCGGGTAATTCAGGAAGCTAAGATTTTATTAAAACAAACCAGTTGGAATGTCTCCGAAATTTCCTATGCTTTAGGTTTTGAAGAAATTGCACACTTTTCAAATTTCTTTAAGCGTAAAACTTCATTCACCCCAATGGAATTTCGTTCCTGATTTGAATTTTGCAAATTTCAGATTGATTCGGGTAACTCATTTGGTTTGAAATTGACTCAACTTTGTATCATTAAAAAATCAATTATGAATAACAGAACAAAAATTGCCCTTGTAACGGGTGGAAGTCGTGGCCTTGGTAAAAATTCAGCCTTAAAAATTGCAGAAAAAGGATTGGATGTAATTATTACTTACCATTCAAACAAAGAAGAAGCCGACAAAACGGTTGCAGAAATCCAGGCTTTGGGAAGAAAAGCAATTGCTTATCAACTGAATACGAAAGAGGTGAAATCTTTTGATGAGTTTGTAAAAAAAGTAGGCGACCATTTAGAAGAAAATACCGGAAGCAGAAATATTGATTACCTTATTAATAATGCGGGAACAGCTTTATATTCTCCAATCTCAGATGTTACAGAAGAGCAATTGGATGATATGGTAAATATTCATTTTAAAGGAGTTTTCTTTTTGACTCAGAAATTCTTACCATTTATGAATGACAATGGCGGAATCGTTAATCTTTCTTCAGGTTTGGCGAGATTTGCGATGCCGGGTTCGTCTGTTTACGGTTCTATGAAAGCAGCAGTCGATCAGTTGAGTAAATATATGGCAAAAGAATTAGGCGCAAGAAAAATTAAAGTAAATGCTGTTGCACCTGGAGCGATTGAAACCGATTTTGGCGGCGGAAGAACGAGAGATGACCAAAACGTAAATGCGCTCGTAGCTAACAATACAGCTTTGGGAAGAGCTGGTTTACCGGACGATATCGGTGGAGTAGTTGCTTTTTTATGCACCGACGATGCTTCTTGGATTACCGCACAAAGAATTGAAGTTTCTGGCGGAATGTTCTTTTAAAATAATAAAGGAGTAGGCGGATGTCTGCTCCTTTTTCTTATCTTTAATAGGTGAAATCATATTAGATTCATCAATAATTTTATGATGATTAAAGATTTTTTAGACCAGTTTCCCTATATTTTATTAGGTGTTGAAATTTTATACTTGGCAGGTGTACTTTTTCTTGCAGCTAAAATTATTATAGATACCAAGACCACGAGCAAAACGCTGGCTTATCTTATGCTGATTGTTTTTCTCCCTTTTGTAGGGATTATTATCTATTTTGTATTTGGAGTAAATTATCGGAAGAATAAATTTTACACCTTTAAAATTGAAGGAAATGAAGAAATTTTTCATAAGATTCTAAAGTACGTTAAACAAACCCATTATGTAACATTAGACAACCGGAAGGGTGAACTGGATAATTTTATAACCACCATAAATTTTCTTTATCATTCAGGGCACTCTCCTTTAACACAGTGGAATGAAGTAGAAGTTTTGGTGAATGGAGAAGAAAAGTTTGCTAAAGTGTTTGAAGTCATCCAAAAAGCAAAACATCATATCCATTTAGAATATTATATTTATGAAAATGATGATATTGGAAATAAACTGGCTGATCTTCTTATCCTAAAAGCAAATGAAGGAGTCATCGTTCGCTTTTTGTATGATGATATGGGAAGTGGAAAAATAGGAAAAAAACTCTTGAATAGATTAAAAGAAGCAGGCGTTGAAACCTCTCCGGTGAATAAAATTACTTTTAGAATTTTTGCCAATAGAGTCAATTATCGTGATCACAGAAAAATTATTATTGTAGACGGAAAATACGTTTTTACAGGCGGTATCAATGTTTCAGATAAGTATATTAACCCTAATCCTAAACAATATTGGAGAGATATTCATTTGTATATTAAAGGAAATGGTGCTTTTTATTTTCAGTTTTTATTCTTGAGTAACTGGACTTTTGCTACTGAAAAAATTCCTCAGATCTCGCAGGAGTATTTTGCCTACGAAAACCTTGATTCTGGAAATAAAATGGTACAGGTTGCAGCGAGTGGACCCGATACAAAACCTTCTATTATGCTGAGTACAACCTCGGCTATTCTTTCTGCTAAAGAAAAAGTCTATATTGTGACACCTTATTTTATTCCGGTAGAAACAGTTTTGAATGCTATAAAGCAGGTTGCTCTTTCTGGGCTGGATGTAAGATTGATGGTTCCAAAATCGGGAGATTCTTTAGTTGTAAATGCGGCTGCCTATTCTTATTATGAAGAATTATTAGAAAATAATGTTCGTATTTTCTTTTACAAAAAAGGGTTTATTCATGCTAAAACAATGGTAATAGATAATAATTTCTCTTGTGTAGGTACTGCAAATATGGATGTTCGGAGTCAGGAGCTTAATTTTGAAGTAAATACACTCGTATTTGATCAAGAGGTTAACCAGAAACTACAAAATGTATTTCTCAGTGACATGGATGATTGTGATGAAATTATATTTAATGAATGGAAAAAACGATCAAAGCATAAAGTTCTTTTTGAACATTTAGCAAGATTGCTTTCTCCACTCATCTGATTTAAATTAAATTTTAGCTAAATTTTCAATCGCTCTTTCTAAGGTTTCATTCTTCTTTGCAAAACACAATCTTATTACATTTTCATTTAATTTACCCTTGTAAAAAGCCGAAAACGGAATACTTGCCACTTTATGATTAATCGTTAATTCTGTTGCGAAATCAAAGTCATTTTTATCTGAAATTTTATCGTATTTTAAGGCTTGAAAATAAGTTCCTTCACAATCAAGAAGTTCAAAAGAGGTATTTTGAAGTCCGGCTCTCAGGAAATCTCTTTTTTCCTGAAAAAACTGGTTCAGCTGGATGTAATGCTCGTCATTTTTCATATACTCACCCAATGCCATTTGAAGTGGAGTGTTCACGCAGAAAACATTAAATTGGTGTACTTTTCTAAATTCATCAGTCAGAGCTTTTGGTGCGGTACAATATCCAATTTTCCAACCGGTAATGTGAAATAATTTCCCGAAAGAGGCGACTAAAAGGCTTCTTTCTTTCAGTTCCGGATATTTGCAGATGCTTAAATGTTGGTTTCCATCAAAAACAATATTTTCATAGACTTCATCGCTTAAAATTAAAATGTTGGTGTCTTTTACGATTTTAATTAATTCCTGAATGTCATTTTCCTTTAAAATCTTTCCTGAAGGATTGTTGGGGTTATTCAGGATAATCATTTTTGTTTTTTCTGAAACCAAATTTTTCACCATACTCCAATCGATTTCATAATGTGGTGCTTTCATTTGGAAACGTTTTACAATTCCTCCAAAAAGTTCTACCGTTGGTTCGTAGCAATCGTAGGCTGGCTCAAAAATAATCACTTCATCATCTTTCTGTATAAAAGTAGCAATCGCTGTGAAAATCGCCTGAGTTCCGCCTGCTGTAATCGTAATTTCAGATTCAGGATGATAAATTGCGTTGTGGCTGTTTTCAATTTTTCTTGCAATTTCTTCTTTTAAACCCATTATTCCGCCCAATGGAGCATATTGATTGAATCCTTTTTTGATGAAATCATTTGCTAAATTCATTAATTCAGAATCTGTTTCAAAATCAGGAAATCCTTGTGAAAGGTTAATGGCCTGATGTTGATTGGCCAATTGAGACATTTGAGAAAATATGGTGGTTCCTACATTGGGAAGTTTCGAAGAAGGAAGTTGTATCATTTAAAATTCTTTATGAATCTAAATTAAAGCAAATTTTCAAATATTCAGATGAAATGAGAAAAAATGTGTCGCTCTATTTTTAAAGCTTAAGGCTGTTTAAATTTAACCGCTTATTGTTTTAATCGGGCAACAATATTTGAAATGTATATTGCTAGATACTCAAAGTTGTCAAAAGAATAAAAATCAAAGATTTTTGAAAATTGATGCGTTTTTTTCATTTTAAAAATAAGTTTTAATCGAAATGTCTAAATCTTTGTGCCTTTTGTGGTTAAATAAAAAAAAATAACAATTTTTTCAGTAAAAAATATTAATAAATAGAAACTTAAAAATTCGGATATTTTTGTCCGTTTTTGTACTTTTGTATGTTTGCTGAAATAATATATGTCACAAGAAATACAACCTATCTATTCTGAAGATAATATCAGAACCCTAGATTGGCAGGAACATATTCGTTTGCGTCCCGGTATGTATATCGGAAAGCTTGGAGATGGCTCGTCTGCCGATGATGGTATTTATATTTTACTGAAAGAAATTCTTGATAACTCTATTGATGAATTTAGAATGAAATCGGGTAAAAGAATCGAAATAAAAGTAGATGACGGAAAAGTCACAATTCGAGATTTTGGTCGTGGAATTCCTTTAGGAAAGGTAGTTGACGCGGTTTCAAAAATGAATACCGGAGGTAAGTATGACAGCAAGGCCTTCAAAAAATCTGTCGGTCTGAATGGTGTGGGTACAAAAGCGGTGAATGCACTTTCAGATTATTTCCGTGTGCGTTCTTTCCGTGATGGTAAGGTGAAAGTTGCTGAGTTTTCTCGTGGAATGATTACTGAAGACCACGAAGAAAAAGAAACATCAGACAGAAATGGTACCGAAATTTCTTTTATTCCTGATGCAGATATTTTTCTTCATTTTAAATACCGAAAAGAGTATATCGCAAGAATGCTCCGCAATTATTCGTATTTGAATCCGGGATTGAAAATTCTTTTTAATGGCGAAACGTTCTATTCTGAAAACGGATTAAAAGATCTTTTGGACGAAGAACTAGAAAGCGATGCATTGTACCCGATTGTTCATTTGAAAGATAATGATATTGAAGTTGCCATAACACACACCGATAAATCTCAGACTGAAACCTATTTTTCATTCGTAAACGGACAAAATACAACGCAGGGTGGAACGCATTTGAATGCTTTCCGTGAAGCGTATGTGAAGACCATCAGAGAATTTTTTAATAAAAGTTTTGATGCTTCTGATGTTAGGAAATCAATTGTTGCAGCGATTTCAATCAACGTTGAAGAACCTGTTTTTGAATCTCAGACCAAAACAAAATTAGGCTCGAATGATATGGGGCCAAATGGTCCTACTGTACGTACTTTTATCATTGATTTCTTAAAAAATAAATTAGATAATTTTCTTCATAAAAACCCTGAAATTGCAGAAGCGATTCAGAGAAAAATTTTAATTTCTGAGAGAGAAAGAAAAGAGCTTTCGGGAATTCAAAAGCTGGCAAGAGAAAGAGCAAAAAAAGTTTCTCTTCACAATAAAAAACTTCGTGACTGCAGACAGCATTACAACGACCAAAAAGCGGAAAGAAAAGCGGAAACGCAAATTTTTATTACCGAGGGAGATTCTGCTTCTGGATCGATTACAAAATCGAGAGATGTCGATACGCAAGCTGTATTTTCATTGAAAGGTAAACCGCTAAACTGCTATGGTTTAACCAAGAAAGTGGTATACGAAAATGAAGAATTTAACCTTTTGCAAGCTGCTTTAAATATTGAAGAAAGTCTAGAAGATTTAAGATATAACCAAGTGATTATCGCAACCGATGCCGATGTCGACGGAATGCACATCAGACTTTTGATGATTACGTTTTTCCTTCAGTTTTTCCCGGATGTGATTAAAAACGGACATTTATTTATCCTTCAGACGCCGTTATTTAGAGTTAGAAATAAAAAAGAAACAAGATATTGTTATACTGAGTTGGAGAGAGTAAAAGCGTTAAATGAATTAGGGAAAAACCCTGAAATTACCCGATTTAAAGGATTGGGAGAAATTTCACCAGATGAGTTTAAGCATTTTATAGGAAAAGATATTCGTTTGGAACCTGTAGTGATTGGAAAAGATCAAACAATAGAGCAGCTTCTAGAGTTTTACATGGGGAAAAATACCCCTGACCGACAAGTATTCATTCTTGAAAACTTGGTAGTTGAAGATCAGGATATTAACAATAAAGAGATTTTGGATGAAGTAGGGCTTTAAAAAAATAAAAAATTAATATCCTACACCAAACTAAAATAAATATGATAAAGCTAAGTAATAAGAAAAAAACGCCCCTGTATAATTTTTTCAATATTGTATTATTGATGATATTATCAGGCGGATGTATCAGTTTTATTGTAGATAAAATAAGGTTTAATATTTTAGACGAAAAAAGTTATTTTTTAATTATTATTCCTGTTGTATTATTGATTTTCATTCATTTACACGGAAGACAGATTTTTGAATATGACAGCGAAGGGGAAGCAATTCATTTCAGGAATAGAAATATTATTCCTTTTTTAAATAAACCTCAGAGTGATGAATTTCCGAAATATAAACTGGTAAAATATGAAGTGTTTTCTGTATTTTTTTTCAAAAGACTTTACATAACCATTTCAAGCAAAAACTCGGGGACAACCACTTTAAAATATGAGATTTCATATTTAACGAAAAAAGAAGTCAACGATTTAAAGAGATCTCTCAATAAAATAATTAGAGCTAATAAAGAGAAAAGACATCAAGAATAAGGAATGATAGAAGACAACTCTCACGAAGGCGAAAGCTTAAAAAAAGTTTCAGGACTGTACAAAGACTGGTTTCTGGATTATGCATCTTATGTAATTTTAGATAGAGCCATTCCGTCTGTTTATGATGGTTTCAAGCCTGTGCAGCGTAGAATTATGCATTCTATGCGCGAATTAGAAGATGGGCGTTACAATAAAGTAGCCAATGTTGTCGGTAACACGATGAAATATCACCCGCATGGTGACGCATCAATCACCGACGCAATGGTGGGAATTGGGCAGAGAGAATTGTTGATTGATACTCAGGGAAACTGGGGGAATATTTACACAGGAGATTCTGCAGCGGCAGCAAGATATATTGAGGCAAGATTAACACCTTTTGCTTTGGAAGTAGTCTTTAATCCTAAAACTACAGAATGGTCTAAATCCTATGACGGTAGAAATAACGAACCTGTAGATTTACCGGTAAAATTTCCGTTGCTTTTGGCTCAAGGAGTTGAAGGAATCGGGGTTGGACTATCCACTAAAATTCTTCCACATAATTTCAATGAATTAATTACGGCTTCTGTTGCTTATTTAAAAGGGAAGAGCTTTCAGGTTTTTCCTGATTTTCTTACGGCAGGATTTCTTGATGTTTCAGAATACAACGATGGTCACAGAGGTGGAAAAGTAAGAGCGAGAGCCAAAATATCTCAGGTTGACAAGCATATTCTGATGATTTCTGAGCTTCCTTTTTCTAAAACCACAACAGATTTAATTGATTCTGTTTTAAAAGCGAATGAAAAAGGGAAGATTAAAATCAAAAAAATTGAAGACAATACTTCAGATAAAGTAGAGATTCTAATCTATCTTCACAACGAAGTTTCTCCCGATAAAACGATTGATGCTTTGTATGCATTTACCGACTGTCAGGTAACGATTTCGCCCAATGCTTGTGTTATTGTTGGTGACAAACCGATGTTCCTGGATGTTTCTACCATTCTTAAAATGAATACCGATCACACGGTTTCTTTATTGAAAAAAGAACTGGAAATTGAGCTTCATGAGTTACAGGAAAGCTGGCATTTTTCATCTTTAGAACGAATCTTCATCGAAAACAGAATTTACCACGACATTGAAGAGGTAAAAAGCTGGGAAGAAGTTCTGAAAACTATTGATATAGGTTTAAAGCCTCACACGGCACATCTTCTAAGAGAGGTTACTGAAGAAGATATTTTAAGGCTGACAGAAATTAGAATTAAAAGAATTTCAAGATTCGATTTAGATAAATTTAAAGAAAATATTGCTTCATTAGAAGGGAAAATAGAGCAGGTAAGATTCCACTTGGCTAATCTTATTGCCTATGCGATTGATTATTATCTGAATATTCAGAAAAAATACGGAAAAGAAAGAGAAAGAAAAACAGAATTAAGAATTTTTGATACCATTGACGCTTCAAAAGTGGCTGTGGCGAATGAAAAATTCTACGCTAATTTTGAGGAAGGTTTCATTGGAACTTCTCTGAAAAAAGACCAATATTTATTTGACTGTTCAGACATTGATGATATCATCACATTCAGAAAAGACGGAAGCATGAAAGTTGTAAAAGTGGAAGCGAAAACTTTCATCGGAAAAGATATTCTGCACGTTGCTATTTGGAAAAAGAATGATAAACGTACCGTCTACAACATGATTTACCGTGAAGGTAGAGATGGCCCTTATTACATGAAACGTTTTTCGGTAACTGCAGTTACAAGAAATACAGATTATGCTTTAGGTTCTGATAAAAGAGGTTCAGAAATGCTTTATTTTTCGGCAAATCGGAATGGTGAAGCCGAAGTGGTAACGGTTTTACTAAAGCCAAACCCAAGAATCAGAAAAAATAAAATGGAAATCGATTTCTCTGAATTAGCCATCAAAGGAAGAGATTCAAAAGGAAATCTGGTCACCAAATATTCTGTAAAGAAAGTCGACCTGAAAGAAGAAGGCGTTTCTACTTTAGCGCCAAGAAAAATATGGTTTGATGATACCGTAAGAAGGCTTAATGCTGATGTGAGAGGAACTTTATTGGGGAATTTTAAAGGAGACGATAAGATTTTAACGATTAATGCTCAAGGCGAAGCAAAATTGGTAAGTTTTGATCTTGGAAACCGTTTTGATGACGAATATATCATTCTTGAAAAGTTTCGTCCAAATCAGCCGGTAACTTGTATTTATTACGACGGAGAAAAGGATATGTATTTCATCAAGAGATTCTTGCTGGAAAACAATACCAATCTTCAAACCTTTATGCCTTCAGAACATCCGAAATCTTTTATTGAAAGAATTTTGGTTTCAAACAATGTTACTGCAGAAATTATTTTTGCGAAAGATAAAGGAAAAGATCGTGATCCCGAAACCATTAATATTGATGAATTTATTACCGTAAAAGGAATTAAAGCCATCGGAAATCAGTTTACGAAATTTAAAGTTAAAAATATCAACATCACCATTCCAGAGCAGGAAGAAGAGGAGCCAGAAGTTTATGAAGAACCTGATTTTACTGCTTCAAATGATGATGGAACAATAGGAAATTTGTTCGGAAGTGATGATAACGAAAAATAAAAAAATATGGATACAATTGTTATCATTATAATTGCAGTTACGTGTATCATTAGCTATTTGGCTTTAAATGATATGAGAATGTTTGAGAAATATAAATTTAATGTGGGAGCAATTCTGCATAGAAAAGAATATTTCAGACTTTTGACGGCAGGTTTTCTACATGCAGATTTTATGCATTTATTGCTTAATATGTATGTGCTTTATATGTTTTATCCGCCAATAATGGCAGCATTTGGAGTTGTAGGTTTTTTAATCATATACATCGCCTCTATTTTGCTGGGAAATCTTTTTTCTCTGTTAATTTATAAAAATCAAAGCTGGTATTCTGCAATCGGAGCAAGTGGCGGTGTTGCTGGAATTATTTTTGCAAGCGTTTCTCTAAATCCGGTATTTTCAAAAATTGGAATTATATTTATTCCTTTTCTTAGTATTCCGGGCTATATTTTTGGGTTACTATACTTTGGATATTCTGTGTACAGCATGCTAAAACCAAGATCAAATGATAATGTGGGGCACGCTGCTCATTTAGGAGGAGCTTTCTTTGGATTGATTTATACCGTAATCATTTATCCTGAAGATGCAATTCATAATATGTTTTACCTATTGATTATGTCACTTCCGCTGATTTATTTGGCGTACGAAATATTTGTAAGAAAAAGAATAGGCTAAATTTTTTTTAATTCTTAACCATTAAAACCAATGAATCTTTTCATTGGTTTTGTTTTTTTTATTAATGTCCGTTTTTAATCATAATATTGAAAAACAAATGTATCATTTCATTATTTTAATCATTGTTTCAAAATCTCTTGTGATTATTCAATATTGTCCTAAAGTTCTATGATTAAACTAAAAATCCGTCTTCACTAGATGTGAGACGGATTTCAAATAAGTTTTTAAAAACTATTTATTATTTTTTCATTATTTTTTGATTAAATATTCCTTCTTTAGTTTTAATCTGTAAGAAATAAATGCCACTCTTTAGACTTGTCATATCAATTTTTGTCGTATTCTCATTAATTGTCTTAACAACTTGTCCAACTGAGTTTGATACAATTACCTGTTCAACAGAACTATTTTTTGGTGTAGAAATAGTAAGGATAGAATTAACAGGGTTTGGATAAATATTTAATTTTTCTAATCTGTTTTCCTGGGTTGCTAAAACTCCTGCGGTATTAAATACTGTTTTAAAATAAAATAGATTTGCAACACTTCCTTTTGTAATGCTATGTGCTCCTGGAGCAATATTAGGAATTGTTATAACCCCTGCTGTGGCAGTATAATTTACATTGTCAAACTTTACAGTTCCGCTAAAAGTAGGATCCAGAACCAATGTTAAAGTAGAAGTTTGCAAAGTGTTGTAAGCTATAGATGTCGCTGATTCTAGTTTTAAACGCTTTGTTAAAGCAGCCCCATCATAGGTTGCAGATCCATCCGTAGAGTTTATATTTGCTGATGTAAAAGTATAGAATGTACTGTTTAATGCAGACGTAGTGAAATTATGAATTTCATTACCTTGAGGTGTTCCCGCCGCAATTACACTGATACTGCCTGTTCCTGAAACTGATGTTCCCGCAGATCCCACAGTATTTACAGTGAAGCTTACATCGTCCGAAGGATTTCCAGAAATAATAACTGTTTTATTAGTGGTGTTTTTTACAAAACTTACTCCTGAAGCTGGTAACCCAGATATTGTGACATCAGTAGCTGTTCCACCCCATGTAAAGGTCATCGGTGCTATTGCTGTATCGGTAATGACTGTTTGATCATTATTAGAAGGTATGCTTAATGTCTGAGTACTTACTACAGGTGAAGCAATTCCCTGAACAGAAATAAGAGAGGATGTATAATTCTGTAATAATGCCATGAGCCCTGTATTGACTGCTGAACTTGTATCATCTACTGCATTATTGAACGTCCAACTTATATCACCTCCGGAAACTCTCCCCGAATATTGCATCGTTTTATCTCTCGCTACAACAGGGGTGTCTACAACCAAAGAATTAATATACAATGCCGGATTTGTATCGAAATTATTATAAGTTGCACTGCCTTGTACAGCGGTGATATTACTTCCCAAAATTTCATTTCTGCTTGTTGCAAGGTAGGCATCAAATTGAGTAAGTGCTACTGAACTGTATGGTACAAAAGCTGTCTGACCGGTCATATAGTTGTTATGTGCCTTAATCATCCCTCCGTTTTCATTAGAAAATGTTCCGGTTGAGCCTCCCGCAATGTCTGTTCCTTGCTTAGAAATCAACATCGGGTATTTACAGTTTCTGAAATAATTACCCTCTACAAATACAGATGAACCTAATGTAGATCCGGCACCATATTTTGAGTTTCCATCATAATAATTGTTGTAAACGTGTGCTGAAAAAAAACGTACACGAGGATGTCTTGAGTCTGAATGATCAAACCAATTGTGATGATATGTAATGTATAAATCGGTAGTAGTACCTTCACTTAGACCTAACAGACAACTCTTTCCGTTATCCCAAAAGTGATTGTATGAAAAGGTTACATAGGTAGATTTTTTTGAATCAAGTGCTCCATCACCTTTTGCCTGATCAGCATCAGATCCTGGTGCACCATAAAATAAATCATTATTGTGAGCCCAAATATAAGTATTGTCTTGCTGTAAACTGAGATTATCACCCTCAGAAGCATCAGTCAACATAAATCCTAAGTTACGAACTTCAATATTCGTTGCTGTTTTTATTCTGATTCCCCATCCATTGACCAGCGCATCAGAACCAACACCTTCAAAAGTGATAGAACTTGCTGCAATTTTTTTGTTTTCAATTACAATATCTCCATTGAGCATGTAGTTAGGATCTGTAACATTCCCAATCAACCTGATAACGAGTGGACGGAAATCTAAACCTTTTTTGAATCCGTCTAAAATAGACTGTAGACCAACACAGGGATTAGAGTTAGCTCCGGTAACATTCATAGAAACTGTGTTTTTCGTATCTTGAGTAATGTATAAAACTACGGCATTTGCCTTTAAAGTTCCGTCAAGATTGTAGGCTCCTGGTACTCTTCCGTTATGGTGCGCAAACCCTGTTCTGTCGTGTGCGGTTACAATTATCGGTGCTGATA
The DNA here is from genome assembly GCF_021010565.1 of Chryseobacterium turcicum. Classification (NCBI taxonomy): domain Bacteria; kingdom Pseudomonadati; phylum Bacteroidota; class Flavobacteriia; order Flavobacteriales; family Weeksellaceae; genus Chryseobacterium; species Chryseobacterium turcicum. Next base: position 1,891,792 of record NZ_JAJNAY010000001.1, read on the forward strand.
TGGCTGCTGGTCCTTCTACGTTTCCAGTGACAGGAACTACTTTCATGGTGTAAACTCCCGGATTTAGCCCTAGTGCATCTGCTCTATAATACGAACCATAATTACGTATCAGTTGGGTATCGATGATTTGGTCAGTAAAATTTGCTCCGGTATAATAAACTTTATAGCTATCGACTCCCGTTACAGGGGACCACTTAATATAGGCGGTTTCCATCCAGCCTGTCGCTTGTTTTATAGTAATGTTTTGTGCGGTTATTTTCAGAAAACTGAAAAAGCACATCAAATAAGTTAAAATTCTTTTCATGACGTAATAGTTTAAGTTAATAGCATATTAATATGACAAAATGTAATCGATTGCACTAAATATATATAAATAAATAATACAATTAATTAAATTGTGAATAACCTAAAAATTACTTGTTAAAATGAATTTTAAATAAATTCTATTTTGAATTTATATTTTTTTGTTTTTAATGATTTATTTAGTGAAAAGAGATTTTTATTTTTGTTTTAAATACTATTTATCGAAAATATGTCAACTATTTTAAGTAATGGTGAGTTGGTTTTTTAATAATAAGTGTTATGTATTTAATAATAAATTGTTTTAAAAATAAGGAATAGTGTATCTGGTTTTTTTGAGTAATGTTAATTTAATGTTACGAATTTTAAGATGAAATCATAAAAATGACAAAGTTTTCAATTTTCATGACTAATATCATGCTTTCTAGCGTTTACTTAAAATTTGCTCAGATACTATTTTACGCCAAAAATAAAGCGGTCATTTCCACTCAAATCTTTGATGAGCTCACTGTGAGAAAAATCGTTGTATAATTCTAAAGTTTCAGGTCCTAATTTCTGATTAATTTCTAAAAAGAGTAAACCATTTTTATTCAAATGTTTTTTAGAATCCTCGGCAATTTTTCGGTAGAAAATCAAAGCATCAGAAGTAGGAGAGAATAATGCTATTTTCGGCTCAAATTCCTTTACAGAATCGGCAATTTTATTCTCTTCATCAATCCCGATATAAGGCGGATTTGATATGATAACATCAAAGTTTTTATTCAAATCAAAACTTAAATAATCAGCGTGAATAAAATTGATATCCAACTTATGAAAATCTGCATTTTTTTTCGCTGTCACTAAAGCTTTTTCTGAAAAATCAACTGAGCTAACTTCACTTTCAGGAAAATACTTTTTTAAAACCAAAGGAATAATTCCGCTTCCGGTTCCGATATCAAGAATTCGGGGATTTGAGATTTGAGATTTGAGATTTGAGATTCTCTGAATGGCAATTTCCAGCAACTCTTCTGTCTCAGGACGTGGAATGAGAACATTTTCATCAATAAAAATTTTCATCCCGTAAAATTCCGTTTCACCTAAAATTTGTAAGTAAGGTTTTCCTGTTTTTAATTCTGAAATAATTTGTTGAAATTGATTAATCTTCTCATCAGACAATTCCAAATCTGTAGACTGTCTTTGCTGAAAATGATTTAATTCTAAAATATCTTCAGCAAAAATCTGAAATATAAATACACTTTCAGAATCGGTATAAATTTCAGAAACAGATTCTGAGAAGTGTTTTTTAAGCTGTGATAATGTCATTATCTTGTAAAAACGAGTTTTGTATTTGTTGATTTTTCCTCATTAATTCTGTACCCTTCATAGTTGAATGCTTTCACATCGTTCAATGTTTTTGCATTGTTTTCTGCGCAGAATCTTACGACAAGACCTCTTGCGTGTTTGGTGTACACTACAATGGTTTTCAGTTTTCCTTCTTTTATTTCATAAAAATCAAAATCGATTACCTCATGATTGAGTTTTTTTCGGTCAACCACTTTTATATATTCGTTACTTGCCAAATTCAGGAGGATTTCGTTCTTTTTCATTTCAGAATTAAGCAGTTCGGTCACTTTTTCTGTCCAGAATCCGTAAAGGTTTTTATAATTTTCAAATTCAAAATTTCTACCCATTTCAAGGCGATACAGCATTACTTTATCTGAAGGTTTCAATAAGCCATACAGACCCGAAAGTATTCTGTAATTTTTCTGAAGATAGTCAACCGCATTTTTGTCTAACGTTTTTGCATCCAGACCACGATAAACTTCGCCAGTAAATGCAAACATTGCGGGAGCCGATTCTTTTGCTGTTGGAGTAGGCTTCCATTTTTGGTTTCTTTCCCAGTTTTCGTCTGCTAATTTTGCCGAAATTTCCATTAACTCGGAAAGATATTTTGGCGATTTATGTTTTAAGTGTGATTGTATAAGTGCAGCTTCATTAATAAATTTTGGAGTAGAAGTTCTCAATAAATCTGTTGAGTTTTCTATGTTCATTAATTTTGCAGGGGACGTTATGATTTTCATAAATTAAATAAAGATAAATGTTTAGGGTCAATAAAATTCATCATCATCATTGAGATAAAATCAATCAAAAAATGACAGATAATCAGAATTTTAATGTTTGAATATTTTTTATAAAATAGAGCAAATACAATCCCAATAAAGAAAGGGACAACAACTTGACCGATTGTTCCGTACGTGCTGTGTAAAATACCGAATAAAAGAGCAGAACCAACCACTCCCATCATCGGGCTATTGTATATTTTCTCGATTCTTGGCTGAATATATACTCTCATTAATAATTCTTCCACAACTCCGGCCGTAAGACAAGTAAAGATAATCAGGAAGTAATTATTGCTAAATAATTTTTTTAGTTCTAAAAGTCTTTCACTGGGTTTTTCCTGAGTTACAAAAATAATAATTGCATTCAGAAAAGCACCGCCAAATACGCAAATAAAGTATAAAGCAATGACAGCACCCAAATAAAACAAAGGGGAATACTTTTTTTCTTCCCAGACAAAAAATGACCTGTTTTCTATGAAAAAATTATAAATCAATACAACAAATAAAACCAACCAAAGAGAAAGTCTGTCGTAAAAAAATAAATCGGCGGTTAAAGCTTTATAATTAAAAAATAAATTAATTGTAGGGATTGAATACAGTATTGAAACTGCTAACAATACGAAAGTAAGTACAATGCCTAAAGAATATTTTCCGTTCAGACTCATTTTTTAATAACTGTTCTAAATTTCTCCTTTCCCCTGACGGATAATTTCCGGCTCTCCAGAGGTAAGGTCTACAATGGTTGAGGCAATATTGTCACCGTATCCCGAATCGATTACAATATCAACCAAGTGGTCGTATTTTTCAGCAATCAGTTCCGGGTCTGTAGAGTACTCAAGAATTTCGTCATCATCTCTAATGGAAGTCGAAGCAATAGGATGTCCCAGTTTTTCAACAATCAACTGTGGAATTGAATGGTCAGGCACACGAATACCAATCGTTTTATGGCCCTTATATGCTAAAGGTAAACTTTTATTGGCTTCCAAGATAAATGTGTACGGACCTGGAAGATGACTCTTAAGAAATCTGAAAACGGATGTGTCAATAGGTCTTGTAAAGTCTGATAAATGGCTTAAATCATTACAAATAATCGAGAATTTTGACTTCTCCAGCTTCTGTTTTTTTATTTGAGCCAACTTTTCCATGGCTTTAATATCAAAAATATTACAGCCCAAAGCATAGATGGTATCAGACGGATAAATAATCAATCCGCCATTATTAAGGGTTTTAATAACCTCATTAATAAGGTTTTCCTGTGGGTTGTCCGGGTAAATTTTTAAAATTTTTGCCATAAACAAATGTACGAATATTTAAATAATTTTAATGAAATTGCTTTATTTAAAAGGATTGCTTGTAGTTTTGAAATATATTCGTATATTTGCAATCCAATATCGCGGGGTAGAGCAGTAGGTAGCTCGTCGGGCTCATAACCCGGAGGTCGCACGTTCGAGTCGTGTCCCCGCTACTAAGCACAGTGTTTTCGATAAACACTATAAAGATATATCGCGGGATGGAGCAGTAGGTAGCTCGTTGGGCTCATAACCCAAAGGTCATCGGTTCGAGTCCGGTTCCCGCTACTAAGTACAACGTTTTCGGTAAACGTTTTAAAAATATACCGCGGGGTAGAGCAGTAGGTAGCTCGTCGGGCTCATAACCCGGAGGTCGCACGTTCGAGTCGTGTCCCCGCTACTAAGCACAGTGTTTTCGATAAACACTATAAAGATATATCGCGGGATGGAGCAGTAGGTAGCTCGTTGGGCTCATAACCCAAAGGTCATCGGTTCGAGTCCGGTTCCCGCTACTAAGTACAACGTTTTCGGTAAACGTTTTAAAAATATACCGCGGGGTAGAGCAGTAGGTAGCTCGTCGGGCTCATAACCCGGAGGTCGCACGTTCGAGTCGTGTCCCCGCTACCAACAGGAGAATCAGAAATGGTTCTCCTTTTTTATTTTCAAGAATTAAATTAGATAAAAAAAATCCCGCTTCGAAAAGAAACGGGATATTTTTATTTTGTTTAAAGATTAGTTTACCAAAGTATCAAATGGAGCTAATTTAAAATCTTCAGATTTTACCTGCTCAAAGTAAGATGCTTTTGCAGTACCTCTTAATTTACCAGCTGCTTTTGAAGCTGCTGTGAAATCGGTATCGATTTTAGTTGCAATTTCTGTAGGTTTAAAATCTTTTTTTACAGAATCATCTTCTACGCCTAAATATCCGTTTTTCTTTGTGATATAATTGATGAAGTTATCATAATTCCCTAAAGTGTTTCTGAAATATAAAGTATGATAGTTCATGCATTTTGATGCTTTCTTAGATTTGTTGACAATACAACTTGCCATATTTCCTCTGTAAAGGTCAAATTCTAATGCAACAGCATCATATTCTTTTTTAAGAGCGGTTGTACCATTAGTAAGAATGGAATTATCATTTTGTGATTCGCTAATCTTTTTCAAATGTTCCAAAACTAAAGGAACGGTTCTTTCAATTTTTGATTTTGCTTCTGCAACAGATCCGAAAACTGAAGATGTTTGCGCTGATGTTACATTAAATATCAACAACATTAAAACAGAAAATAGAGTATATCTTTTCATTAGAAATTTTTAAAGCACTAAAATAAATATATTTTCTCATTCTTTGCATATTCATATTCATTTTATTTAATAAAATTTAACAAATCTACAATGTAAATTGTGCATTTTTGATTAAATGATGATTTAAAGCCTTTTTAGAACTGATTTTTGCAATTAAATAAACTGATTTTAATAAATTTATATTCAGATTATTTTTATTAAAATGATTGTTGTCTGATAAAACAAGAAGCCATTTATTTGACTTCTTGTTTTATCGAGCAACGATGTATATTTATATTCATTGTTGTCCGGTAAAAAATTAGAAATACAATTAACAGCTCGCTCCTCAGGAGCTTTAATGATAAAAGAACCACTATTTTCTATTAATAGTTTGCTCCTCATGGAGCTGTATTAATCCCATCGGGATTTTCTGTTAATAGAAAAAATGAAATAATCCAAAACAAAGCTCCAGAGGAGCGACCTATCGATTTACACTATTAACATTGAGTTTGTCAATTTGTTTATTGTTTTAATCGGACAGAAATGATTTATATTGTATAAATTTATCTGTGAGTAATAATCTTAAAATATAATGGAAACAAAATTTACATATCTAGTTACTAAAGATAAGGTAGAAATGATAAATGATTTAGATTTTGCAATTCATTTAGATTATTTAGTGATTGAAGAGTTTAAAGATATGACGGGTTTTAAAATGGAAGAGGCAACAGAATCTCTTAAGAAATTTAATACTTTGGATGAGATTTTTGAAAGCAAACTAACTCAAAGTTTACATACACAAAAGATAATTTCGATTATACAAAAATTGAAAGTTGAAAACTTTTTTTTACATCACTGTACGGATAATGAAAATTTTGGTCTCCCATTATGGTCATCTCTATTAATTGTAAAAAATAAAGAAGTTTACAAATCCTCAGATTTATATGATGTACAAGAGATTTTAGATTATAATTACTTTGAAGATATCTTATAAAGCTAACATATTATCGTTTATATTTAATCACAAATAATTGATTTATGATTTGTGTGTTAATTAGTCATACGGCATATATTTAAAGTTAATATAATGCTTAAATTTGGGAATCTGCTACAATTCAACAAAATAATGGCGCATAGAATTACATTAATAATAACTAAAGAAAGTATCAATACAGCTATTGATATTCCTCATTTTTATGAGAATAATTATTTAGTCATTCCAACTGATGACGACGGTTGGGAAGCTCAAATGATTGAAGATATATGTAAAACTGAGAATTCTTTTGATGAAATTTTTAATGTCTTTTTTAAAGAATTTTATAAAGAAGATATAGGAAACGGCAATTTTGAAGATATTTGTAACGAACTTACTACTTTTGAAAATTTGTATATTCTGGAAATAATTGAAAAATTGAAAATCTCAGATTTTATAATTATTCATTATTCAGAAGTGGGATTTGATATTTATCAAAATTATATTGGATTCAAAAATAAAGAATATATTGGCTATAGTAAATTTTGTACAAAATTTTGTGAAACTAGACTTACAACCGAAAATTACTGGAGATTTGAATCATGCAGAAAAAGATATTCGGAAAATCTTAACAAGTAATAAAATCATAGACAAGCCGTCTTATTTGATAATTTGTGGTAAGATTATACAATATGAATATTATTTAGGCTGTATCTTTTTTTAACAATTTTTAAGAATTTATATCAAATTTTAGGTTTTCTCTGATGATTAATAAGCACATATTTTCTATTAATTAAAAATTTAACATATTTTAATATTTTTTATTCTATTGATTTTCAATCAATTATATGTTTTTGTGTTTTATCACTAAAAAAATAGTTGTTCAGATTAAAAATATTTCTACATTTGTATAACTAATTTATTAGTGATATAGATTTTTTAGTAACTTTATCACAATAATTAAAATTCAGATTATGATCATTCAGACCTTAACAAAAGCAGAAGAACAGGTAATGCAGTTTTTATGGAAACTTGAAAAAGGTTTTCTAAAAGATGTTTTGGATCTCTATCCCGAGCCCAAACCGCATACCAATACGGTTTCTACAATTCTGAAAGTGTTGAAAGATAAAGAGTTTGTAGATTATAATGTATACGGAAGACAACACGAATATTTCCCTTTGGTTACAAAAGAGCAGTATTCTGGAAAAACAATGAAAAGCCTGGTGAAAAACTATTTTAAAGGCTCTTATAAAAGTGCCGTTTCTTTTTTAGTTGAAAAAAACGAAATGACCGTTGAAGATCTTGAAATGCTACTAAACGAACTCAAAAACAAAGACTAATATGGAAGTGCTCTTGTTTTACTTTGGGAAGGTGATTATCTGTTCAGGTGTAATGTTTTTGTATTATCAATTGTCTTTAAAAGACAAGACCTTTCATCATTACAACAGATTTTATCTTTTGTCGGCTATGTTGGTTTCGATCTTGTTGCCTTTAATTAAGGTAGAAGATTTTACGATAGAGGTTAATGAGAATTTGTTTTTGTTAATCAATAAGTTACAGAATTTTAATGCAAATAAAACTATCGACCATGACTACATTTATTTTAGAATTATTTTCTCAGCTTTGGGATTGGTTTCTCTCTATTTTTTAGGGAAATTCATGTATGGGATTTTCAGAATCCAACAACTCAAAAGTCAGTTTAAAAAAGAAAGCTTTGAAGGGGTAAATTTTTACCAGACCAATCTCTCTGAAGCTCCGTTTTCTTATTTCAAGAATCTTTTCTGGAAAAATTCTATTGTTATCAATTCTGAAGTAGGAAAACAGATTTTGAAGCATGAAATGGTACATATCGAGCAGAAACACTCTATTGATAAGATATTTATAGAGATTCTCACTTCTATTTTTTGGTTCAATCCATTCTTTCATATTATTAAAAAAGAAATCAATTTAATACACGAATATTTGGCTGATAAAAAAGCCGTCAAACAATCGGATACAAAAGCATTTGCGCAGATGCTTTTAGCAAGCCACTTTTCCGGAAAACAGTTGCCTGCGACCAGTCCGTTTCTAAGTTCAAACCTTAAAAAAAGACTCAAAATGTTACAAAAACCTCAAACTAAATTTGGGTATGCGCGAAGAATTTTTGCCTTACCGGTTTTATTTACTGTTGCCTTTGCTTATATGGTGAATGCAAAAAACAAAGAAATAAAAGAAGTAAACAACGAAATTGAAAAGGCTGTTGCCGAGATTAAAGTTGATACTTTATCTCCGAAAAATGAAACGAATCAAATTGTAAAGTTACAGCAAGAAAAAATTTCTAAAGCCAATGACAAATTAAAAATTCAATCTGAAAAACTTAAAACACTAAGCGATAAGTCAAAAGAAAAAACGACTGAACTTCAAAAAATAGCAAAAGAAAAAGGTGAAAAGAGCTATGAATTTGAACTAAAAGCAAAAGAGCTTAAGCAACTTTCTGGGGAAATGGATAAGGTTGTCAACACTGAGAGAGTTTTTAATGATCTGGAGTTTTCAACGGTTTCTTCCAATGGGAAAAATTACACTTTTAGATTGAATGAAAATAGAGGAAAAGCTGTTGACGCAAGTAATGATGAAGGATATAAATTATTAGAAAAGCAAAGTGATTTAAATTTGGAGCAGATTTTTAATTCTGAAGAGTTTAAAAGTAAATCTGGCCTAACGGAGGAAAAAATTAAATCATTGAAAAAAGCTACAGGCAACCTTATGAATCAATATAAGAAGGTTGATAAAGTTTTTATGAGTGGTAAACAAGTGTATGGAAAACCATACCCAGATTACAAAGTGACATCTTCTTTTAAAGAAGTTATAAATCTTTCAAAAAAAGACCAAAGAAAACTGGAAAAATTAGCCAAAGAAAAGGCTGAACTTTCTGCAAAACAGGCAGAAGTTGCAAGACAACAGGCAGAAATTGTAAGAGAGCAGTCAAAAAATATGGTAGGAAAGCCGTGGGTTGTTGCAGTTGATGCTCATGCACCAAAAGTAAGTTACTCAGCAAGTTCTTCTTATACAGATTTTTCAAAGCCTTCTAATAGTAAAATTATTTCTACAGGGGGAAACTACCAAACAAACGTAAAAGATATGATTAAGGCCAATTCTGCTGGAGATATAAAATATTTCATTGATGGAAATGCAAGTTCGAATGAAGAGTTGCAAAGTCTTGATCCAAAGAATATAGAATCGATTAATATCAATAAAACGAAAGTTTCCGGCAAAGATGCAGGGGAAATTCATATCAAAACAAAACAAAAATAATTTTAAATATTCACAAAATAAGTTTTTAGGATGAAAAAACTAATAACCGTTTTCAGTTTATTGCTCATTGGAGTTTTTGCCAATGCTCAAAATAAACGTTTTACTTACGAATACCGTTTTATACCCGATTCTACCAATGCAGGCGATGTAAAAACGGAGATGATGAATCTTGATGTTGCCGATTCGGGATCTAAATTTTACAGCTACACCGCTTATCATTCAGATTCTATTATGAGAGTTGATTTGGAAAAACAATTGGCTTCAACGGGGATGATGAATGTTAAGACTGATGCCCGAAAAGGCTCGGTAAGATATTCAATATCTAAAAAATATCCGAAATATGAAGTTTTCCTCCACAATAGAATTTTGAGAGATCAGTACAAAGTTGCCGACGACCGAAAAATAGATTGGAAAATAAGCTCTGAAAAGCAAAAAATAGGAGAGTGGAATACTCAGAAAGCTGAAGCTGAATTTGGCGGAAGAAAATGGATTGCTTGGTTTGCTGCTGATATTCCAATTCAGGATGGGCCATACAAATTTCATGGGCTTCCCGGTTTAATTGTAAAGCTGGAAGATCAGACAAAATCTCATGTTTTTAATTTGCAGGCTGTGAAGAATATTTCAGAAATCCCAAAAGATGTTTTTGGAGAAAAAGAAATTGTAGTCAATCAAAAACAATATGATAAATTGCTTAAAGATTATGAGAATGATCCTACAAAAGGACTCAAACAAATGCAGATGGGCGGTGTTACGATGATTATGAAAGAAGGTACAGGTAATCAAATGAAAGACCAAGAAGAACGTTTGAAAGCAAGGATAAAAAAAGATAACAACAGAATAGAACTTAATAAATAGTTGATTGTTGTTTGTTTTATAATTCAGTGATTTAGGCTTTAGGTGATGTGAGGTCGATTATAATTTATTGATTTTCAGCTATGGGTTATACATTTTTTTAACGCAAAGTTTTTATCTATAATAATCTTGATTTTAAGGAGCAAAGAATAGCGAACAAGTCGCCTAAGCTTTGAAAACAAAAGTTTTTAGCTTCATAAAATCAATTTTATTGATTCATTCTTGGCTTCTTAATTTTTGTGATATACGATTTAAATCTTTGCGTTAAAAAATCAGATTTTCATTTTCTAACAAAGTATTGTAAAGAAAAAACAATCACTTTTGAGGTTAAAAAGCACTGGAATTTAAATCATCAACAAACAGCTTCTTACATGATACATATTTAAGAAAAATAAAATAAAATAGCATGAAAAAAATCTCTTTGGTTCTTTTATTAACAGCAGGATTCTTTAGTTTCGCTCAAAACCGTTTTTTTTACGATTATAAATTTATTCCCGATTCGACAGATAAAGTAAACATGCTTACCGAAATCATGCTTTTGGATATCGATAAAAACGGATCAAAATATTACGGTCAGGAAAAGTTTATAGCTGATTCTACTTCTCAGGCAGATGTAGAAAGGCAACTTAAATTAAATCCTAATAACATCAGTATCAGCAGAAGAGATAAGCCGGGAATGATTACTTACAAGGTGACCAAACAATATCCTGATTTTAAAACTTACCTTTTCACAAAGATTTCTAGCGATAGCTATAAAATTGAAGAAGATAAAAAACCGGAATGGAAAATTCTTCCAGATAAGCAGAAAATTGGTGAGTATAATGCCCAAAAAGCAACTACAAAATATGGTGGCAGAGAATGGACGGCGTGGTTTTCTACAGATTTACCTTTTCAAGACGGACCATACAAATTCTACGGACTTCCCGGTTTGATTGTAAAAATTGAAGATAAAACAGGTTCGCATTCCATGACTTTAGTCGGAAACAAAGCGATGAAGACTAATACTGAGAAAGAGATGGATATTCCTCAGGGAATTCAACTTTACGGAATGGGAGGAAAAGATATTGAAATTAATAAATCTCAATTTAAAAAAGTCTGGAAAGCCTACAAAAGCGATCCTACTAAAAATATGCGTGAGATGATGGCTAAGAATTCAGAGACCAATAAGGTTATTTTTAAAACAAAAACAGCCGATGGAAGAGAGATTTCAGATCCTAATCAGGTGTTCAGAGAAATGGAGAAAAAAGCAAAGGAAGGTTTTAAAAAGAATAACAATCCTATCGAACCGGAATTGTATCAATAATATTAAAGAGGTTAAACAAAAATGCGAGGAAATTTTTCCCCGCATTTTTTATATTAAAAATAGACCAATTTACTTTTTACCAGTTAACCATTGATCCTGAAGTTTTTGTTCTGCAGAAGTAGGATTGGCTTTAAATTGTAATGTCTCTAAAGTTATTTTATCTAAAATAGCTTTTCCTTTCAAATCAATTTTGTCCATTTTATCACCGTTTTTACGAAGAATAGTTACGGTAACATCCTGTCCGTCTTTGATTGACTGTGCATACCCAATAAATTCTTGCGCATTTTGAATGTTAATTGTTTTTCCGTCTAAGGCAACAACTTCATCAGTAATTTTAAAACCAATATTTTTTGAGAAAGCAGAAAGTGCTGAGTTTTCATCAAACACAAATGCATTGTTTTTTTCGTTGTAACCTGTTTGTTCAGGGTTTTTAATAAACCAGAAAATTGGCGGAGTCTCCTGTTTTTTTATTTCTACACCTACTTGAGCTAAATATTCTGCATACGGAGTAGGCTGGCTTCCGGCAATATATTTATTATAAAAATCTTTTACTTGCGGATATCCGGTAATGGTTACCAATTCATCAATCAGTTTATCATCTTTGAAAGGTTTGTTCTCTCCAAATCTTTGAGATAATTTTCTGATCATATCACGATATCCCATTTCTCCGTTTGATAATTTTCTCAACTCAATATCAAGACACATTGTCAAAAGTGTTCCCTTTTCGTAAACATTTCGGTACTGATCCTTGTATTGATCTTGAAGAATATTTTTGCTCATCACCGTAAACGGCATGGTGTCGTTGTAGTTTTTAGAATTTTTGATTTTATCGCCAATTCTCTGTAAAAACTGCTCTTTCGTAATTAAACCTTCCTGAATTTGGAATAAATTGGCAAAATATTCGGTTCCGCCTTCGTACATCCAAAGATGTTGAGACATTTTCGGATCTGCATAATCAAAGTAATGAATTTCTTCAGAATGTGTTTTCAAAGGATTTACCGTATGGAAAAATTCATGAGAAACTACGTCTACAATTGATTCGTCGATTGCTTCTTTCGGCATCATTTCGTGAAGAACAACACTGGTAGATTCGTGATGTTCCAAAGCTCCGAAACCTTTTATTTGCGGACCTTCGGTTCCTGCAAGATAAAGCATGATTGCATATTTTTTGTTGGTATTCATATCACCCAAAAATTTCTTTTGAGCAACAACCATTTTCTCTAAATTTTCTTTAAAATCGACTGCTTTATATTTTCCGGTCGGAGAGTAAACTCCCAAAACAAGATCCATTCCTCCTGCATTGAATGTAATGTAATCAGGTTTTGAATACATTAAAGGTGAATCGGTCAGTTTAGCATAGTTTGCTAGTGTAAACGTATCGGTTGCTTCAGATTTATCCTGATCTACCAAAGCGGTCGTTCCGTAAAAATCATTAGGTTTCTGAATCACCAATTGATACGGAACATCCTGCATATTGTCGATATAACCTACAAAACCATGCGTATTGATTAAATACACTTTTCCCTGCTCGATATCTGTTCCTGAAGGTGAAAAAACAGCTTTATGTTTATCGGTTTCGTTTTCTTCGTCGAAACTGTCATTCACCAAATAGGTAATTTTAGTTAAAGCCTTTGCGTTTTTTAGTGAATATGTATTGTCATTCACTTTGGTAAAAGCGATTTCTTTACCTTTGTTATCTAAAAACTTTATGCCTTCAATAAATCTTCCGTAGTCATCTATAGAATATGTTCCAGGAACCGTTTTTGGAAAGTGAAATTTTACGTCATTCGATTTCATTTTCGGAAACTCCATCGTTACAGCTATTTTATCATCTTTTACATTCACCAGGTCGATGTTTGTTTTTATAGATTGCGCTTGAACGAAAGCCACTGCAAGAATCCCTAAACTAATTGCAAATTTTTTCATTAGGTTTTATTTTATAGATAAATAGTTGATTTTAAATTGGAATTGTTACAAATCAACTTATAATTTTTTGCTAAACTTTAGTTAAAAAAAGCAAAACCACACTTATGATTTTGCCTTTTAAAATTTCATTAAATTTTTTTATATCTGATATAATAATTTTTGCTAAACTCCACAGGATTTGAATTTTTCAGCTTTAAAGTCTGCCAAGATTCGCTCGGTGAAATGGTGTATTCTCCAAATCTTATCGGAAGATTAAGGTTTTTTACACCATGTACGAAACGGTATTTCAATTCTGTGCCTTTTTGGGTATATTCTAAAACAGGGACGTCGGTGGTACGTAAATATTGATTAAAAATCGTTGTAAAGTCAAAACCTGCTTTCTCTGAAATATATTTTTCAACTTGTTCAGTTGTAACGGTCTGATGATAAAAATCTTTGTTTAAACCTCTTAAAATCTGCCTGAACTTCGCATCGTCATTAATAATCTGCCTCATGGTATGAATCATACTTGCACCTTTCGCATACATATCGCCACTGCCTTCATTTCGTACGCCATATTTACCGATAATAGGAACGTCGTTTTCAATATTATTCTGAATTCCTTGTGCGTAGATATCCGCTGATTTTTTATCCATGAAGTTTTCGGTAAAAAGAACTTCAGAATAATTGGTAAAAGCTTCATGAATCCACATGTCGGCTTGGTCTTTTGCGGTGATATTATTAGCAAACCATTCGTGACCACTTTCGTGAATAATGATAAAGTCCCAGTTTAAACCCACTCCGGAGCCAGAAAGATCTCTGCCTAAATAACCGTTTTGATATCCATTTCCATAGGCAATATTACTTTGGTGTTCCATTCCCAAATGTGGTGATTCTACCAATTTGTAAGAATCTTCATAGAAAGGATAAGGGCCAAACCAGTATTCAAAAGCTTTCAACATTGGTTTTACCTGTTGAAACTGTTTTTTTGCTTTCTCTAAATTATAGTCAATGACCCAATAGTCAAGATCTAATTTTCCTTTTTCTCCTGTGTAAGAATCTTTAAAATTCACATATTTTCCAATACTAGGAATAATAGAATAAGCATTGATTGGGTTTTTAACTTCCCAAGTGAATGTATTTTTATTGTTTTCTGTTTTTTTATTAATTAATTTTCCGTTTCCAACTCCCACTAAATCTTTTGGGGTTGTAATTTTCATAATGATTCCATTTTCGGGCTCATCACTCCAAATATCTTTTGTAGGAAGCCATACCGAAGCGCCAATTCCTTCATCAGCAACACTCATCCAAGGATTTCCTTTTTCGTCTGTTGTGAAAATCCAACCTCCGTCCCAAGGTGCTTTTTTGGCAATAACAGGTTTTCCTGAATAGGAGACATCAATCGTATATTTTTCTCCTTTTTTGAAAAATTTATTCGCTGAAATAAAAATGAAATCTCCGTCTCTTTTAAAATTTCCGATAATAGGGAAGCTGCATTCTACTTTTTCAGCTTTCATCGGTTGTTGTAAATCAATTTGAAAAACAGGATTTTTCACATCTTTTATAATCTCAAAACTAATTTTGTTATTACCGGAAATGCTTTTTTGTTCGAAATTAGGTTCTACCGATAAATCGTATTTTTTTACATCCCAGAAATTTCTGAATTGGGTATTAGAACCTTTTAAGGTGTCTTGTTTTGTAAAGGTTTTACCCTTTTCAAAAAACTGACCGAAAGCTAAGCTGGAAGCTAATAATAGCGAATATGAAATTTTTTTCATTTTAAATAAGATGGAATTTGAATAAAACCAAAATTAAAGAATATAATTAAGAATATTAGCGTTTTGATAAGTATTCTAAAAACAAGCGGCGCGAAAACCTTAGATTTTCGCGCCGCCATAATATATATATTAATTTTTTTAAGATTTTTGAACTGCCTGTGAGCTGCTGGCATCACGTTTTTGTACCTTTTTATAAGTATAACCGCACATCACAATACTGAATTCATAAAGTAATAAAAGCGGTAAAGCCGCCATAATCATACTCAAAACATCGGCAGGAGTAATAATTGCAGCAACAACCATGATTAAAACAATAGCATGTCTTCTGTAAGTTTTCATAAACTGAGGATTCAAAATCCCAATATTGGTCAGAAAATAAATTAAAACCGGAAACAAAAAGACTACACCCATTCCTATAACAACTTGTAAAAATAAAGTTGTATAATCACTAAGGTCATAAAGCGGAATAATAATGTCTGATATTTTAAAAATAACCCCAAAATTCACCGCAAAAGGTAAAATAAGGAAATATCCGCATAAAACTCCGGTCATAAATAAAATCCAAACCGAATTAATAATGAAAATAGAGTTTTTTCTCTCGTTAGGATGAAGAGCTGGACTTATAAATCGCCACAATTCCCAAACAATATAGGGAAAAGCTGCAACAATCCCTCCAAAAATAGAAACTGCCATCATCACATTAAATTGCTGATACAATCTCTGAACTCTCACCGGAAATTCATCAGGTAAAGTAATACTATCTTCCCCTAAAACCCATTGTGAAAACTCGTTCACCAGTTTAAAAGTTGGGAAATCATTTCGGGTAGGACCAAAAAAGATATGATCCATAATCCAGTTGATATTAAAACCGACAACAATTGCCGCTATAACGATGGCTAGAATAGAGCGGATTAAATGCCCTCTCAATTCCCCAATATGTCCAAAAAAAGACATGTCTTTATCTTCGCTCACAGATATTTTTTTTAAGTTCTAAATTTAGAAAAAAGTTTATTATGTATGATTCGTGTTCCGAGTTCCGAGATTCGAGATTTTGAATTGATAACTATTGAAACTAATCCTCGCATCCCGTACTTCGCATCTCGCATCCCCGTACCTCGCACCTCAATTAATCCCCTCATCCAGCAAGGTGTGAAGATCAATAATTCCGAAATATTGTCCGTTTTCTGTAACAATTAATTGTCCGATATTATTGTCTTTTAATATTTTCATGGCTTGTTTTGCCAAAACATCTTTTTCAATCGTTTTTGGGTTTGCAGACATAATATCTTTCGCTAAAACTTTAGAAATGTCATCTCCTTTCAACAGCATTCTTCGTAAATCTCCATCAGTAACGACACCGATGATTTTTTCGTTATTGGTTACCACGGTTATTCCGTGACTTGATGCACTGATAGAAATAATGACATCTCTTATAGATGCATCTTCAGAAACTTGTGGTTTTTGTGAAGAAAGAAATTGCTCAACTCTTGCCGTTAAGTTTTTACCTAAACTTCCTCCTGGATGAAATTTGGCGAAATCATTTTCTTTAAAGTCGTTCATCTCCATAAGACATACCGCCAAAGCGTCTCCTAAAGCCATTTGATTGGTTGTAGAGCTTGTTGGTGCCAATTTATTCGGGCATGCTTCCAAATCTACATGAGTATCTAAAATAACATCAGAAAATTCTGCAAGTTTACTTTTTCTGTTTCCGGTCATTCCTATTAATGCAGAAGAATAATCTTTTAAATAAGAAACAAGATTGGTAATTTCTGGTGAGTTTCCGGAATTGGAAATACATAAAACAACGTCCTGCTTTTGAATAACACCCAAATCACCATGAATCGCTTCAGAAGCATGCAAAAATTGAGAAGGTGTTCCTGTAGAATTCAAAGTGGCAACGATTTTATTACCTACATGAGCCGATTTTCCGATACCCACTACGATGAGCTTTCCGGTAGCAGAGTGAATCAGCTGTACCGCTTTTACAAATTCGTCATTAATTCTTTCTTTTAATTTTTCCAGCTCGGAAATTTCTATGCTTAAAGTGCTTTTTGCGATTGATATAATGTTGTCTTTTTCCATTTTTATAACGAAATTAGTAGTAGATTATCAATGGTTTCAATTTCTACTTAATATAAATTTGATGACTAAAAAATCCTATTACTTTTATTTTAAGTAAAAATTTTATAACTTTGGATTGGATGCAAATTTAGCAATACAAAATTAGATGAGCGCAAAAAAAGCCAATTTATCAGGCGAATTAAAAAAATACTTCGGATTTTCTACCTTTAAAGGACAGCAGGAAGAGATCATTAATAATCTCTTAAACGGTAAAGATATTTTCGTTCTAATGCCTACAGGAGGCGGTAAATCACTGTGTTATCAACTTCCGGCCCTTATTTCTGAGGGTACGGCAATTGTTGTTTCACCACTTATTGCCCTTATGAAAAATCAGGTGGATGCCGTAAACGGACTTTCCTCAGAAACGGGGATTGCCCACGTTCTTAATTCTTCTCTTAACAAAACTCAGACCAAACAGGTCTTTGATGATATAAAAAGTGGTAAAACAAAGCTTCTTTATGTCGCTCCAGAGTCATTAATTAAGGAAGATTATCTTGAATTTTTAAAAAATGTTAAAATATCATTCTTTGCAATTGATGAAGCGCACTGTATCTCAGAATGGGGTCATGATTTCCGACCAGAATACAGAAATTTAAAGCAAATCATTGATAGAATTGCCGATGTTCCTGTCATTGCATTAACTGCTACGGCGACTCCAAAGGTGCAAGATGATATTCAGAAAACTTTAGGAATGAGCGATGCTTTGGTATTTAAAGAGAGCTTTAACAGAGCTAATTTATTTTACGAAGTTACCCCAAAAGTTAATATAGATAAAGAAATTGTAAAATTTATCAATAAAAATAAAGGTAAATCGGGAATTGTTTACTGTTTAAGCCGAAGAAAAGTGGAAGAATTTGCCCAGCTTCTTCAGGTAAACGGAATTAATGCACTTCCTTATCATGCGGGTCTTGACCAGAAAGTGAGAGTTGCCAATCAGGATAAGTTTTTGATGGAAGAGGCAGATGTAATTGTGGCAACGATTGCATTCGGAATGGGAATCGATAAACCAGATGTACGTTTTGTGATTCATTACGATTTTCCAAAATCTTTGGAGAGTTATTATCAGGAAACGGGTCGTGCAGGTCGTGATGGAGGAGAGGGATATTGCCTAGCTTTCTACGATCCTAAAGACATAGAAAAATTAGAAAAATTCTTGGCTCAAAAACCTGTTTCTGAAAGAGAAATCGGCTTGCAGCTTTTAAATGAAGTAGTAGGCTATGCTGAAACTTCTATGAGCCGAAGACAGTATATTTTATATTATTTTGGGGAAACTTTTGATCCTATAAACGGAGCAGGAGCTAAAATGTGTGATAATGCATCAAACCCTCCCAAATTAAAAGATGCTTCTGATGATTTAAGAAAAACATTAGAATTAATCAACGAGACGCAAGAAAAATTTAAGTCAAAAGATTTAATTTCTGTTATTGTTGGAAAAGAAACAGCAGTTACGAAGGCATATAAAATAGAGCAAAGTTCATTTTTTGGGTTTGGAAAATCTGAAAAAGATAACTACTGGAAAACAATTTTAAGACAAGCTACAGTACAGAATTTTTTACAAAAAGATATCGAAACCTATGGTGTTTTAAAATTTACTGAAAAAGGTAAGACCGTTTTAACTGACGACTTTAAAGAACCTTTTTTAATTGCTGAAGACCGCGAATTTGACCTTTCACTAACCAAAGCAGAAAGTGATCAGGTGCAGATGCAATCAAGTGGAGGTTTAGATCAAAATTTATTTGGGCTTTTAAAAGAGCTTAGAAAAAAAGTGGCCAAAAAACACGGGATTCCGCCTTACACGGTTTTTATGGATCCTAGTTTGGAGGATATGACGGTACAATATCCTATTACTGTAGAAGAAATTGCTAAAGTGTATGGTGTTGGAGAAGGGAAATCTAAAAAATATGGTAAGGAATTTGCAGATTATATTGCTAAATATGTTGAAGATAACAACATAGAACGTACTCAGGATATGGTGTTGAAAAATGTGGCTAATAAATCGAGTCATAAAGTTTTCATCATTCAGAGTACCGATAAAAAAATTGATCTTGAAGATATAGCAAGAGCCAAAAACCTTTCGATGAATGATTTGTTGAAAGAAATGGAACGTATTGTTTATCAAGGCACAAAGCTGAATATTGATTATTATGTCGAAGACAATTTCGATGAAGATATTGTAGACGGCTTTATGGAATTTATGAACGAATCTGATAGCGACAGTATGAAAGTTTTGCTTGATGAATTCGGAGATGAGCTTTCTGATGAAGAAGTAAGAATGCTGAGGATAAAATTCATCAGCGACGTTGCCAATTAATGTTCTGATAAAATTATAATGGAAAATCCGATTTTAGACGCAAAAAGAGAACTCATCCAATGGATTAAAGAAATGGATGAGTTAGAAGATATTGCAGAATTATTGGAAATCAAAAATAAAATGGTTTCAAGTGGAGTCGTTGCAGAGTCTCAGGCTGAATATGCTGTAAAAGATGATTTTGATGAGAGATTTGCGAAGGGGATTTCCGGCGAGGAATTAATGAAAAGAGTTTATGCTCACATAGAATCTCTGCCTTGGAAAGAAAAATAATTTTTTCAACAAATATAGAAGCTTATCTTAAAGAACTTGTAGATATTCTTTATGAAAAAAAATACTTTGGATTTGAAGAAGATACAAGAATTTATGTTCAAGAAATTGTAGAATTTATATTACATTATGATTTTAAAGTGAACGTTAGAAAAACGGATAAAAATTTCAAAATGTTTGGTTCTAATTTCATAAAATACAAAGCAAATAACAATACTTCGTGGTATATCTTTTTCGATCAAAGGGGAAATCAGTTTTTGATCAATCATATTTTAAATAATCATTCTCATGACTTTCCAGACTTATTGTAAAATAAAATTCCTTTGAAATATTTAAAAAATCTTAGGATGAATAAGAAAATTTCTGTTATGTTTATTCTGCCGGATTTGGAAACCGGAGGTGCAGAAAGAATTGTTACCACCATTGCCAATCATCTCTCAAGAGATCGTTTTGAAATTAAGATTTTGTTGTTGCGCAAACAAGGTGGATATTTGAGTTTGATAAAAAAAGATGTTGAAATAATAGATTTAAATATAGAGCGAATAAGAAATTCTCTAAAACCCATTCTTTCACAAATTTATCGCAGGAAACCCGATATTGTTTTTTCAGGATTTGGGGAAGTGAATGCCTATCTATCTTTATTTATTAAGCTTTTTCCAAAAATTAAATTTATTGCCCGAGAAACCAATGTCGTTTCAGAGCATATCACCAGAAAAGAAATAAAATTTTTCTATAATTTCTACAACAATTATCAAAGAATTATTGCACAAAGCGATGATATGATGAATGATTTGGTAGATAATTTTAATATTAAAAAACAAAAAATCACAAAAATCAATAATCCTGTAGATTTTGATTTTATCAATCAAAAACTTCTGATTTCTACAAAACCTGAAAGTTTTAAATACAATTATAAAAACGTGGTTGCTATTGGTAATCTATCGGCAAGAAAAGGTTTTGATAATCTACTGAAAGTATTTTCAAGACTTAAAAATGAGAATATTATTCTCCATATTTTAGGCGACGGAAAAGACAGGGAATTGCTGAGTCAGATGAAGGATTTTTTAGGTTTAAAAAAAGTTATTTTTCACGGCAGACAAGAAAATCCGTATGAGTTTCTGAAATTTGCAGATTTGTTTGTGCTTTCCTCACGTTATGAAGGTTTTCCTAATGTATTATTGGAAGCCGGAGCCTGCGGAACGTATTCTTTAGCAAATAATTGCCGCGGTGGAATTAACGAAATCATCCAAGACAAAGTAAACGGTGAGGTTTCTGATATTGAAAACCATGAAGAGTTTTCACAGAAAATTATGAAAATTTTGCAAGGGCATTACGACGCAGATTCTATTAAGAACTCTATTAAAGCTAGATTTTCAAAAGAAATTATTTTGGATAAGTATGAGAAAATTTTGCTTGAATTGATGAAGTAAATAAATAATCTTTAATTTCCTTAAATTTGACCTTTTAAAATTTTAAAATAATTATTTCATTCATGAAAAAACTTCCAAAATTAGGTTGCGCGTGCGAAAAAGCAGTTTTAACTCCTTCAGAATATAGAAGTTCGGAGGTCGGCAAAGATAAAACTAACGGAAGAAATGCTGATGTTGAGATTATTCAATGCAGATTATGCCAGAGAATTTGGATTAATTATGTTATTGAATCAGCAGAGAACTCTGAATCTAAGAATTGGTACAAAGGTATTGTTGCCAAAAAAGACGTTACCCAAGTTACTCCCGAAAATGCTATAGAATATATTGAGAAACAAGAGTGGTATATCTATGGAGGTTCTGATTTTGAAAATCCGGAATCATTTGGTCAGGGAAAATTGAATCTTGGTTTATAATTTATTCTATTATAAAAATCAGATTATCATTAATGAAAAAAAATCAGAATCAATTTGTCAAATGCAAATGTTGTCATATTTTGAAAGATAAAAATGATGTTTCAATTTGTTTGACAGTTTTGAAAAATACTGATTTTATAAAAGTGTATGGGAATGATTTTGACTTATATAATTATTTATTCTCGAGTAATTTTGAATGGGCATGTGATAGTTGTTTAAAGAATAAAAAAGCCTTAATTGCAAATCCTTCTCAGCAAAATGATGGTTATAATTCTCATTTAGCCTATTATGACATCAGTTTAAATTGTAAAAATTGTGGAAACGAATTTACATTTACAAAAGAGAAAAAAAACTGTGGTACGAAGAATTAAAGTTTTTTAGAGAATCTACACCTTTAAACTGTCTAAAATGCAGAAAAGAGATTAGAATATTTAAAATTCAAAATAAAATTCTGTCTGAGGTACTGAAAAAGGATATTAAAGAAATGTCAATTGAAGAGCTTTCTCAAGTTGCTGACATTTATAAAAAGTGGAATAAAGAAGATAAATTTAATTTTTACAGCAAAATTATTAAAACCCGTCAAAACTGAAATATCATAAACTTCCCTCATCCATCAGCAAACATCCCACATAAAAAAACTTGATAAAACTCACTTGGGTGCGTGGTAATTAATCAGTAAATTTGTAAGAATTAATCATTTCAGATAATAAATAAATTAAAATATAAAATGAGTCAATTTGATGTTACCGTAATCGGTTCCGGTCCTGGAGGTTATGTAGCTGCTATTCGCGCTGCACAATTGGGTTTCAAAACAGCAATTATTGAAAAGTATTCAACTTTAGGCGGAACTTGCCTTAACGTTGGATGTATTCCTTCAAAAGCGCTTTTAGACAGTTCTGAGCATTTCGAAAACGCAAAACACAATTTCGAAAACCACGGAATTATCATTAACGAGCCAAAAGCAGATATCGCAAGAATGATTGCGAGAAAAAATGAAGTGGTAGAACAAACTACAAAAGGAATCAACTTCTTGATGGACAAAAACAAAATTACTGTTTTTGAAGGTTTGGGAAGCTTCGAATCTGCAACTCAGATTAAAGTGACTAAAAACGACGGTTCTTCTGAAACGATTGAATCTAAATATACCATTATTGCAACAGGTTCTAAGCCTTCATCTTTGCCTTTCATTACTTTAGATAAAGAAAGAGTGATTACTTCTACTGAAGCTTTAAATTTAAAAGAAATTCCTAAGCATTTGGTAGTAATCGGTGGTGGAGTTATCGGTCTTGAATTAGGTTCAGTTTACTTAAGATTAGGAGCTCAGGTTACTGTAGTTGAATTTATGGATAAAATCATTCCTACAATGGATGGAGCTTTAAGCAAGGAATTGACTAAAGTTCTTAAAAAACAAGGAATGAAGTTTATGCTTTCTACAGCGGTTTCTGCGGTTGAAAGAAACGGAGATTCTGTAAAAATTACAGCAAAAGATAAAAAAGGAGCAGAAGTTACTGTTGAAGGTGATTACTGTTTGGTTTCTGTAGGAAGAAGACCTTTCACAGACGGTCTTGCTCTTGAAAAAGCAGGTGTTGAGCTTGACGAAAGAGGAAGAATCAAAACGAACGACCATTTACAGACTAACGTTGCAAATATTTATGCAATCGGAGATGTTATAAAAGGAGCGATGTTGGCTCACAAAGCTGAAGAAGAAGGAGTTTTCGTTGCTGAAACTTTGGCTGGGCAAAAACCTCACATCAATTATAACCTTATTCCTGGTGTAGTATATACTTGGCCGGAAGTTGCTGGAGTTGGTAAAACTGAAGAGCAATTGAAGGAAGAAGGTGTGGCTTACAAAATCGGAACTTTCCCAATGAGAGCTTTAGGAAGAAGCCGTGCAAGTGGTGATATCGATGGTTTGGTGAAAATTATTGCTGACGAAAAAACTGATGAGGTTCTTGGTTTCCACATGATTGGAGCGAGAGCTGCAGATTTGGTTGCTGAAGGTGTTATTGCAATGGAATTCCGTGCTAGTGCAGAAGATATTGCAAGAAGTTCTCACGCTCACCCTACGTATGCAGAAGCTATTAAAGAAGCTGCATTGGATGCTACAGGAAAAAGAGCGTTGCATATGTAAAATTTGATTAAAAGATTTAATCATTTAAATATTAAAAAAAAAGACCGCCTCAATTTGATGGCGGTCTTTTTTTTGTGCTTAAATTTCCCTTGGATTCAATATTTTCTATAAGGTTAAAGCGATTATTTTTAAATTTTATTTTAATTAAAAAGATGCATTTCTGGCATGAAAATAGAGTGCGATTTGATTATAAAATTGAAGTCATTATGAAAAAAATATTTACAGTTTGTGCTATCTTATCAGGTCTACTATTTTTTGCACAAGAAGCAGGAAAAGCAGGAGAGCTTTTGAAAAATGAAGTGTCTAAGAAAGAAATGGAATCTTCAGAAAGTAGAAAATTAGATTCCCGAAACAATAATTCTGGTAATTCTTCAGGATTTAGAAAACCAAATAATCAGAATAGTCAAAACAGAAGACCAGCCAATCCAAATTATCAATGGAATTCTAATAATGGATATGCTGAAGTTTTTGTGAGAATTCCGGAGCAGGGATATTTCAGTGTTGAACTGGCAGACCAGATGATTTCGAATAATTCCGGAAAGTATCGTTTTTTTGACCTTCCATCGGGAAGGGTTCCTATTTCTATTTATGATAATGGATTTTTGGTTTACAGAACAACTTTAAATGTTAGAAATAACAGCAGATTAGTCCTTGATTTTTTCACGAATGAAGGTTTGTATCTTTTAGACTCTTATCCTCTTCAAAATAATTATTACGGATTTAATAACTGGAATGACGTGTGGAATAATCCTTATGGAAATTCAGGGAATATTGGAAACATAAACTATCCCAATGTAATGGATAATCAAACTTTCCAGCAATTTATGACGACCATGAAAAAAGATGCCTGGTTTGATGATAAGAAAATTGCTTTCATTAATCAACAAGGTCGTCACGCAATGTTTACTTCAGAGCAAATAAGCGTTTTGGTAAAGGATTTAAGTTTTGATAAAAATAGAGTAGCTTTAGCTAAATCATTATTTTCAAAATGCGTAGACAAACAAAAGTATTTTATCGTAGGAGATGTTTTAGATTTTGAAAGTAACAGACGAGAACTGATGGATTTTATATCTAATTCTTAGAAACGGAATTTAAAATAATAAAACTCAAAACTTAGTAACCCTCAAACTCTCCAACTTATTTTCCTTACCTTTGCCAACTAAATTTATCATTCATGCAACTCGGAAAAACTCAGACGTTAAAAATTTCAGAAAAAAATAGTTCAGGCTGGATGCTTGAATCAGAGACAGGCGAAACCGCTTTTATGTCTAAAGTTTTTATTCGTGACGAAAAAGAAATTGGCGACGAGATTGAAGTTTTCGTTTATCAGGACGATAATAAACTGAAAGCTACTACCGAAGTTCCTTTGGCTGAAGTAGGTGAGTTTGCGGTGATGAGCTGTGTACAAAGTCTTCCAACGGGCGCTTTTATGGAGTGGGGAATCATCAAAGACCTTTTCATTCCTTACAAACAACAGAAGACAAAAATTATCGAAGGGAAGAGATATCTTGTTTATCTTTATGTAGATGAAGGTTTGG